>PKWH01000344.1:0-209 GCA_003131985.1 Acidobacteriota bacterium | reverse complement strand
AGTGTGCAGGGAACGCTGACGGTGCCCGGAAACGTCGGCGGCATGAACTGGAGCGGGTACGCGTTCGATCCGCAGCACGGCCTACTGGTGGTAAACATGAACAATCTGCCGGCGAAAGTGAGGATGATCTCGCAGTCTAAGATTGATGACGACTCGGACAACAACACTGACACATCGCACGGTGAATACGGGTGGCAGCGCGGCGCGCC
>PKWH01000359.1 GCA_003131985.1 Acidobacteriota bacterium | reverse complement strand
TAAACCCAGACATCCAGGGCACGGAAGAAGAACTCGCGGACAAAAAATTCGCTTTCATCGTGCGAGTGGAAGTTGACCTGACCGATTCCTATCCGGGCCCAGCACCTTTTAATACGGCCACGCCGGGTCAGCCAATACCGAATTTTGAACGCGACTTCGATATTCAGCTGCTTCAAAGCAAGAAAATTCCCACAGAATCGACGCAGGTCTATTTGCTGTACTCCGACGGAGTCACAAACATCCTTCAGATATCGGGCGCGGTTATCGAATTGCAATATGACGGGGATAAAATCGACTCTGACGATGATGCCACCGTGAAAGTTCATACTCCGGATGACCAGGACATCGAAGCTACGTTCGATCTAGGCCATCTTCGGTAGGCGTTTCGTAGCGGGGCATTTTGCCCACTGTTTGCTTTTAGTGAGTTGCTTCAACCCGTGGTCGAACTACGAGCGCCAGCGCAACGTAACAGGTCCTGAAAGCGGATTTTGCATCGGCGCCCCGGTCCGCTTCGATTCCAAATACGCAGCCTTCAATTCAAAATACCAACGCGCCTGGCGGTCTGCGTCATCCACCAGCATCATCCGGTCGTCATATTTCAATCCCAGGGCCTGCTTTTCGATCACTTCGGTATCCTGCCGGATAAATCGCGGACCGAAAACATGAATGATGAATGAGACCACCGGGAACCAGGTAAGGATGTTCCATGCCGCGCAAAAGTCCAGCCGGCAAAGATCGCTGCGGATCGGCGTCACCATTGTTCGGCTGGATAGCCAATAGCGGCCCGCGCGAATTTGCTCGAAGCGCTGGTTTGGCAGAACGAAATCGATCATGGTGGTCGCCGGCTCGCCAGTGATGAGCTTCAGGATTTTGTACGGAGCACTGTTCGCCGAAGGCGGGTGCGGACTCATGCGGAATCCGTTCAGGATTGGTTCGAATTGTTTCTCTTTTTCGCGAATGCTGCGGCGGCTGCGCCACCACCAGGCTTGGTGCACGAACGGCCCATGCGCCGGGTCCATTAATCCGATGATGGCTTGGTCCACGCCGCACGGAAGATCGGCCCACAGATGCGCCATCTGATAACGCGGGCTGAATGTGGGCAGTTCGGGCGCGGCTGGCGGCGCAACGCCGGGCGCTCGGCCTTCCGGGTCGCTCATAAAACACCAGATGTAACCGTCGTGTTCTTCGCAAGGAAAGCTGCCCGCGTAAATCCGCTCGCATTTTAGTTTTGAATCCGCCGTGAGCGAGGGGATCACCTGGCACTGGCCCGTGTGGGCTTCAAATCGCCAGCCATGGTAGGCGCATTCCACAGTCGCGCCGTCGAACTGGCCAAACGAAAGAGGGAAAGCGCGGTGCGGACAAACATCACGCAACGCAAACGCTTTTCCGGCGGCGTCGCGCCCCAGCACGAGCGGCACATCGAGCAGCATCGCGCGCACAAGTTTTCGGCCGCGCACCTGTTTGCTCCGCAGCGCCGGATACCAGAATCGCCACATCATCTCGGCAGTGTGATCGTTTGTTGCCATTGGACTGACGTTGCTCACTACTTCTGCTGCTTTGCGGACGCCTCTACCCCAGCAAGGATCTTATCTAGAGCGGTGCGATCAAAAAGCCGGCCATTGGCGATCACACAACTGATCTTCTGCGTATTGCGACTATCGTCGAGCGGGTTCGCGCTCAAGAGAACCAGGTCAGCAGCTTTGCCGGGCTCGATGGAACCGAAGCTGCCTTCGACTCCAAAAAACTTCGCTGGATTGCTGGTGGCGGTCTGTAACGCCTCCATCGGCGTAAAACCCGCTTCTACGAAGTTGGCGATTTCATCGTGGAGGCTGAATCCGGGGATGATGTAGACCCCTGGCGCTGTATCGGTCCCCGCCATAAACGGCACTCCAGCGCGGTGCATCGCCCCCACCATCCGCAGATTGCGCGCGAAGTATTCCTGGCGTAACGCGAGAGGATCTTTCAAAAGATCGGGCATCATTTCATCCGTGAATCGACGCCAAGTCACGTCGCGCCAGTATGCCGGAACATACTTATCAAGCGGCTGATGCTTCAGATCGCGCTGGTCAAGGAATGTGCCTCCGCGTTGCCAGGCTAGGGTTGGAACTTGCCATGTTTGAGTTTTTGCCAGTAGCGCGATTAGCGCATCGCATTTCTGCTGGTCGTAAGAGGAGAGCATCAGCTTCAAATCACCTTGGCCGCTAATGAATTTGTCCTCTTCCGTGGAGCAGCCTTCGAAGATGCCCATCAAATGCTCGATGCTCTTTTGTCCTGCTGCGACGGTTTCCGCCAAACGGACTTTGGTTGGTACATGCCCCACAATTGGCAAGTTCTGCTTGTGCGCTTCGGCCGCCGCAGCAAGGTAAGCATCGTGCGAAATTTCTGACTGCACCTTAATAAAGTCCACGCCCTGCATCTTTAGCGAGTCCACTGCGGTAACTGCGCTTTCCGGCGTGGTAATGGCGATGGAACTCGGAAATCGAAGGCTTTTGCCGTCCGGCAGGTATCCATCCAGCATGGGGCCGGAGACGATCATTCGCGGGCCGACAATCTGTCTGTCTGCGATCTGCTTGCGCCACGCGAAAAGCACGGAGATGTCTCCGCCCATGTCGCGCACGCCGGTCACGCCATTGGCGATGAAGAGCGGCAAGATAATGTCGCGTCCTCCGGGGAACCAATCGCCGAATGCGGAATGCACGTGCATGTCCCACAGGCCGGGGATTAGATATTGTCCTCTGCCGTCGATCACTCGTGCATTCTTCGGCACCTCGAACCCGGCTGCGCCGGAAACCGCGGTGATGCGATCACCGGTTATGACAACAGTGGTATCCGGCCGCACCGAAGATGTGCCGGGATTGATCACCGTCACATGGGTAATCACGATTTGTGGGGGAACTTTCTCAGTCTGCGCCGCCGCGCATAACGCGAATAACAGACAGACTGATAGCGGGAATGCAGCTCGAAGCGATCCCCGCAACATCGCGTCAGCGCGATTCTTGGATCTCGATATATTGTTCTCGCTCATGGCAGGTCGTATCGTAGTACACCCATCGCCTATGGCAAAGCGAGCAGTCGCATTGATAGTGGGTCATTCATTGAAACACGCGCCAATTTACGTTCTCCATAAAAGGCGCGCCAGTTGCACTGTCGTTTCGATTCACGAGGGAAAATCTGCACTGTACGAAATACCTACCTTGGGCCAGTAGACCCCTGCCTGACGGTAACGCTAACCTGACAGCACCGAGGTAACTCATGCGCTTTCCGGAGTACCGCTTCTTTTTGGATCCCCTGAGTGATTGTGTCCGCGCACCTCACAGCCGCGGAAATCGACCCCAGCGCGTGCCATGGGCCGGAGTCTGCCTACTTTTATTCGCGATCGCTAGCCTTGGTGCGTGCGCCGGGAGGACGGGTTCAACCGGGCCGATTGCACCACCTCAGGTTGTGACGATTTCGATACCACCAGGCCCTTACTCCGTAGCCGCCGGTGCGCAGCAGCAGTTCTCTGCGACGGTCACAGGAACCACAAATACTATGGTCACCTGGGCTGCGACGGGCGGAACGATCTCGTCCACAGGCGACTACACTGCGGGAAACAATGCTGGAACCTTTTCGGTGATTGTGACAAGCGCGGCTGATACTTCCAAGTCCGCACAAATGGCGGTAACAGTCACGGCAGCGCCTCCTCCTCCCCCGCCACCTCCCCCAGCGGGAACGGCTTCCTCGATCAGCAAAGACGGCATCACCTGGACGTTTAGCCAAGCGGTCCCGGTGGGCCAGTTTGTGAATGGCGACTACTACGTCGTCGGGCCGGTGACGATTACCGCGATCAATCCTGCTCCCACAACCGCGACCCCATACGAGAATGGCTCGGTAAAGAACCTGCCGACATCGAACAGCAAGAGCGGCTTCGATTCCAGACTGAATGACGGCACGGACGAATCGTTCTGGTTTGACCCTACCGTACGAGTCTATCCTCCGATCAGCCTGAAGGCGGGAGACTCGCTGGTATCCTCGATCAGCGTGGCTCAGATTCATTCGCTGCCGGAAGTGATGCGCTCGACGGACATGAGCGTAAGCCCCGTGGCTACCGTGTCGGTGCTTACTGTGCTTTCCGCGACGCCAAGCGCCGATGCATTCCGGCCATCTTACTGCGACCGCAGCCAAACGATCTATCACGCGAATTCGCTACAGAGAAATTTGCTGCCTTCGCTGGCGCCTCCAAATCCGTCCGGCACTCCCCCGCTTTCGCAATTCGAAACGTGGTACCGCAGGCCGTGGATCGATACGGACCCGTTCCTGTTCGATGCGCCCGGAGAGTACATGCCGAGTTACGGACAGCATGTCGCTTTTGCTGATTCGTATGCCTCGCTTCTCTTGATGCTGAACTTTCCGGCGGACCAAAAAGTGAATCTTACGAATTATTTCGTGCAGTACGGCATCGACTTGTACGGCTGCGTGCAGACGGGGTACGGATGGCCTGCCTTCGGAGGACACCGCAGCGGCCGGAAGCTACCGATCATTTTCGCCGGAATTCTGTTGAACAACGACGGCATGAAGGATGTTTCCGCAACGTTTCCGAACCAGTTCGGCGAGGACATGCAGACCCTTTACGTTAACAAAATTCCTCCCGCGGGATCGTTCCAGCAAGCGTGGCAGGGAGCAACAGTGATTTACGGAGGGCATTACGGAGTGACCACCGACGGCACGCCCGTTAGCCCAGGTCTGTATGGACCATACGAGCAACTTCAACCTTCGAGCTGGCCGCTGATAAACGGGGATGAGCAACTCGGAGAGGCTTACCGGCGATGCTGCACTTCTGTGTCATGGGTCGGAGAGGCGCTCACCATTCATCTCATGCAGGCGGAGAATGTGTGGAACTATCCACCGTTTTTCGATTACGTCGATCGCTGGATGACGGAAGATGATACGCAGGCGATTGCGCAAATCAAGGCGCAAACCGGATTTGACTACAGCGCAAATTGGGAACGCCAAGGCCAGACGCGATTTTGGCTGCAGGGCGAGTTTCCTCAATATACTTTCATCGATGATATGTGGGCTGCTTACCGGCAATAGCGGGGAGCGTGCGAACATTGTTTTCGAGGTATTCAGAGAGGTGCTGCTTGATGGCGCGGAGCGGTTCGTCACTTTTTTGCAGACGGCTGATAAGTAACGCGCCTTCCAGCGAGCCGATGATTAATTGGGATAATGTTAGCGGGTCGGTGCGGTGATCGATCTCCTGTTTTTCGATTCCCTCTGAAGTGATCTTGGACAGGCGCACGGTCCAACTCTGCAATGCCTTTCTAGCTCGCGCTCGTAGTGCCGCGTTTCCGTCGTCTGCTTCGATAGCCGTATTCATGAGCGGACAGCCACCGGACACCAGTCCCGCTCGCAACTCGACGAAATTGTCGATCATCTTCTGCAAACGGTTCACGCAATCCACGACTTCCGCGACGCCGTCCAGCCTTCCACTGACGGCTTTTCCCCAGGAATAGTCGAAGGCTTCGGTGGCTAGTTCTTCTTTGCTCGAGAAATGGCGGTAGATTCCGCCTTTCTGGAGGCCCGTCGCTTTCATCAGGTCCGAAAGTGAAGTGCCCTCGTAGCCCTTTCGATTGAAGAGCGGCGCTGATTTCCGGACGATGTCGCCTCTGGTTTGCTCTCCTTTGGTCACGTCTGTCTCCCTCGGCCATCCGTGTGATCGGCTGGTCTTTCACCAAAAACCATCATACCATATCTGAGACCGAACGGTCTCTTTTGCATCTAAACGGCCAGAGCATTCATGAGCGAGACGCTTACACCAACCGCCTCCCTGAATCTTTCCTTCCCAAAAGTGGGCATCAATCCGTGGTTTATCGCCATCACCGTTACTCTCGCGACGTTTATGGAACTTCTGGACACGGCGATCGCCAACGTTGCTCTCCCTCATATCGCGGGCGGGCNNGGTTCTCACCAGCTACCTGGTCTCGAATGCCGTCGTCTTGCCGCTCTCCGCCTGGCTTAGCCGACTCTTCGGGCGCAAGCGTTACTACATGATTTGCGTGGCGCTGTTCACCGTGAGTTCCCTGCTGTGCGGCTTCGCACCCAGCCTGGGCGCGTTGATTTTTTGTCGCGTGTTGCAGGGAGTCGGCGGAGGAGGACTGGCTCCGGTGGAACAAGCCATCCTCGTAGATACTTTCCCGGCGGCGAAGCGGGCGGCAGCCTTCGCTCTCTACAGCATGGCGATTGTGACTGCGCCGGCGATCGGGCCGCCGTTGGGCGGTTGGATCACGGACCATTGGAGCTGGCGATGGGTTTTCTTCATCAACATTCCGATAGGCATCATTTCGTTGATCCTGACCAGCCGCGTGGTGTCTGATCCGCCGGAGTTCAAACGGGAGGTGGAGGCAGCGCGCAAGGACGGAAAGTTGAAGATCGATGGATGGGGAATTTTCTCGGTGGCCATGGCCTTCGCCTGCCTCGAGGTTGTTCTCGATCGCGGGCAAACCGAGGATTGGTTCGAAAGCCACTTCATCGTAATTTTCTTCACCATCTCGATGGTAGCGCTTCTGTTTACCATCGTCTGGGAGTGGCGCCATCCCGATCCCGTGGTGGAGATCCGTCTGTTGGCCGACAGAAATTTCGCGCTGGCCAATATTTTCTACTTCATGTTCGGATTTACGCTTTATGGATCCACCGTACTTATTCCTCAGATGATGCAGCGGCTGTACGGCTATTCGGCGACGGATGCCGGGCTAGTCCTCGGCCCCGGCGCGTTTGTAATCGTAATTCTCGCGCCCGTGGTGGTAAGAATTCTTCCGAAACTCGGTGTGAAACGGCTGATCGGTTTTGGATTTTTTGTTTTCGGGTTGGCCATGTGGCTTTTCGCCAGCTATACATTGACCACCGATTACCGTCACGAAGCTTTGGCGCGAGCGCTGCAAGGGCTGGGAATCGCCACGCTGTTCGTACCCGTGAGCCAGCTTGCGTATTCCAATTTGCCAAGCAACAAGAACAACAAGGCTTCTAGCCTCACCAATCTCTTCCGCAATCAAGGTGGAAGTTTTGGAATAGCTTTCGTCACTACGGTACTGGCGCGCCGAACGCAGTACCATCAGAGCGTGTTGGTGGCGCACGCAAATCTATTCGACCAGCACTACCGGCAGTTCCTCACCAACCTTACCAATTATTTCTCTATGCACGGTTTCTCGCATCCGGATGCCGCCGTACACGCTCAGGCAGAGGCTTTTAGCCTCCTTCAAAGGCAAGCTTCGTTCCTCGCGTTCAACGACTGCTTTACTGCGCTCGGATGGTTTGTCCTGATGGGAGTTCCGCTGGTCTTTCTTATTCGGAAGTTCAAGCCGGGAGGGGGCCCGGGCGGGCATTAAGCTCCGGATTAATTTGATGGAGAGCTGCGCTTACTGGAGAAAAAATCTTATCGCTCGGATCACCGTCGCGGGCTGTTCAGCTACGACCCAGTGGCTCCCTTCCGGCACGCGCTCAATCTTCAACGTCTTCACGTACCGGTCCAGGCCATCCAGATTCCCTTGTAGAAGTGCGGTGTCTTTCAGACCCCAGATCACTAGGGTGGGCACGGTAATGACAGGATTCTTAGGTATCAAGAAAGGGGGGGCATCGGCTTTTTCTCCGCCCACAGGTGAGCTCAATTTCGCAGCGCGATAGTAGTTCAATCCACCGGTCAGTCCCTTTCTCCAGCACTCCAAGTATTTCTGGCGATCTTCATCGTTCGCCCATGTTGCCAGGACGCTCTGTTGAAGCAGGACAAAATCATTCTGGCTGAGCGTTGCCTCCGCCACCGGGGACGTGAAAAGGTTGAAGTACGCAGAAGCCTTCTGCTGGTCGGGATTGTTCGCTAATTCTCGCGCGAAAACCACTGGATGCGGCGCATTGACGATCACCAGTTTCTCCAACATTTCCGGATGCGCCGCAGCGAACGCCCAGGCAATCACGCCACCCCAATCGTGGCCAACGAGCACGAATTTTTTCGCGCCCAGCTTCTCCGCCAGAGCTCGGATATCTTCGACGAGAATCGGAACGTGGTATGCGTCAACTGACTCAGGCATCGACGAAAGGTTGTAGCCGCGCATATCCACCGCGACCGCATGGTGGTCCTTGGCAAATTCAGGCAGCAGAACTTTCCAGGCATACCAAAACTCGGGAAACCCATGCAGAAATAGAATCAGCGGCCCTTTGCCCTGCTCCACGTAATGTAGCCGGACGCCGTTCACCTCGGCATACCCGTCCTGCGGAGTCGATGCTGCTGTACCGTGACCTGTTTGCATTTGAGCCTCCGTGTGGGTGACGCTCAGCGCCATCACCAGGACCAAAATCGGAAAATAGCGAGCACCCCGCAAGCGCGCTCCTGGGTCTGTCCGACCGCTAAATCGAGCTGGAAGCTCAGGATACTAGCATACTGGCGGGATTGCTCTTTCTCGCCGCAAAACTTTTGGAACCTCCCGACGTGCTCAGACGTAATTATAACTAGCCCAGCGGTTCTTCGGCGCACTTAGGAAGGGGCGCGATTTGTGGTCCGCCGATGAAAGCCAGGAAACAGGGCTGAAACAAAGGAGATTTGACATGCAGAAGTTTAGAGCGGGATTTGCAGTGTTCTACGTGATCGCGTTTCTACTGCTGTCGGTTACAGTCCTACGGGCCGCGCCGCAGGATGCCAGTTTTGTCGGCTCGTGGGCAATGACCGTGACAGGCGGCGAAGATGGCGGTCAAGGTGGAGGGGGCGGAAACCGAGGTGGCGGCGGTGGTGCGCAGTCGCTCACGATCACTCAGGACGGCGACAAATTCAAGGTCAGTCACAAGACGCGGCGCGGTGAAAATGCCTATGACGCCACCGTCTCCGGCAACACGATATCCTGGACAGAGGAGCGCCCTGGCCGCGACGGCAATACAAGAAAAGTCCAGTTTAAGGCAACACTGACCGGAGACACCCTGAAGGGCACTATGGGCGCCGGCCAGTTCAACCGTGAATTCACTGCCAAGCGATCAGCGCAAGCCAACTGATTCCTTTCGCTGCGCGTCTTGGCGTGAACGATGGAATTGCAGCCTGCCCGCAAAGACCGGTGGGACGCGATTCTGCGCCAGGGCGCGTGCGTTTCTAGTCTCGCCGGCAACGATCGCCACTATTGTGTATTCGGTTTGACTCACTGGGGAATCGGGACTATTCTGATCTTAGCAATGAACACTATGTTGGCCTTCTTTTATTAGCGTTTTCCTCCTTCTTCCTGCTCACTGCGGGCTGAAAACCCGTTACGCCGGCTTTCAAGAATTACCCCACAAACAACGATTAGTGATTCGCGAGGCATGGCATGGCAAATTTAACGCTGTTTGAAAAACTCGATAACATCGAATCGCGCTACGAAGAATTGACGCAGCAACTCTCTTCGCCCGAAGTTCACAACGATTCGGCGCGTTTCCAGAAGCTTGCCAAGACACACGCGGACATGGCCGAGATGGTGGCGAAGTACCGCGAATGGAAGGAAATTCAGAAAGGATTGCAGGGCGCAAAGCAACTGCTCGTTGAAACCGACGACACCGAAATGAAGCAGATGGCGCACGACGAAGAACACGAACTTGAAACTCGCAGTGTGATCGTTGAGCGCGAACTGAAATTTCTGCTGCTCCCGCGCGATCCTAACGACGACAAAAACGTAATCGTCGAAATCCGCGCCGGTACCGGCGGTGACGAAGCTTCCCTCTTTGCCGCTGAGCTCTTTCGCATGTATTCGAGATACGCCGAATCGCAAAACTGGAAAGTAGAAATTCTCGAAAGCTCGGCATCCTCCATCGGCGGAATGAAAGAAGTCGTGGCCGCAATTCAGGGAAACAAAGTCTATTCCAAGCTGAAGTATGAAAGCGGAGTGCATCGCGTGCAGCGGGTTCCAGCCACGGAACAACAAGGACGCATTCATACCTCCGCCGCAACCGTTGCCGTGCTGCCCGAAGCGGACGACATCGACATCAAAATCGAAGCCAAGGACCTGCGCATCGACACGTTTTGCTCTTCCGGCCCTGGCGGGCAATCCGTGAACACCACGTACTCCGCCGTTCGCATCACGCATATTCCCAGCGGTCTGGTTGTGTCGCAGCAAGATGAAAAATCGCAAATCAAAAATCGCGCGAAAGCCATGCGCGTCTTGCGGGCCCGACTGTACGAGATGGAACAGTCCAAGCAGCACGAAGCGATAGCTGCCGAGCGCCGCGGCCAGATCAAGACCGGCGACCGCTCCGAAAAAATCCGCACCTACAATTTTCCGCAGAATCGCGTCACCGACCATCGCATCGGCTTGACGCTTCACCAGCTCGACCAAGTAATGGAAGGGAAACTTGGGCCTATCGTTGACGCGCTTTCCACTCATTATGAATCTGAGCGGCTGAAGCAAGAGCTCGTGGAAGCCTAATCATGCGAGATTCTGGTAGCAATGGCGCCCATCTCCGCGAAGTGTCAAATGCCAACAGCCAGCAATCTGTTTCCGCATTCGCGCCGAGTTCTAACGTGAGCGAACAGGCGATCGATATCCGCCGGGCACTGAAGGAAGGCATGGCGACGCTACGCGCGTCACGCGTTCCGTCGCATACGCTTGCTGCGGAGCTCCTCCTGATGCACGCGCTCGGGCGCGATCGCACTTGGATGTACACCCATGCCGAAGCGCTTCTCGAATCTGCTGAAACGGAAAAATATTACGCTCTGATCGCGCGCCGCGCGGCCGGCGAGCCCACGCAATATCTCACCGGCAAACAGGAATTTTGGGGCCTCGAATTCGAGGTAACGCACGCGGTGCTTATCCCGCGGCCGGAGACCGAGCATGTGATGGAAGTCGCCTTGGCGCGGCTCGGCCCGCGCGGCTTGAAAATCCATATGGATACGGGCTTACCGCGTGAAAAGTTGCTCGTCGCCGATGTCGGCACGGGTTCGGGCTGTCTCGCCATTTCGCTGGCCTACGAATTGCCGCACGCTGACGTTTTTGCCATAGATATTTCCGAGGCCGCTCTCGAGGTTGCGCGTCGAAACGCCACCCGCCATGCCCTCGCTGAACGCATCAATTTCGTTCAAGCGGATTTGCTCGCGCCATTTCTTCGCCCGTCGCTCACCACTAGCCCCTCGCCACTGCCCTTCGACCTCATAGTAAGTAATCCACCGTATGTCGCGAGCAATGAAGCCGACCAGTTACAGCGCGAGGTGCGCTACCACGAACCTCGCGAGGCTCTTTTTGGCGGTCCTACGGGTGTGGAGATTTATGCGCGGCTGATCGAACAAGCCGGCACGCTGCTTCGCTCAGGTGGAATTCTCGTTCTCGAGCTTGGCTACAATTCGGCAGAACACGTGCGCGCAATTCTGACGGAACAGAACGGCTGGACGAACGTTACCTTCACGAACGATCTCGCAGGCATCCCGCGCGCGGCCGCTGCCGACCGTATCTGACAAAACGCCACAGTTGTTTTGGCGTAGAATCTAACTCTCGTCCATTTCAACGATATGCCGCAGCTGGCCCATTTTCGCGCGAAGCACGACGCATCAGCGCCTGCTGCGGATTCCACTGCTTCCATTCTTCACATCGACATGGACGCGTTTTTTGTTTCCGTTGAACTGCTGGCGCGCCCCGAATTGCGCGGCCTGGCCGTGATCGTCGGGGGGCAGCGCGACCAGCGCGGCGTTGTGACGTCCGCCAGCTACGAAGCGCGCCGCTTCGGCGTTCATTCCGCGATGGCCTTGCGCACAGCCGCAAAACTTTGCCCGCACGCTGTGTTCCTCGACGGCCACCATGAACTCTATGGCCGCTGGAGCGATCGCGTCGCGACGATTCTCGCAAAATATTCACCGACGGTGGAAATGGCTTCGATTGACGAAGCGTATCTGAATCTTGCGGGCACCGAACGTCTCCATGGTCCGCACCTTGGCGCAGCGCACAAACTTTTGCTCGAAATCACGTCAACAACCGCGTTGCCGTGTTCGGGCGGTTTGGCGGCAACGCGCCTTGTCGCAAAAGTTGCGAGTGAGCAGGCCAAGCCCCGCGGGCTGGTTTGGGTTCCGCCGGGAAGTGAGCCCGCCTTTCTCGCATCGTTGTCCGTGCGGAGGATTCCAGGCATTGGAAGAGTGACGGAAGCTGCGCTGAAAGGCCTCGGGGTCGAAACCATTGCGCAACTTCAGCAGGTAACACTTCAGCGTCTCGAAGAGGTTTTCGGAAAGTGGGGCCAAGCGCTTTATCGCAAGGCGCGCGGCATTGATTCGTTCGAATTTTTCGTTGACGCCGAGCCGAAATCAATTTCCCACAATCAGACTTTCGGCCATGACACAAATGACCGCGAGGTTCTAGAGTCCACCTTGAGCCATCTGTGCCAAAAGGCCGCAAAACGCTTGCGCGAAGCTGCCCTGCACGCTCGCACCATCACCGTTACGCTGCGCTATGCCAACTTTACGACCATCACCCGCGGCCATACGCTCAGCGAGCCTTCCGATCTCGACACTGTCTTTCTCCACACGGTCCGGGATATTTTTTCAAGCGCTTGGGACGGAGCCGCGAAACTGCGGCTTGTCGGTGTCGAATTTTCCTCCTTCTCGGGCGCGTCCGGCCAAATGGAGCTTCTTGATCCGGGGCGCCGCGAAAAGCTGGAACGGCTCGCCCGCGCCACCGATCGTCTTCGCGACCGTTTCGGATTTTCGAAAGTACAATTCGGCGGCTCGCTCACGACTCGCGACGACTCCGACGACCACGACTGATTTCTCGAGCGCGCAAGCAGCTGACTCCTCGACGGAACAAATGCGGCGCAATGTGTTTCCTGTCCTATAATCATCGTTCTCATGGCCACAACTTCTAATCCCGAAAAGCGTTCAACCGGCGCGTTCCACAGCTTGCGCGACTTTTGGGCTCGCGTGACCGAGGGCCTGAAAATCAGCCAGCTCTGGGGACAGTTCAAGTCCGAAGCCACAGACACCTACGGCTTTTACTCGAAGGATGTGGACCGCGAGGCCATTAGCCAGGAGAAATCGAAATTCAAGCGTTTCTGGCGGACAGCTTGGGGTTTGTTTCTGGCCATGTTGATGAAGCTCTCCCCCACGCGACGGGTGCTTCTGATCGCCGCGATAATCCTTCTGGTTGTTCACAACGAAAACTTTGACGGCATCTGGCTTGGCGCCGTGATTTTATTTTTGTTGCTAGCGCTCGAACTGGCCGATCGCGTGACGATGAAGCGAGATCTCGAAATCGCGCGCGAGATTCAGCAGTGGCTTGTTCCCGCCCAGCCGCCAGTTATTGCAGGTGTCGATATTGCGTTCGCCACGCGTCCTCAAAACACTGTCGCGGGCGATTATTACGACGCGTTTTTGCGGCCGCTGCCGACGGGCCGCGCTAGCAACCCGCCATTACTCATTGCAGTGGCCGACGTTGCGGGGAAAAGCGTGCCGGCTGCGCTGTTGATGGCGACATTCCAGGCAAGCTTAAGAGCGCTTGCGGCGACACCTGCTTCGCTTGATGAAATTGTAGTGGGGCTCGAACGCTACGCCCGGGCGCACAGTCTTGAAGGCCTTCGCTTTACTACGGCCTTCCTCGCGGAAATAAATGTTGAGACTCGCGAGATGTCCTACGTGAACTGCGGGCATAACGATCCGATCTTGCGCCGAGCGTCTGGAGAAATCGAGCGGCTTTCTATCGGTGGCCCACCCCTCGGGACGCCGCTCTTCACCGAAAACGAAATTCCCTATCCGTCCGGACGCACCCAGCTTTACGCGGGTGATTTGATTTTCATTTTTACCGACGGCGTAGTGGAAGCGGTGAATGAAGCCGGAGAAGAATACGGCGAGGCCCGACTTCTTCCCTGCGTGCATCCAACTCCCGCGAACGCTGCGGATGTACTCGCGCGCGTAATGGCAGACGTCAATAATTTTGTCGGCTACGCGCGCCAGCATGACGACATCACCGCTCTCGTTCTCCGCGTGACATCGTAGTTAGCGCGGCGGATTGGCCGCGCTCAGCCGCCCTCAAGTCCTGCCGTTCCAGTTCGAGAAACTCTGGAGTAGAATTGCTGCGCCATATCGATTCTCGACTCGAGACCTTCCGAGGTGTGCGGATGCGTTTTCTATTTTTGTTTGGAGCGTTGCTCGTCGCCACGGTCGCGGTTGCACAAACCCCGAAGGCGGTTGATGTCGTAGACTTCATCAGTATTGATGCGCCGGTTTTTGTTCTGAATCACGTGCGAGTGATTGATGGAGCGGGTGCTGCCGCCAAGGAAGACCAAGCGGTGATCATCGCAAACGGCAAGATACAGTCCATCGAGCCGGCTGCTTCGGTCCAAATTCCGCAAGGCGCACAACAACTGGACCGCCCCGGCTACACCGTCATTCCTGGCATCGTTGGAATGCACGACCATCTCTACTATACGGACTCGGCCGCGGTGCAACGTGCAGGAGGAAGACTCGGCGAGCCGGGATTGTTCGTTATGGAGATCCCTTACACTGCGCCGCGGCTTTATCTGGCGGCCGGCGTAACTACGATGCGCACGACTGGAAGCCTGGAGCCCTACACCGACCTAAAAGTGAAGAGCCGAATAGACGCAAACCTGATGCCGGGACCAAGTATCGACGCGACCGCTCCGTACCTGGAAGGCGCGCCAACGATTTTTGCACAAATGCACGAACTGACCGGCCCGGACGATGCAAAGCGCATGGTGGACTACTGGGCCGCGGAAGGCATGACGTCGTTCAAAGCCTACATGAACATCACGCGTGAGGAATTGGGCGTGGCGATCGAGGCAGCCCATGCGCACAAGATGAAACTGACCGGACATCTTTGTTCGGTGACTTGGCCGGAAGCTGTGGCGCTTGGAATCGACGACTTCGAGCATGGGCCGGTGTTTGCGGACACTGAATTCGTGACGGATAAGAAGCCTGACGTTTGCCCCCAAGGTGGAAGCATGGCGTGGGCAAAACAAGACGTGAATGGAGCGCAGGCACAGGAGCTCATCCACAATCTCGTGTCGCATCACGTGGCGGTGACTTCCACGCTGCCGGTGTTTGAGGCCGGCGTGCCGGGGCGGCCGAAATTGCAGCGGCGCATGCTGGATGCGATGTCCGCGGAATCGGCACAGAGCTATTTGACGCTGCGCGCAAGTGTGTCTTTGGACTCGCCGATGACGTCGCTGCTGCGCAAAGAAATGGATTTCGAAGTGGCATTCGCAAAAGCGGGAGGCTTGCTGCTTGGCGGGCCCGACCCGACCGGCAATGGCGGCGTGCTGCCCGGATTCGGCGATCAGCGAGAAATCGAGTTGCTCGTAGAAGCAGGATTCACTCCAGTGCAAGCCATTCAAATCGGCACGCAGAATGGCGCGATTTATCTCGGCCAACAGGATCGCATCGGAACCCTCGCGGCGGGCAAGCAGGCTGACCTCGTTTTGATCAAAGGTGATCCCTCGAACAAGATTGACGACATCGAAAACGTCGAAACGGTCTTCAAGGCTGGAGTCGGCTACGATTCCAAAAAATTAATCGAAAGCGTACGAGGCCAAGTCGGGATTCGCTAGAGGGAACTGGAATACGACTGGAAACTGCATCGACTACCAACCACGCGCCATTTCGCTCATAATCGCAACATGAGTCCGCGGGCTTTCGCTGAACAGATTTGCCGGAAATTGCGCGAGGCCGGCTATCAGGCCTTTCTCGTCGGCGGATGTGTGCGCGACATTCTTCTAGGACGTGAGCCCGCCGATTACGATGTCTGCACGGATGCTACGCCTGACCAAGTGCTGCGCATCTTTCCCGGCAGCCTGACGGTGGGCGCAAAGTTCGGCGTCGTAATTGTTGTCGAAGATTCGCCGGTTGATAACTCCGCAAGCGATGCTGCAGTGCCGATTCAGGTTGAAGTGGCTACATTTCGGTCCGACATAGGCTATTCCGACGGCCGCCACCCGGATAGTGTTGTGCTCGCAAAATCACCGCAAGAAGATGTGAAGCGGCGAGACTTCACGATCAACGCGCTGCTGATGAATCCGGAGACTAACGAGATTCTGGATTTCGTTGGCGGACGCGAAGACCTTCGCGCAGGCATTATCCGCGCGATCGGCGACCCCGAGGAGCGATTTCGCGAGGACAAACTACGGATGGTTCGCGCTGTTAGGTTTGCCGCGCGGCTTCACTATGAGATCGAACCGAATACCTTTCGAGCGATTCAGAAACTGGCTCCCGAAATCACGCAGGTTTCTCCCGAGCGGCTTCGCGATGAGTTAACCAAGCTGCTCACCGAAGGCTCGGCGCGTCGCGCGTTTGAATTGCTGGATGAAACCAAACTGCTGCCAGAACTTCTGCCGGAGATTGCGCGCATGAAAGGTGTCGAGCAGCCGCCGCAATTTCACCCGGAAGGCGACGTTTGGATTCACACTTTGCTGATGGTTGAAAAACTCCCGGCGGGCTGCTCGCCGACGCTCGCATGGGGTGTGCTTCTGCATGACGTTGGCAAGCCGGCTACCTTCACGCCGCCTTCCGGACCGGACGGAAGAATTCGCTTCGATCGGCACGCCGAGGTCGGCACGCGCATGGCTGAAGAAATTTGCCGCCGCCTCCGTTTCTCAAATGATGATACGGAACAGATCGCTTCGCTCGTTGCCAGCCACATGAAATTCAAAGATGTGTTGCAAATGAAGCCGGCTACGCTAAAGCGGTTTGCCCGCATGAATCGCTTTGGCGAGCACCTCGACCTGCACCGCCTGGATTGCCTCTCCAGTCACCGCATCCTGGACAACTATGACTTCGTTCGCCGATTCACCGAGGAAACGCCAGCCGAGGAAATTCACCCGCCGCGATTGGTAACCGGGGACGATCTTCTCGCCATCGGTCTGAAGCCCGGGCCGGTATTTAAGGAAATCCTAAATGCCGTTGAGGAAGCCCAGTTAAATGGCGCTATTCACACGCGGGAAGAAGCGATGATTTTGGCGAAGTCACTTATCCCGACAGGGAGTTAAGAACGTCATGAACTTTTTTGCCGGCTTGCTTTTCTTCCTGACGATAACAGCTGGTAGTTCCCGTGCGCAGCACGCGCCCCAAAAGCAAGCAAACGCCGCGGATCAGCTTGGAATGACTTGCGCGCAGATTCTACAGATGAGTTCGACTGCCTGGATCGCTCATTTCCATGAAAGAGCGAGTCAAACGAAAGACCCAAACCCCGGAGTGGAGAACCATGGAAGTGAAGCGGTCAAGCCGTACGCTGAAACCGCGGATCCTCAAGTGACGTTGCGAGCAATTGGGACGTACGGGAAGTGCTACGATGCACGGACCGACCGGCTAGCCGCGTCGCTAGGCAAGTCCGGCAGAGGGCCGCTGATGGGTGTGCGCGGCAATTTCCGCGATTTCGAAGCAGCACTGAAGAATTTCACCGCCGTAGCGGTTAGCGTCGCCCAACCTCCCGATGATCCTGTCAAAACGGCCTACGCCGCACTGTACGAAAAACAGTTCCGCTACGCGTTCTATCAAAGTTACGAACGAAACCCTGTAAAGCAACCTCCGCCCCCAGCTCAAGATGCGACCCCTACGGCAGCAGCTACCGCGAAGACAGGCCCAGCGACGACAGGTCAGCCGGCCTCGACTGCGCGTATCAGCGATCCGATGACTCTCGCGAAAAATCGCTTCGGCGATTTTTTGGCAGCGCTGCCGGAAGACAAGAGACGCGAGGTCCACATCGCATTTGGGCAAATCTTCGAAAAAGGTTCTATCGCCGACCAGTGGAAGCAGGAAGTTTATCGCTACGCGATTTCCGTTCTCGAATCACCAAAGGACAAACCGTTTTCGCCGCCGCCATTTTGACCCTCGCACCCGGTGTCTGTTAGTCTCGTTCGTTCTTAATTCTTGGAGAATAAATGAATTTTCGAGCTTTCCTTTTGCTAAGTGCGCTTGCTTGTTTAGTCTTCGCGGGCGACCTACATTCACAGAGTAACGAAGCCGCGAATAAACTCGCGCGAGAGATTTACAAGCAGCTCATCGAAATTAACACGACAGATTCCGTCGGCAGTACAACAGTGGCCGCGGAAGCGATGGCACAGCGGCTGCGCGACGCCGGCTATCCCACGAGCGACGTGCAGGTGCTCGGGCCGAATTCTCGGAAGGGCAATTTGGTCGCTCGACTGCGCGGTACGGGCGCACAGAAACCGATGCTGCTGATTTGCCACCTGGATGTAGTGGAGGCGCGGCGCGAAGATTGGTCCATGGATCCGTTTCAATTTATCGAGAAGGACGGGTACTTCTACGGCCGCGGGTCGGGAGACATCAAAGACGGCGACGCAATCCTGATGACTGCGATGATTCGTTTGAAACAGGAAGGATTCAANNCATCGCGACTTGATTGACGCAGAATTTATTCTGAATCCCGACGCAGGCGATTTCGAGTTGGACAAAGGAAAGAAATTGCTCGTCGGCGTCCAGGCAGCGGAAAAACTTTATCAGGATTTCGATGTGAGAGTGACGAACCCGGGCGGCCACAGCTCGTTGCCGGGCAAGGAAAACGCAATCTACGAACTTGCCGAAGGGTTGGCCCGCCTCGAGCATTACCAATTCCCGTTTGAGCTCAGCGAAGTCACGCGCGAATACTTTAAGCGGGAAGCTGACATCGTGGGCGGCTCAACAGGCGCAGACATGAAAGCGATTCTTAAAACGCCGCCGGATGAGGCTGCCATTGCGCGGCTCTCGGAATCTCCTTTTTATAACGCGCGCATCCGCACTACCTGCGTTGCAACCAGACTCGAAGGCGGCCATGCGAATAACGCGCTCCCAGGAATGGCACGCGCGAACGTCAATTGCCGCATTCTTCCGGGCCACACGCCCGGCCAAGTTCAGGCGACCTTGGAGAAAGTTCTAGCCGATCCCAAAATTTCCGTGTCACAGATCACGTCGTCCGGATCGGGATTGAGGTCCAATCCGCTTTCCACGCTTCAGCCAAACGTGATGAGTGCAATTGAGAAAGTCGCGGAGGAGATGTGGCCTGGCGTTCCGGTTGTTCCGGTCCTGGATGCGGGGGCCAGCGACGGAGCTATCTCGCGAGCTGCCGGGTTTCCCACCTATGGTATTCCCGGCGTGTTCATGGATGTGGATGATGATCGCTCGCACGGCCGTGATGAGCGTATTCGCGTCGCGTCATTTTACGAGGGCGTGGACTTTTACTACCGCTTAATCAAAACACTTTCCACAACGCAATAGCTTTTGCGGCGGAAAACCTTTCGATGAGTCTGATGAGACGCTCGCTCTTGAAGGCCTCGCAGAGCCAATGGCTGCGCGAGCATGCGCCGCGTTACGGTTTCATGCGGCGCACGGTGACGCGATTCATGCCGGGCGAGAATGTGGAAGACGCGCTCGCTGCGGCGCGGACGCTAGCATCGAACGGCATCGGCTCGGTGTTGACGCATCTCGGTGAAAACATCACCGATCGCGCGGAAGCGCAAGAAGTCACGAACCATTACTTGAATGTCCTGGACCGAATTCGCGCTGCGAACTTACCCGCCGAAGTATCCGTAAAACTCACGCAGCTCGGCCTGGACCTTGATGCTGAATTTTGTCACTCCAATCTCGTAGCCCTGATCGAACACACACCCGCGGAAAAAACACTTTGGATTGACATCGAGCAAAGCCCCTACGTGGACGCCACGCTTGAGCTCTATCGTCGCGCACGCAAGGCTTACGCAAATGTCGGCGTGTGCGTGCAAGCGTATCTTTATCGCACCGAAAAGGATCTGGATTCGCTGATATCAATCGGCGGGGCTGTGCGGCTGGTAAAGGGTGCGTACAATGAGCCGCCTGAAGTTGCCTTTCCGCAGAAGAAGGACGTGGACGAGAATTATTTTCATCTCGCACAACGATTGCTGAGCCCTGAAGCCCGAAAAACGCGAGTACGCGCAGCGATGGCCACCCACGACAGCGTCTTGATTAAGAAGATTGCCCAATGGAGCGCAGCACAGGGGATACCGAAAACTCAGCTCGAATTCCAAATGCTGTACGGCATCCAGCGCTCAGAACAATTGCGGCTCGTGCGTGACGGCTATCGTTGCAACGTACTGATTTCCTACGGCTCCTTCTGGTTTCCCTGGTTCATGCGTCGCCTGGCCGAGCGTCCCGCCAACGTGCTTTTCCTCGCGCGCAATTTCTTTTCAGGTTAGAGCATTCCCCAGCGAGGCAACTTCGCTATTTTTTTCGCGTGTAAGTGGTTTCCTGAAACGCTGCTTCCTTGCCGTCCGCTCCAGCACTCATCAGCGTGACGACAAATTGATTTTCGTCCACCTGCCGGATTACGGCGTGAAGGGGAACTGTGCCTCCATGAAGATTCCGTGTCTCGCCGGTCAGATCGACGGTCTTGCCGCTATCACTGCTCGTGCCGGTCAAACAAATCATGCCTGTGGACCCCGTGTACATCCACACCGCCTCGTATCGCTTGGTAATGTTATTGAAACCGTAGATGCGCGTTCCCGAAACCGGGCGTCCAAAAACCGTGTCGTTATTTTCTTCAACGATGAACCGTGCGCCCAGAGCCGCGGAAATTTTTGAGGTTCCAGTCGAAGCGTTCGCATCAGCGTTCGGTTGCGCGACAAATTTTATCGTTCTGGTGTACTCGCCCACGCGCTTTGCAAGGAACTCCTGTTCCGGCCCAGGCTTTGTGGCGTCAGGCGTTTGATGGGTGTCAGGCGTAACCTCCGGCTTTTGAGGCCCACGGTCCTGGGCGAAAACTGCGGTTGCAGCAAGAAGTAACAGTGCCGCGGGCAAAGTCCCGCGGCCACGCGATGGCGCAACATTCATTCATGTCTCCTTCACAATTATTTACACGGAACCAGAGAACGATAACACCTACGAACATCAGAATATAGTTAGGAGGACAGCCTCGATCGGGGCTAGTAGGGTTGGCCCGGCGCTTAACGCGTGCGTTCGTCTTTTTCGACTTTGCCGTCGCGCAGGCGAATGACGCGGTGTGCGTTCGCGGCGATGTCGGGCTCGTGTGTGACCAGGATGATGGTATTGCCTTGCTCGTGCAGCCGCGCAAACAGCGCCATGATTTCTTCGCCTGTCTGCGAGTCCAGGTTCCCAGTCGGTTCATCCGCCAGAAGAATCGAGGGCGTGTTGACGAGAGCGCGCGCGATGGCTACACGTTGCCGCTGGCCTCCTGAGAGTTCGTTGGGCTTGTGCATCATACGGTCAGCCAAATCCACTTGACTCAATGCCTTTTTAGCGCGGCCCAGGCGTTCTTCGGAAGGCGTGCCGTTGTAAATCATGGGCAGCTCGACGTTGTGAAGCGCAGTAGCGCGCGCAAGCAAATTAAATGTTTGGAAGACAAATCCAATCTCTTTGTTGCGTATGTAGGCTAGCTCGTCATCGTCAAGTTGGCTGACCAGTCGGCCCGCCAGCCAATAACTGCCCTTGGTTGGCGTGTCCAGGCAGCCGATCAAATTCATCAGCGTGGATTTCCCCGAACCCGATGGACCCATGATGGCGACATATTCGCCTTTGTGGATCTCGATGCTCACGCCGCGCAGAGCATGCAATTGCTCCGCGCCCATTTCGTACGTCTTCCAAAGATCTTCGGTTTGGATAACGATACCGGTGTCAACCAGGTCCTTGCGGTAACTCTGCGGAGCGATGATTTCTTCAACGGCCATGCGCAATGTGCTCCTGGATTCAGCTCAACTAGGTCGACGACTCTTCGCGTTTGGGCGCCGAGTTGTCCACCTTCACTGGAGCGCCAGGCCGCAGTGTGCGAAGCGCCTTGTAGCTCCCAATGACAATTTCGTCGCCATCTTTCAGTCCGCTGGTAACCTCGATATCGGTCACGCCCGCGATACCTGTCTGCACCGGAACGAACTCTGCCTTCTTATCGCGAATGACAAAAACTCCCTGAATGTCGGTCTTCTTGGAATCACCATTCGCCCCGGTCGACGGCTTGGAAGCCGCGAGAGTGACGTCACTCCCTTTCTTGCCCGGCTTCGCGTCTTCGAGTTCCTTTTCCGTCCGCACGGCCAGCGCCTGAATCGGAATGGTCAGTGCATCTTTTTTCTCCGCAGTCTGAATTTTGGCGGTGGCGGAAAGGCCCGGCCGGAGCGCCTCCGGTGGATTATCCACGGTGACCACGACTTTGAAATCGCGCGCTTCCTGGGTATTCGCAGTCGTTTGCGTGGTAGCTGCCTGTCCAGACGAACGCAGAATGGCTAGCTCGCCCACTTGAGTTACATGGCCTTTGAACGTCTTGCCGGGAAGCGCATCAATGGTCACCTCGGCAGGCTGCCCCTCGCGCACATTTGTGATGTCGGTTTCGTCGACCTTCACTTCAGCGGTGACAATGCTCATGTCGGAAATCGTCATCAGGTTACTGCCTTCGGCGTTCTGAATTCCGGGTACGACATTTTCGCCCACGCGCACAGCGATGTAACTGACAATCCCATCGATCGGCGCTGTATAGGTCGTTTTGCGGAGAATGTCCTTTGTATGCTTTAGGACAGCCTCGTTCTGATTCATGTTATCGCGCGATTGATCTCGCGACGCGCGCGCTTGTTCAACCTGCGCCTTGGAAGCGTTAAGCGCCGCCACAGCGCTGTCGTAGGTAGCTTTATTTGCGTCAAACTCCTGTTTGGCTATGAGCTGATCTTTGTAAAGCTCTTGTGTGCGCTGCCAATCAAACTTTGCCTTTTCGAGGTCCGCCTGGCGCTGGGCGAGCGTCGCGACCGCAGAGTCGTAACTTGCAGAGGCCACACGCATGCCGGCTTCGGTGGAGCTAATGCTGGCCTCCTGGGCTTGAACGTCCGCGGCCGGCTGGATGTTTTCCAGATGCAGCAGGATGTTGCCCTTCTTCACATGGTCACCCTCTTTCACCACAATATCCGTAATTTTCCCGATACCTTCTCCTAGGACGTTCGTATAATTCTTTGGTCTGACTTCACCGGATGCCGTTACGACCGAGGTCAGGTCCTGCTTTACGACTTTGCCGGTCTGCACCTGCACGACACCCTTGTTCGCCTGATAGACGCTGTACCACGCAATGCTACCAAGCACGACTACAGCACCCACACCGATTAACACTTTTTGCCAGGTTTTCATTGCATCAACCTTTTACGTCCTCACGTGGCGGGACGGAGCCATCCGCCACACTATTCCATACGTCCGAAGGGGCCGAAATGTTTCCGGATTAGACGAAGATAAAGAGATAAAGACAGTTAGCTATATTAATCTTCGGACGATTCCAGTCCCACTTTCTGGTTCCAAGGATTCTTCCTCTTCCCTTCGATGGCCAATTGCCCAATTCCCATTAACTTGGCCCCTGGCCCGACGAATTGCGCATCTATCCATAAGACTACCATTCTAGATGTTTTTAGCATGGGAAAAAACAGTATCGCGGCCTTGCGGCCAATTTGCGTCCGCTGCAAGCGTCAAGGGAGATGGATTCGCTGGCAGCTTGCCGGGGCCCGTAGCGGCCGCTTAGGCTTCCGAAGCTCGCCAGCCATAGAAACCCCCGAAAACCCCAGGCAACCCCATTTCGTCCGATGTGCTCATATCCCGTACGGGGGAACTGCATTGACCTGTACCTTCGGACAGGTTAGAATTTCTAACCAATCAAAGGGGAAATGGTTTTTTATGGGCCATTACGTCAGAGTGTATCTGTTGGCGACTTTGGCTGTCGGCTTAGGAGTAGCGCCACTGGCTTTTGGGCAGGGAGAATCTCAAGAGCAGCAACAAGGCCAGCCTGACCAAAATTCGGCCAAGAAGTCTGGGAAGCAAAAAGCTAAGAGCGATAAAGAGCTTCGAAAAGAACTAGACTCCCAATATAGGAAATGGCTTGACGAGGACGTCGTCTACATCATATCCCCGGAAGAGCGCAGTGCATTCCTTCACCTTGCTACCAACGAAGAGCGTGAGCAATTCATCGAGCAATTCTGGCAGCGTCGTAATCCCGACCCTGATTCGGCCGACAACACATTCAAAGAGGAACACTACCGTCGAATTGCATACGCCAACGAACATTATTCCTCCGGCATACCGGGCTGGAAAGCTGACCGTGGACGCATTTACATCATGTGGGGTGCGCCTGATGAAATTGATTCGCATCCAGCGGGCGGCAGTTATGATCGCCCTTCTGAGGAAGGCGGCGGAGAGACTTCCACCTACCCGTTCGAAGACTGGCGTTATCGCTACCTGGAAGGTATAGGCGAAAACGTTGAGCTGGAGTTCGTGGACCCGTCGATGAGCGGTGAATATCATCTCACGATGGATCCGAGCGAGAAGGATGCCCTTTTGATGGTTCCAGGCGCGGGTCTCACCCAGATGGAATCTATGGGATTGGCTAGTAAGACTAGCCGGTTCAATAACACCGACGGTACCCACGATGCTGCGCCTATCGGAATGGCGCCTGAGAGCATGAATGAATTTAGTCGGCTGGAGCTTTACGCCAAGATCCAGCAGGCGCCTCCAGTGAAATTCAAAGATCTGGAAGCCGTGGTCACCTCGCGGCTCGTGCGTGATCAGGTGAAGTTTGATTACCGCTTTTATTTCCTGCGCATCACATCTGAGACGGTTCTGGTTCCTATTACCGTGCAGATACCTACGCGACAGTTGAGTTTTCAAGAAAAGCAGGGAGTGGATTCCGCTACTGTGAATCTGTTCGGGCGCATCAGCACGCTGAGCGGTCGAATTGTGCAAACTTTTGAGGACACGGTGAAACGTGATGTTCCGGCGGCGTTGTTGCAACAGGCCCAGGCCGTCCCTTCAATTTACCAGAAGGCCGTACCATTGAGCCCTGGTCTCTACCGCCTCGATATCGTGCTGAAGGACGTAAACAACGGAAACGTCGGCGTGGTAAATACTCGGCTTGCTGTTCCACGCTTTGAGGACGACCATTTGTCGTCGAGTTCTCTGATTCTTGCCGATCAGATTTCGCCCGTTTCATCGAAAGATATTGGGCTCGGCCAGTTCGTTTTGGGCGATGTGAAGGTTCGCCCGAAGCTTGACGCGGCGTTCGGAGCTGCGGACGGAATGGGCGTCTTCCTGCAGATCTACAACCTCAAAGTGGATGACAAAACTCACAAATCAGACGCCTCGGTCCAGTATCGCGTTATGAAAGATAAGACTGCTGAGCCGGTACTGAAATTTGATATCCCGAAGGATAAATTGCCTGAGCATGGCGAGGAATTGACTTTGGAGAACATCATTACGCTGGGGTCCTTGGCGCCCGGAGCGTACAAGCTTGAAGTAGCGGTAACCGATAATCTCACCAAGCAGACAATTACGCCGGCGATGGATTTTACGGTGAAAGCACCGTCGGCGCCAACGACTGCACAGAGGAGGTGACGTGGGGAGCTTGCGAGTGATTCGCTCATCCATTTTCGGTATGCTTCTGTGCCTGCTCCCACTAGCGGCCGTGGCCGCGCCGAATTCCGGAAAGATTTCGGGCGTGGTACTGGACTCTACCGGTACGCCTCAGATGGGCGCCACTATCTTCGTTAGCTCGGATCAACTGCTCCGCAGCTCGGCGGTCGAGTTGCTTACCAACGATCGCGGTCGATTTTCCAGCGCACTGCTGCCTTCCGGTACATACTCGATAAAAGTGACTCTGGCTGGGTTTCTCCCCGTCATGGAAGAGCATGTCCTGGTGAATGATGAGCGAACTACCCTGCTCGAAATCGTTCTTGGCTCCGTATTTTCATCGCTTGAAAAATTACAGCGCCAACCTGATCAGCCAATCGCTTCGGACGAGTGGACTTGGGTTCTTCGAAGCGCCGCCGCCACGCGGCCGGTTCTTCGATGGCAAGACGATGGTGAAATATTCGGTGTTCCACCAGGTCAGTTCGAAACAGCGCAAAATCAAGCTGGCCGCGTGCGTCTTGAACTGACTTCGGGATCAGATCATCCGGGTTCGGTTTCAAATCCGTCCGATTCGCCAGGCACCGCTCTTGTATATGATTTCTCTCTTGGCGGTCATGAACAGCTCTTGATGGCCAGCCAGTTCAGCTACGAAAACGGGGCTTATTCCGGTGGCTTGGCTACTCAATGGATACCCTCAGGCGAACAGGGTGTAGGGCCAGTAACCACTCTCCTGATTCGCGAATCGCGCTTGGGCCCCGATGGTCCTACATTCCGCGGATTGCGAATGTCGTTTGACAATTCGTTTGCCATCGGAGATCGCATCAGCCTTCGCTATGGTTCGGACTTCGTGATGGCGGGCCTCGACGGCACGACAGCAGCCGTGCGACCACGTGCTGAAATGGCCATGCAGCTGACTCCAACATGGCAGGCGTCTATTCTCGTCGCCGCCAATGGATGGCAAGATCCTGCCGGGGATCAAAGCACTCTGCAATCTGCCCTCAATACGCTCGATCAATTTCCGACAGTTCTGATGCGTGACGGACATACCGTTCTTGAAAACGGCTTGCACGAAGAATTGGCGGTTGAACATGCGTTCAATAAGAATGCCAGTCTCACGGTGGCTGTGTTCAACGACCGTTCGACGCACACGGCGGTATTCGGACACGGGTCCGTTACAGGGCCGGATTATTTACAGGATTTTGTCTCGAACGTCTTCGCCTATGACGCCGGTGATTCTGGTTCCCTAGGGACGCGTGTCGCTTATCGCCAAAAGTTTACGGACAATATTTCAGCGACGATTCTCTACGAATATGCGGGAGCATTATCGCCGACTGAGGAGCCCTCGCAAGCAGCCTTGAGAAACCAGTTGGCGATGCGCTATCGTCAAAGCGCAGGTGGGCGCCTTACCGCAAAAGTACCCCGCATCGGAACGAAGTTTACGGCTGGCTACAAATGGATCAATGGTCCGGTTGTCTCCGCAATGGATCCTTATGGCGAGTCTCTTTATCATCTCGATCCCTATTTGAGCCTTGGGATTCACCAGCCGCTTCCGAGCTTTATCCCAGGTCACGCGGAATTCCTGGCTGATTGCGGTAACCTCTTTGCGCAAGGGTACGTTCCCTTGGCTACCCCTGACGGTCGAGTCGTGCTGATCCCTACCTACCGATATCTCCGCGGTGGGCTTAGTTTTCAATTCTAGTTAGTAGTAAGCTACCGGAAACGGGAAGATGCCTCCCACAAATAGGATTGCCATAATCTCTTCGACCAGAGGATCTCGTAACTCTATAAAAATAAACAGCATATGATTAATAGAATCTGCAATTTACTGGAAGCTGACGTGCTTGCACTAAATCAGCCTCTAGGCTGAGGCTATGGGTGTGGCTGGATGAACGATAGTCTCCGAATGCGGCTAGGCGCAGTCCTCCTGGCACTCTTGACTCTTTCGGCAGTGGTCTTTGCCGTTCTGAATTTCCAGCAACGCTCGCGGTTTGTTCTTCCAGATGATGGCGTCACCTGGATGGATACGTCCCAGGGTGTCATTGCTTGGCACGTTGTCGCTGACTCGCCTGCCGCTAGAGCTGGCATCAGGGAGAACGACAGCGTTGAGTCGGTTCGGGGCGTCACCATTCATCGCGCGACTGATGTTACTCGAGTCTTGTTTCATGTAGGACCATGGGCTGAAGTGCACTACCAGATGCACCGCGGACAAGCGGCCTTTGAGACCCGCCTGGTCACCGCGCCGCAGGACAATTCGTCCTCGATAGAGAATTACCTCCGCATAACGGCGCTTTTGTATCTCTTCATCGGGCTGTTCATATTCGTCCGTCGTTGGAACGCGCCGCGCGCGATTCATTTTTACGTTTTCTGCTTGGCCTCATTCATTCTTTACAGTTTCCATTACACCGGAAAGCTGAATTCTTTCGACCAAACGATTTACTGGGCAAACGTGGTCGCGCTACTCCTGCAGCCGGCTTTGCTCGTTCACTTTGCGCTCGTATTTCCGGAGCGCCGTGGAACTCTATGGCCGAAGCTGGCAGCCACCTACGCGCTGCCCGCTGCGCTTCTGACCTTGCATATTTTCATCGCCTTCGGAACGTTGAATTTTCTACCGGCATTCAGCACGCGATACTGGCTCGATAAAGTAGAACAGGCCAACCTCGGAATCTATTTCCTGGTTGCTGCCACCATTTTCCTTTTCAGCTACCGTCGCGCACCCAGTGGGGTTTTGCGCCAACAATTAAAGTGGGTTACCGGCGGGACATTCGCAGGCTCGCTTCCCTTTCTCCTGTTCTATATCGTGCCGTACGTTGTGGGTGTCGTCCCGGCTCCATGGATGAAACTCTCGGTTTTCTCCCTCGCGCTCATTCCGCTGTGCTTTGGCTACGCCATCATCCGCTACCGGTTGATGGACGTTGACATCATCTTCAAGCGCGGACTCGCTTACACCTTTGCCACTGCTGCGGTCGTCGGTATTTATTTCGCGGGCATCGCCCTCATCGGCGAAACTTTTCACACCCGCTGGCCCACCGGTCCAGCCGGCGGAGTTATCGCAATTGTCGTCGCTGCATTCTTATTTGAGCCCGTGCGGGGATGGGTACAGACGCGCCTCGACCGTTTCTTCTATCGCGACCGGCTCAATTACCGCCGCACGCTCATCGAGTTCGGACGCGCGCTCACCAACGAGGTGCGCCTCGAACCCCTGGTCGGCTCCGTGCTCGACCGGGTTTCGCAAACCCTGCTGGTGGATCGGCTCGCAATATTTCTCGAAGACCCTGCGCATCCGGCCCAGTTCATCCTCTCGCGTTCTATGGGACTGCGGCCTGAAGGTCCGCTGGATCTGTCATTCCTCGATCCCTCGCGTCCCGCTCTTGAGCGCGGCTGTTTGTTCTTCGAATCCGCGCGCTCGGCAAGCCAGGAGTCTGACTCGGTGCGTCGCACGCTGGAAGAGCTGGACCTGAATTATTTCATTGCTTGCCGCTTCCGCGACCGCACCGTCGCGATTCTGGGCCTCGGCAAAACGGTAGATGGTGATTATCTCTCGACCGACGACCTCGAATTGCTGTCCACCATCGCTGGTTACGTGGCCATCGCCATCGAAAATGCGCGGCTCTATCAATCGCTCGAGCAAAAAGCCATGCAGATAGAACGGCTGAAAGATTTCAGTGAGAACATCGTCGAATCGCTGAATATCGGCGTGCTCACGGTCGATCTCGAAGATTGCATCGAATCCTGGAATCCCCAGCTTGAGGATTTGCTCGCCATTCCGCGCCGTGAAGCGCTTCATCGTCACCTGCAGGACGTTCTCCCACAGGATCTGGTGGCCGAAATTTCTTCGCGCGCGGCAAGCGACCGCGTTTCCGGGATATACAAATTCCATTTGAACACGCCGGCCGGGCGCCGTTTGGTGATCAACGCCTCGATCGCGCCGCTGGTTGGAAAGAACGGCGCTCGCCTGGGCCGGCTCATACTGCTTGATGACATCACCCAGCGCGTGCGTCTCGAAGAGCAGATGGTACAGACCGAAAAACTTACTTCGCTCGGCCTGCTGGCTGCGGGTGTAGCGCACGAAGTGAACACCCCGCTCGCCGTGATTTCGAACTATATCCAGATGCTCGCGAAACAGATCCCCGCCGACGATCCGCGCCAGAAAACAATCGAGCGGATCGTAAAGCAAACGTTCCGTGCCAGCGAAATCGTCAACAATCTGCTTAATTTCTCGCGGACCGGGGCAGCGGAATTCGTAGAAGTGAATCTGAACTCCGTTTTGGAAGAGACCCTCACGCTGGTGCAACATCCGTTCAAAACCGCTCAGGTGAATGTCATCAAGAATTATACGGAACAGTTGCCGCCCGTTCTTGGTTCCATCACGCGTCTCCAGCAGGTATTTCTCAACCTGTTTATGAACGCGCGGGACGCTATGCCGAGCGGAGGCATGTTGGAAGTGCGCACCGGCGCGAACAACGGCTCGGTTGCAGTCGAAGTCACCGATACCGGATTGGGCATTCCAGCCGAAAATCTACATCGCATTTTCGATCCGTTTTTTACAACCAAGGCCACCGGACGCGGCACCGGATTAGGCCTTTCAGTCAGTTACGGCATCATCAAAGAGCACGCGGGCAAAGTTGACGTGCGCTCGACGCCAGGTAAGGGAACATCCTTCCGGCTGGAATTTCCCGTAGCCAGGAAAACCGTTCATGCCTAGAGGGTCTATTCTTGTTGTTGATGATGAAGTGGAAATTCGCGAAGGACTCGAAGCCCTTCTCACTTCTGAAAGTTTCCAGGTGACGCTCGCGGAAACCGGAGAAGCAGGGCTTCGGCAACTCGAAGACCATCCGTTCGATCTCATGCTGCTAGACGTCAGCCTGCCCGATCGCAACGGCCTTGAGTTGCTGCGGGAAATCCGGCGGCGAGATCCGCAACTCGCCGTCATTTTGATCACCGCCTATGGTTCGATCGATATGGCCCGTGCGGCTTTCAAAGGCGGGGCGCAGGATTTCATCACCAAGCCGTGGTCCAACGACGAACTCATCGCGCAGGTCTCGCTCGCGATCGAGGGGCGCAGGCTGCGCGACGAAAACGTCCAACTCAAGCGCGCGCTGAAGCAGCGTTACAATTTTCCAAACATTGTCGGCAAGAGCGAAAAGATGCAGAAAGTGCTCGACCTTGTCACGCAGGTCGCGCCGTCACGCTCAACCGTCTTGATCTCCGGTGAAAGCGGCACCGGTAAAGAAGTATTTGCCAAGGCCATCCATTCCGCCTCCACGCGCGCTGATAAACCGTTTATCCCCATCAATACTGGTTCGATCCCAGGCGACCTTCTCGAATCACAGCTCTTTGGCCACGTGAAGGGCGCATTTACCAGCGCCATTGCCTCGAAGAAGGGCTTGTTCGAAGTCGCCGACCAAGGCACTATTTTTTTTGACGAGATTTCTACCATCACTCCGGAAACACAAGCCAAGCTTTTGCGCGTGATTCAAGAACGCGAATTCATGCGTCTCGGGGGCACCGAAACCATTAAAGTAGACGTCCGCATCCTCGCAGCATCCAACGAAGATTTGACCAAGCTGGTTCGCGAGGGCCGTTTCCGCGAGGACCTGTTTCATCGCTTGAACGTTATTTCCTTGCATCTGCCGCCACTTCGAGAGCGTAAAGAAGATATTCCTTTGCTGCTCGACCGCTTCCTTAAGCAATTCTGCCAGGAAAATGAAAAGCCGCCGCGCGCCTTCACTCATGCCGCGATGAAACTGCTCATGGATTACGATTGGCCAGGCAATGTCCGCGAGCTCGAGAATGTCGTCGAACGAGCCATCGTTCTTTCAACGCAGGAAGCCATGGACGCCGATATTCTGCCGGAAAGTGTGCGCACGCGCGAGATCATCAAGGGAGTCCGCTTGCAACTCGCCGAGTTCTTACCGCCCATGCCGGGCGAGCCGGGCGGAAACGCTACTTCGCCATCGCTTTTCGAGATCCTCGAGGAAGTGGAGCGCCGTATAATTATCGATATGCTCGAGCGTACGAATTGGAACCAAACCGAAGCTGCCGAGCGTTTTCAGGTTCCCCTATCCACCCTCAATCAGAAAATCAAGCGCCTGGGCATCGAAACACGCCGCCGCGCGACCTCAGTTCGCGGCGCCGCCGCCGGCTTTGGCGAGGATCCCGCCGAATTCCTCGCGGGAAAGTAAACGAATAGGCGGGAGAATTTCTAAGAAGCAGCGAGCGGTTGATCTAGGAAACCAGGGCACGGCCGGCAATATTTCCCAGAATGCGGTACGGCGCGGATTCTAGCGCGACGAGTGCCTTTGGCGGAATCAAGAATGTCTGCTCGATAGCATACTGCCCGGACATTACCGCGTGCGCGACACTATCTGTAAAAACAATCCAGGTAGCCTGCGGTGGAAATTCTAGCTGTGTCTTCGGGCAATCTCTTTGAAACTCCGTGTTCTCTTTCAAGAAATCATGGAAACGAATCATGAACATATCGTAGGGTGTGCGTCCGATCACGCCGATCCCCAGCTTTGTGCCCAAGTCTCGAACCGTGCGGCTCAAAAATGAATTGTCTTCGGCGATATCCTGCAACCCCGCCCCGCCGGCATATCGGCGGGCGAGCACCTCGAATCCTTCGGTGGTCTGCCAAATGCGTGGTTTCGAAGGATTTAGATTCGTGAACACGCGCAAGATTCGCGCACCGTACGTTGGCCGGCTGGGAAATGCGTCAACATGCAGAAGATCGTTGCGCTTGTGCAGCGGTAAATCGCGGCCTTCCTCTTCGAGCGGACGAAAACTCGCGAAATCCAGGTTCCACTTGCCGGCGTAGGGAGCCAAAAAGTTGGCCAGGAAATCCGTCACCTGAGCGCTGTAATTCCGCATAATCGAGTGAAGGCGATTCACTGTGACGCTGTCGCCCGGCGCTCCGCGCAACAAGTCTTCGCTCGGCCGGTACGACACGTTCTTGTGCATTCTCATCTCAGACCATTGCTGCTGAAGAAGAAATTGCTGATCGGCCGTTGGCAGTTCGAAGGGCGGCTCGCGAAAGAAAAGTATCTGGCCGCGCTCCAGCATTTCGCAGTAAGCACGAGCACGGGCCTCGTGCTGCTCAGCGCCGACCCAGCCCTTGGCGCGCTTGTAGTCCTCCACCTGAATCCACGGTAAATTTCGAGTTGTGCTCTTCTTCATTTAACTCTTCGCAGTATCCGGAGGCTTATAGCCGCGAGGCAGCAACGTTGTGCTCAGGTCCAAACCGGACAAGTTCACTCCCTCGAGATCCGTCTCGCGGAGGACCGTGGTCTTCAGATCCGCGCCCGTAAAATCCGCGCCGCGAATTTCGGCCAGACGGAAATTCGATGCCACAAAATTTGCGCCACGCAATATGGCACGCCGCAAGTCCGTTCGAAAAAGCTCCGCGCCTCCGACCTTAGCTTCTGTTAGGTCGGCATCGCTTAAATCGGCTTCGGTCAAATCAACTTTGCGCATATCCGCCCGGCGCAGTTTCGCTTTACTCAGATTCGCAGACGACAGCCTGGCCTCGTGCAAATTTGCGCCTTCCAGATTCGCCCCATGGAAGTCCACTAGATCGAGGTTCTCGCGTTCCAAATTGACGCGTGAGAGGTTAGCCCCGGACAAATCCGCCCGAGTGCCGGTTTCGTCGCCACGCACAAAGCGACGATGCGACTCGAGAATCTCCGAGACGAGCCTGCCGTTGTGTTTTATGCTTTTCGGGGATCTCATCGTCGCCGTGAATGTGAATCGCTAACGCACGTTCCTTATTTTTTAAGTATAGCATGGCGCTCACTGCGTCAGATTGTTAGTCACTTGCTGATTTGTGGTACCGTCAAAGTGTGAGCAATCCCATGCACTCTTCGCTCGCCCGCTCGCGCCGATCCGGGATTTTGATGTTTGCCGCCTCAGTCTTTAGCGCATCGTTTACAGTCTTTGTTTTGTTTTGCTCGCTGAACGCCGCAGCTCAGCAGAGACAAGACGCTCCCGGAGATGAAATCATCGCAAATCTTGCAGCGGGGCGGGTAATCATCGCGGTTGTGAAAGACGCCATTCTAATCGCTACCGTCGAAAATCCGATCGAACCTCAGACCCGCCTTCCGGCGCCGGTGGAGCTCAGTTCAAGGCGCGCCGGAGTCTTTCTTGGCGCTGTCGAATGGATTTCGCCATCCTCTCAAGTGGAATTCGCCCGCCTGGACAAAGATCTGCCGCACCTTCACGGTAAGACTGCCTCGCTAACTCCGCACCTACAGCAAGCCCAACCGAACGCCGAGGCTGCTGACATCGATTCGATTGGTCACGGTGTCTCCGAGCGCCTGAATGAAATCGCAAGAAACCTTCATGGCAAAATAACTTTGCCGCCGAATGAGCCCCTTGCGGAACTGATTCTCGCGGATTACATGGAAAACTACGGCCCTGAAATTTGGCAACTGACTTTTTCGCTGCAGCAATCCATGCAGCGCGAAGATTATTTCGACACGCACGTTCCCCTGCCGCAATACGTTCAATTGTGGCCTCCAGAGAAAGGCCAGCCCCGCACCCTCGTTGAGTTTCGTTATCCGCCGGAAAACGCCGCGCCTTCGCTGATCGATCTGCTTCGAAATAAAGATGCCGGCATCGAAAAACTCTGCTCTTCAGACGTGAAAATGCGGGAAGTGCGGGACCGTTTCCTGCAGGGCGAAAGCAACAAAATCCTTGCGGTGGATGCGATTCAGTTCCTGCGCTCCGCGCTCAGCATTACTGCGTCGCCGAACTCGCGGGAGACGATCGCCACGATCGGCGTCGAATCAGGTTTCCAGTGGATCCTCCAACCTCCGCCGGAACCGAAAAGGCCCGGCCAGGAACAAGAAAGAAAACGCCCTGATGATGCTCCTTCGCTTTTGCACCCCAGCTTTTGACTGAACACTCGTTATCGACGGAAGACCTTTCGCAGTCCGGCGGTCCTCGGTAAATTGCGGAGCACAACATAGCAGTCGCGGGAATGAGGGCGGTAATCGTCGCCTGCGAGCTATCTCTTGTCAGCGAGCTGTTGCTTCAAACGCGCATTCTTTTCACTCACCGAACGCTCCAGCTCCTGTTTATGTGCCACCAGTTTGCGCGCAATTTCGGGATCCGAAAGTCCCAAAATTTCCGCCGCGAAGATGGCGGAGTTTACTGCCCCAGCCTTATCAATCGCCATGGTCGCAACCGGAATTCCCCCAGGCATTTGCACCGTCGATAGCAGTGCATCCAGTCCGTTCAAGGAGCTTGTGCCCATCGGGACGCCGATTACCGGCAGTGTTGTGTTTGCCGCGATCACCCCCGCCAGATGCGCAGCTGCGCCCGCTGCAGCGATCAAAACTTTCAGGCCGCGTTTCGAGGCTGTCGTTGCATATTCATGCGCGCGCGCGGGCGTGCGATGCGCGGACATCACTTCCAATTCGTACGGAATTCCGAACTTCTCAAGCATCTTCGCCGCCTCGCTCATCATCGGAAAATCCGTGTCCGACCCCATCAGAATTCCGACGAGCGCTCCGCCTTCCTTTACGTGTTCATTAGCCACCGGATAATCTCCCTGGTCCAGATTTATTAATTGCTAATTGCATCCTCTCAGGTCAACTCCGCTTCGATTCGGACGTCCCTAAGAAGTACCTCATGGGTTCTGTCCCTCCACTGCAGCCTTAGACGGCGCCCTTGGAGTTCCAATATCCTTTCGATAATGCGCGCCATCGATTCGGATCTTACTCGCCGCTTCATATGCAATCTTGGAGGCTGCGGACAAATCCTTGCCGACCGCTCCAACGCTCAGAACTCGTCCACCAGTGGTGTAGTACTTTTCGCCCTCCCGCCGCGTGCCTGCATGGAAGATCGTTGCACCCGGGACGCTCGCGGCCGCCTCTAGTCCAAGTATCTCTTTTCCAAATTTCGGTTTCTCCGGATAGCCCTCCGACGCCACGACCACGCAAATGCTCGCGCCATCCGAGGATTTAGCCTGAACCGCCGCAAGGTTTCCGCTAGTTGCTTGGGCGCATGCATCGGCGAAGTCAAAATCTGCGCGGAGCAAAATCGCTTGCGTCTCGGGATCGCCAAGTCGGCAATTGTATTCCAGCACCTTCGGGCCATCTGAGGTAAGCATCAATCCAAAGTAAAGAAACCCGCAATAGTTCATCCCTTCTTTTTGCAAACCCGCCAGAGTCGGCCTCACAATCGTCTCGAGAATTTTTATCTCCAGCTCTGGCGGTAAAATATCAGCGCTTGAAAAAGCTCCCATGCCGCCCGTGTTCGGGCCTTGATCGTTGTCAAAGGTGCGCTTGTGATCGCGCGTCGGAGCCAGAGAAACAAAATTCTTTCCATCCATCAGGATGATGTAGGAGAGTTCGCGTCCCGCAAGCCCTTCTTCAAACAAAACTTGTTTACCCGCATCGCCGAACTCGTTCTTCTCCATAAGCCGGTCGATGAATGCCGCCGCTTCGTCAGGCGACGAAGTCACCAGTACCCCTTTACCAGCGCATAGTCCATCGGCTTTTACCACCAGCGGCCAGTCAACCGAACAAAGGGATGTATAGGCGTCAATCGGTGAATCGTAAATTCCATACGTGGAGGCTGTCGGGATTCTGAAGCGTTCCATGAATTTCTTGGCGAAAACCTTACTTCCTTCGAGTTGCGCCGCCTTCCGCGGCGGTCCGAGCAGCGCAAGACCGCGTTTTGCGAATTCATCAGCAATCCCGTGCGCCAGAGGCAACTCCGGCCCCACAATCGTAAGGCCAGCTCCCAACCTGCTGGCAAGGTCGGCCGCAGCCTTCAAGTCATTCAAATCCAGAGGAAGGCACTCCGCGTCTTTCGAAATCCCGCCGTTCCCCGGGGCACACCACACCTTCGCGACTGCAGCACTCTGCAGCAGCTTCCATACGATCGCGTGCTCGCGCCCGCCGCTTCCGATCACAAGTATCTTCATGTTATCCCGACGAACAGAACTAAGAACGATACGAGCGCGGTCCGCCGGTGTCAACAGGAGTTCGCCTTGCTCACTCGCCCTAAAAATGTTTTCATCTAACGAGATGCACTGGGACTTCGCACTCATTCTAATTTTTCTTGGCGTCGCGGTCCCTCTCCTGGGGCGCCGGCGAATTCGCCAGTTACTGGATTCTCCCGAAACGTCAAAAATAGACCGCCTCTCGATCTACGCATCCACGATCGCTTTTCAGTGGCTTGCCACTGTAATTATTCTTTGGCGCACTCGCGTTCACGGAATCACGCTTGCACAACTTGGAGTGGGAGTTCCCAGGCCCGCGCTCGCCATCACGATAGCAATCGTTCTCGCCGCGCTAATCTCGGTCAATCAAATCTATAGTCTCCGCCGTCTAGTGGCGAGGCCGTCGGAAATCAAAGGCGTCTTGCCACAACTTGCCCTGAAGCTATTTCCGCAGGATGATGTTGAACGGCTGATATTTTTTGCACTGGTTGTCACTGTGGCAATGTGTGAAGAGTTTATCTATCGCGGTTTCGTTCAACGCGTATTTCAGGATTGGTCTGGCGGACACGTGGTAGCCGGGATCGTCGGTTCGGCTGTTTTTTTCTCGCTCGCGCATCTTTATCAGGGACGCCGAGGTCTATCAACTACTATTGTAGTTGGAATTCTCTTTTCGATAGTTCGTTCATGGTCAGGTAGCCTGTTCCCAACTTCGGTGGCACACTTTGGGGCTGATTTTTCCGTCGGGATGCTGGCTCCGCGCAAGATTCGTGAGGCTTCAGCGCAGGTCGTGAAAGAGCACTGACTTTGTGTCTTTTCCATTTAAAATGTTTATTTCTATATATATACAATGACTAGCGATATTACGATCCTTACTGACGGTGTGATTCGTGATGAGCTCCGAAATTACGGGGTTACGGCCACGGCCGACGTTTGCTCTGCAATCCGGGCTTATATTCCACTGCTTTTGCGTTGGAACCGGAGGATATCGCTTACGACCGTCACGGATTCCCTCCAGATCCTGCGCTTTCATTTCGGAGAAAGCATGTTCGCCTCACGGGCAATATCTAATCGAAATGGTCGGCTCGCCGACGTTGGCTCGGGAGCGGGGTTTCCTGGCGTCCCGCTCAAGCTACTGATCCCGACGCTAGACATAGTTTTGATCGAGCCGAGCGCCAAAAAGGCTGCATTCTTGGCTGAGGTCGTTCGCGAGCTTGAGCTTGAGACCGTCGAGATATATCGCGGACGCTTTGATAGCCTGACTGCAGCAGGTTCTGGATTTGATTACGTCACCGCCCGCGCTCTAGGAATGCACAAAGAGCTTGTCGAATGGGCCCGCGCAGCGATTTCAGTCAGCGGAAACCTGATTCTTTGGCTGGCAGACGGAGACGCCGTTCAGGTCTCCCTGCAGAAGTCGTGGCAGTGGAGAAAAACTCTCCTAATCCCCGGTTCACATAGCAGAGTCCTGCTAGTAGGGTCTGCGACCTAGCAATTCCTCTATGTTCCACGTGGAACACTTTGTTCTACAAGTACGTTCCACGTGAAACATCTTGCATGTTTCTGAAAATCTCTGCTAAATTCGCGGCGCATACGGGGGATCTTGCATTGGCTCGCATCATCGCGATCGCAAATCAAAAGGGCGGCGTTGGAAAAACTACTACGGCGGTGAATCTAGGGGCCTCCCTCGCCGCCTCCGAGCAAAGAACTCTCGTGATTGACTGCGATCCGCAGGGAAATACTACCAGCGCGCTAGGCTTCCCCAAGGATCCCGCGAGAAGGACTCTCTACCAAACTCTCATACTCGATGAGCCGATCGAGCGCGTAACACTGGACGCTCAGGTCGAGGGATTGGACCTTATCCCTTCTGACAGAAACCTAGTCGGCGCCGCAGTAGAGCTCGTAGGGATGGAAAATCGAGAATATCGGCTGAAAGCAGCTATCGCAGGTATTACGGATAAGTATAACTACATCCTGATCGACTGCCCGCCGGCACTGGACCTCCTCACGCTCAATGCACTAGCTGCTTGCGATTCCGTCCTCGTCCCAATCCAATGCGAGTACCTGGCTCTCGAGGGAGTCTCGGAACTCCTGGACACATTGATGCGACTGCGCCGCACAATCAACCCATCGCTGGCGATCGAGGGCATCCTACTTACAATGTACGATGATCGAACGACTCTCTCAAAGCAGGTAGCTGCGGATCTCAGAAGCTTTTTCGGAACCCAGGTCTTCGAAACCGTGATCCCGAGAAACGTGCGACTAGCCGAGGCACCAAGTCACGGAATGCCAGTAATGTTCTACGACATTCATAGTAAAGGCGCAGAAAGTTATATCCAACTTGCCAAGGAGGTAATCGTCAATGCCCAGAAACGCGTTGGGAAGGGGACTGAGCGCGCTGATCAGGGATCCGGAACCCAATCAGCCGCAGCCGCCACTGCAGGGGCCAGCAGTAGCGTCAGCACTCCAACCACCGGCAATAATGTCGCCCCAACCGGCGGCGGCGGGACCAGCGGTAGCGCTGGCTCTGGCTCCGAATGACGGTCTCCTTCAGGTCGACATCGACCTGATCGATCCGAGCCCATATCAGCCGCGAACCCGCTTCCGCGAAGAAGCGCTCGAAGAACTTGCGCGATCGATCCAATCTAGCGGAATCGTTCAACCACTCGTCGTACGCAGAGTCGGAGCCCGCCACCAGCTCATCGCCGGCGAACGTCGCTGGCGTGCAGCTCAAAAAGCCGGTCTTACCCGCGTTCCGATTGTCATTCGAAACGTGCCTGACGCCATGGCTCTCGAGATGACCCTGGTTGAAAACCTTCAGCGCGAGGACCTCAACCCGGTCGAGCAGGCCCATGCATTCCAACGCCTCACCGATGAATTTCATTTCACGCAAGAACAAGTCGCAGAACGCACCGGTAAGGACCGCGCCACCATCGCCAACGCGCTTCGGCTTCTCAAGCTTGAGGAACCGATCTTGGATTTGCTCGAAGAGGGCCGACTTAGCGCGGGTCACGGCCGCGCCCTTCTCGCTGTAGCTGACAGCAAGGAGCGTGTAGCGCTTGCCCACCGCGTCGCACGCGGTGGCATGACGGTTCGCCAAGTCGAGCGACTCTCGACCCGCTCGCCAAGGCCGCGCCCAGCAGGATCATTGCTTCAACCTGATCCGAACACGAAAGCTGCTCTCGAAGACCTCCAACGTGAGTACGGAACGCGCGTCCTGATCCAGCCCCGTCGTCCGGAAAAACCTGGTCAGTTAATCTTTGAATACTATGACGATAGTGATTTAACCCGCCTCTACGACCAATTGATGCTTAAATAGATTTGTCCTCAGAAACCTCAATCGAGCACAGGGGAAGAACCACGCATGGCATGGTTTGACCGTAACCGACATGACTCTGGCGAATGGACGGGCTTTCTTGAGCCAGGTGTAAAACTCGAGGGCCGCCTTGAGTCTAGCGGCACGTTTCGTATCGATTCGTCGATGAAGGGAACTCTCGTTTCCGAAGAAACTTTAATCTTGGGAGAGCACGCCACGGTAGAAGGCGAGATCGATGGCAACAACGTGATCATCAGTGGCAGGTTTGAGGGGGTCATACGCGCCCGCGGGCGAGTGGAACTTAAGACCAAAGCCATCGTAACGGGCGAAATCCATTGTCCCTGCCTAATCATCGAGCCTGGAGCTGTGTTTGATGGAAGCTGCCAAATGATCGGCGCCACGGAAACTTCGAAACCAGTCACGATCCCGATTCGCTCTGTCGCCGCCCGCGCCTGAGGTTTTCCCTAATCAGGATTTCTTTCCTCCCTCAAATTCCATCGCGTTCAAGCGTTATAATCAACGAACGATATTTACTATGGAGATCCATTGGCTGAAGCGATTCGATTAACTACCACGGCAAAAGCAGCGGGCTGCGCCGCAAAGCTGAGTCCCAGCGTTTTGGACTCGATTCTCAAACGACTGCCGCCACAAACCGATCCAAATCTTCTCGTCGGTTTCGAAACCAGTGACGATGCCGCCGTATACCGCCTCACGGACGACCTGGCCATCGTTCAAACCGTGGATTTTTTTACACCCATCGTGGACGACCCGGCGCAGTTCGGCCAGGTCGCCGCAGCAAATTCCTTAAGTGACGTGTATGCCATGGGCGGACGCCCTATTTCTGCGCTGACAATCGTTGCTTTCCCCGCTTCAGGCGCGCCGGAGATCCTCGAAGAAATTCTGCGCGGCGGCCTTGCGAAAATGTCGGAGGCGAACTGCACGGTTGTCGGCGGACATTCCATCCGCGATGACGAGCTGAAATTTGGCTATGCTGTCACCGGCCTGATTCATCCCGAAAGAATCTGGAAGAATATCGGCGCGCGGCCGGGAGATATTCTTCTCTTTACCAAGCCCCTCGGAACCGGTGTGATCTCCACCGCATTGAAACAGGGGCTCGCCGAACAATCGTGGGTTGCTGCGGCAACTGCTTCTATGACGCGCCTGAATCGTGACGCCGCCGACGCATTACATGAAGTGGAGGCCGACTCAAAGAACGAGCGACCGGTGCACGCGGTCACCGACGTCACCGGATTTGGCCTTCTCGGGCACGCGCGTGAAATGGCCATTGGCAGCGGCGTCTCCATGAAAATCGACCACAAACAAATCGCCTACCTTCCCGGAGCGATTGAAGCGGCGCGCGGCCATTTTTTCTCCGGCGGCATGAAGAACAACCGGGACTTTTGCGAAAGCTGCGTCGGCTTCGCGGACGATGTTTCGGAGGAATTTCGCGCCCTGCTGTTCGATCCGCAAACTTCGGGCGGCCTGTTTGTCTCGATCGCGCCGGAGGCGGCGGATTCTGCACTCGCTGCGTTCGAACGCCACAAAGTCCCTGCGCGCGCAATCGGCGAAATTATTCCGCGTCGTTCACCTCTAATCGAAATCGCCTGACCCGCCTCAATCGTGTACACTTTTCTTTTTTCGAAACTCTCATGGACCCCATAACTCACGGCATCGCCGGCGCGCTTCTCGGCAAGGGATATTTTGCGGAGCGCAAAGGCCGCGTCGCAATCTTCGCGGCCGCCCTCGGCGCAGTCTTTCCTGACGTCGACATCGTGGCTGAAATAGTTTCTCGCGACCCGCTTTCCATCGTGAAGTATCACCGCGGAATCACGCATTCCTTTGTCGGACTGCCGTTTTTTGCTGCGCTTCTCGCATGGCTCACACGCTGGATCGCACGGCGTCGGGGCATCGAAACTCCCTCCTGGGCCACACTCACCTTAATCTACGGGATCGGAATCGCAAGCCACATCCTGCTCGACGGGATGACGTCTTTCGGCACGCGCATGTGGACGCCGATCTCTCAGCAACGCGTGGCCTGGGACCTACTGTTCATCATCGACTTCAGCTTCACGGCGATTATTCTGTTGCCGCAAATCGCGGCGTGGATTTATCGAGATCGCGCGAAGAGCCGTGTCCGTGCCATCTGGATGTGGGTGTTCTTCACGCTGGCCGCCGTCGCAGCATGGATGGCCGCAGCTGAAGCTGGTTTTCCGTTTCATCTCTGGATTGTTGCGCTGGCAAGCGGCATTATTGCTGCGTTGTTTTTTCTGCCGGCCGTTGACGACTGGGGATTCCGCTTCACCCGCGCCGCATGGTGTCAAGCAGGAACGCTCGCCATGGTCGCATACCTCTTCCTCTGCAGTTTCGCGCACCACACAGCATTGCAACGCGTAAAGAGTTTTGCTTCGGCGAATAACATTTCGATTGATCGCATGGGCGCCTTGCCGCTGCCACCTTCCTTTCTCGACTGGGGCGGCATAATCCGTTCCATCGATGGCGTCTATCAGGCTCGCTTTGATTTGCGAAATCCCGCGCCTCCGGAGTTCCGTTTCACCGCGGACTCTCCCCCTGATGAATTTGTTGCTCGCGCGTTGCTGCTTCCCGAAGTGCGGCTGTTCTGGCAATTTTCACGCTTCCCGGTGATTCACGCTTCGATGGAGGGGGAATATCACGTTGTCGATTTCGGCGAGAATCGATTCGTCAACACCCGTAAAAAGAGCCCGCAACCGTTCACCTATCGCGTAGTTTTCGACAAGGCCGGAAACATAATCGAGGAAGGCTGGCAATCCGACGGCATGCTACTGCGGCGCATGCAGAAACTTTCGCCACAGCGCACGGGAGAAACGCCATGAAGGTTCTGATCTTCAGCGATATTCACGGAGATTTGCGCGCGCTCGAACGAATCGCCTCACTGCAGGCGGACGTATATATCGCCGCCGGAGACCTCTCGAATTTCGGCAAGGGCCTAGAACGCTGCGGAGAAATACTGAAGCCGCTGGGCCAGCGCGTGTGGGTGTTGCCGGGAAATCACGAAACGCAGACCGAGAATCGCTCTTTTTGCGAGCATTACGGCTTCCTGGATTTTCATCGTCAGGTCCGCTCGCTCGAATCTGCGTCCGGCATCACTCAATGGGCCGGGCTCGGCTACAGCAACATCACGCCGTTCGATACGCCAGGAGAATATTCCGAAGAAGAAATAGGCAACGCCCTCGCGGCGTTTGATGGAATGAAGTCTCTACATCTCGTCGTTCATTTTCCACCGCTCAATACGAGGCTCGACGAATTCGCGCCCGGTAAACACGCTGGTAGTCCGGCGTTGCGCGAATGGGTGACTCGCGAACAGCCGGCCTATCTTTTCTGCGGCCACATTCACGAAACCGCCGGCCGCTCCGATCGCATCGGCCAAACGCAATGCATCAATGTCGGCAAGCAGGGCTTCACGCTGGAAGTTTAAGAAAGTGAAAAATATCGGAGAGCTCGGACGAAGCGCGGGCGCAGCCGTTGCAAAATCAATAACACTTTTCCACGACTTCCAGTTACTTCTTATTGACAGGATAAACGACAAGCTGCCGGCGGTCTCCCGCGCCTTCGCTCGCCGTGCGCACACCTTGCGCGCCGTTTAGCTCGAGGTGAATCAACCGGCGTTCCCGCGGCGACATTGGATTAAAACGAAACGTCTCACCCGTCTCGCGCACGCGTTGCGCCGCCACTCGCGCCGAGAGTTTCAATTCCGCAAGCCGCGCCGTCCGATAATCTCCGCAATCGAAACGCACGCGATCGTGCAGCCGGGGATCCAAACGCAGCCATCGATGCGCCACATGCTCAAGCGCCAATAGGAGCTCCGCATCGCGTTCGAGCAGAAAATCCTGGTCTGCTCCGCGAAACGCGACGACCACATCCTTTTCTCCGGCGCCGCCGGCCACCGAGTCAGGAGTGACGATTTCGTATTCGATCGCCAGCCCCATCTCGCGGACAGCGAGGTCGAGAAAACGTTTCAGCTCCGTCGCCGCGCGCTCGCGATCGAGTCGTGCTTCGCCCTGTGCATGTTCCTTCATAAAAGGCCTCTTCGCGGCCGCCGTTCGTTCGTCACTC
>PKWH01000028.1:941-5044 GCA_003131985.1 Acidobacteriota bacterium | reverse complement strand
CCATGATGACGTTTTCCTTCAATCCGCGCAGGTAATCGACCTTTCCGGAAATCGCCGCTTCGGTAAGGACGCGGGTGGTCTCCTGGAAGCTCGCCGCGGAGATAAAGGAATCGGTCGAGAGCGACGCCTTGGTGATTCCAAGGAGCAGCGGACGGCCCGTTGCCGGACGTCCGCCGTCGTGGATAATCCGGTCGTTCTCTTCGCGGAAGCGGAACTTGTCCACCTGCTCTTCCAGAAGGAACGTCGTATCGCCCACGTCCTCGACTTTCACCCAGCGCATCATCTGACGAACGATCGTCTCGATGTGCTTGTCGTTAATGTTCACACCCTGTAGACGGTAGACTTCCTGGATCGAGTTCACCAGGTATGCCTGTGTGTACTTTTCCCCCAGGACGGCGAGAATATCGTGCGGGTTCAGCGGCCCGTCAATCAATGGCTCGCCGGCCCGAACGTGTTCGCCTTCCTGCACGTTGATGTGCACGCCGCGCGAGACGGAATATTCTTTCACCGTTCGCCCGTCTTCGCTTTCGACGAAGATCTTGCGCTGTCCCTTAACGATGTCGCCGTACTTCACGATGCCGTCGATTTCGCTAATGACCGCGGGATCCTTCGGCTTGCGCGTTTCGAAAAGCTCCACAACGCGCGGGAGACCGCCCGTGATGTCTTTCGTCTTGGTGGTTTCGCGCGGAATCTTCGCCAGAACGTCGCCCGGTTGTACCTCGTCCCCATCCGCGACCATCAAGTGCGCGCGTGAAGGCATCAGGTACTTTTTGCGGACGCGTCCCTGCGGATCGCGAACGAGAATTGTGGGCTGGTGCTTTTCGTCACCCGGAGGAAGCGTGACCACCAGCTGCGACAACCCCGTGACTTCGTCCACCTGCTCTTCGATCGTGATGCCGGGCTGCAAATCCTTGAACTGGATCGACCCGCCCGTTTCCGTAAGGATCGAGAACGTGTACGGATCCCACTCGACCATGGTCTGCCCGAGCGTCACCGGTTGGCCGTCTTCCACCTTGAATCGCGCACCGTACACAACGTGGTGGCGTTCCTTTTCGCGGTTCTTTTCGTCCACCACCGCGATCAAGCCGGAGCGGTTCATGGCTACCATCGTCTTATTGCGGCCCTCGACCACATTCAAGTCGATGAATTTCACGAAGCCGTTGTTGCGCGCTTCCACCTTCGACTGTTCGGTCACGCGGGTTGCCGTGCCGCCGATGTGGAACGTGCGCATGGTCAGCTGCGTGCCGGGCTCGCCGATGGACTGCGCCGCGATCACACCCACCGCTTCGCCCATCTCGACGAATCGGCCGGTGGCCAGGTTCCTGCCGTAGCACCGAGCGCAAACTCCGCGGCGTGATTCGCAAGTCAACACCGAGCGAATTTTTACGCGCTCGATGCCCGCCGCTTGAATCGCGTTCGCGAGTTCCTCGGTAATTTCCTGGTTGATCTCGACGATCACGCTGCCTTCGTAGTCCTTAATTTTCTCCAGCGATACGCGGCCAATAACGCGGTCGCGCAACGATTCGACTTCCACTCCGGCTTCGAGAATCGGTTCGACGTAAATTCCGTCAGCCGTGCCGCAATCGAATTCGTTGATGATCACGTCTTGCGCCACGTCCACCAGACGCCGCGTCAGGTAACCCGAATCGGCAGTCTTAAGCGCCGTGTCGGCCAAGCCCTTGCGAGCGCCGTGCGTGGAAATGAAATATTGCAGCACCGTGAGGCCTTCGCGGAAGTTCGAAGTGATCGGAGTCTCGATGACTTCGCCCGAGGGCTTGGCCATCAAGCCGCGCATTCCGGAAAGCTGGCGGATCTGCTGTTTCGAACCGCGCGCTCCGGAATCGGCCATCACGTACACTGGATTGATCACGCCCTGTTTGTCCTGCTCTTCCAGGGCCTTGAACATTTCGTCCGCGACCTTTTCAGTCACGTCCGACCAGATAGCGATCACCTTGTTGTAGCGTTCGCCGTTGGTGATCGCGCCGTCAAGATATTGCTGCTGCACTTTCACCACTTCGTGTTCCGCGCTATCCACCAGCTTGAATTTCACGCTGGGGATAACCATGTCGCTGATGCCGATGGAGACGCCGGACTTCGTCGCATATAGGAAGCCGAGCTCCTTCAATTTATCGAGCATCACGACTGTCTTCTCGATCCCGAACCGCAGGTAGCAATACTGCACCACTGCCTGGACACCCTTTTTCTTCAGCAAACCGTTGATGAAAGGCATCTCGCTGGGCAAATGATCGTTGAAGATCACGCGGCCCACGGTTGTGTGCAGGAATTGGCGGCTTAGATTGATCGGTTCAGTATGCGAAACGTCCTGATCGTCGTACGCGTTGGTAAGGTCAATCACCTCNNCCAAACGCGCGCCCTTCGCCCTTCGCCTTCGGCTTGGCCTTGGTCATGTAATAAATGCCCAGAACCATGTCCTGCGTCGGAACGGCGAGCGGATACCCGTTGGCTGGCGACAGAATATTGTGCGAGCTGAGCATCAGCACCGAAGCTTCCACTTGCGCTTCAGGCGAAAGTGGAATGTGCACTGCCATCTGGTCGCCGTCGAAGTCCGCGTTGAACGCAGTGCAAACCAGCGGATGGATGCGGATTGCTTTTCCTTCCACCAGCACAGGTTCGAACGCCTGAATGCCGAGACGGTGAAGCGTGGGAGCGCGGTTCAAGAGCACCGGGTGCTCGCGAATCACGTCCTCAAGAATGTCCCAAACGATCGCTTCCTGCGCTTCCACCAGCTCCTTCGCCTGCTTAATCGTGGTGCAATGCCCCGCAGCTTCGAGCTTGTGATAGATGAACGGCTTGAAAAGTTCCAGCGCCATCTTTTTCGGCAAGCCGCACTGATGCAGCTTCAACTCCGGCCCGACCACGATAACCGAACGGCCGGAGTAGTCCACGCGCTTGCCCAGCAAGTTCTGCCGGAAGCGCCCCTGCTTGCCCTTCAGCGTATCGGAAAGCGACTTGAGCGGACGGTTGTTCGTTCCGCGTAAGACGCGTCCGCGTCGGCCGTTGTCAAACAGCGCGTCCACCGCTTCCTGCAACATGCGCTTTTCGTTGCGAACGATCACGTCCGGCGCATGCAGTTCCATCAGCTTCTTCAAACGGTTATTGCGGTTGATCACGCGGCGATACAAATCGTTCAAATCCGACGTCGCAAACCGCCCGCCGTCCAGAGGTACCAGCGGCCGCAACTCCGGCGGTAGCACCGGAATCACATCCAGAATCATCCACTCCGGCTTGTTCCCGCTCTTGCGGAATGCTTCCAGAACCTTCAGCCGCTTGGCGAACTTGATTCGCTTCTGCAGGCTCGGGTCCACCTTCATTTTTTCGCGAAGCTCTTCGGACAGCTTCTCCACTTCCACGCTGCGCAGAAGTTCCTTGATAGCTTCAGCGCCCATGCCTGCGCGGAATTTTCCGAGGTTTTCCTTCTGCAGTTCGCGGAGTTTTTCCTCCGGCAGAATGTCCTTCTGCTTCAGCGACGGAACTTCGCCTGGATCGAGGCAAACAAAAGTCTCGAAGTACAGAATGTGCTCGAGGTCGCGCATGGTGATATCCAGCAAGTAGCCGATGCGGCTCGGCAGACCCTTGAAGAACCACACATGCGAGCAGGGCGAAGCCAGCTCGATGTGCCCCAGGCGTTCGCGGCGAACCTTGCTGAGCGTGACTTCCACTCCGCACTTGTCGCAAATAACGCCGCGGTGCTTCATGCGCTTGTACTTGCCGCANNTTGAAGGTTCTGTAGTTAATGGTTTCCGGTTTGGTCACTTCACCGTGGGACCACGAACGTATTTTTTCCGGACTCGCCAGGCTGATGCGAATGGAATCAAAATCTGCAATCTGGCTGGCACGGTCGTACGGGCTAGAACGATACAAGGGCAGATCCTCCTCTCCGGCANNTCCAGGCACAGCGACTGCAATTCGCGCACCAGCACGTTGAACGATTCAGGCACTCCGGGCTCGATTCCCGGCTCGCCCTTCACGATCGCCTCGTAAATCTTTGCGCGGCCATAGACGTCGTCTGACTTCGCGGTGAGCAGCTCCTGGAGAATGTGTGCCGCGCCGTATGCTTCCAGCGCCCACACTTCCATTTCTCC
>PKWH01000028.1:0-910 GCA_003131985.1 Acidobacteriota bacterium | reverse complement strand
ACTTCCTGCGCGAAAACATCGCCCGTCATTCCGTCGTAAAGCGGAATTTTCCCGGTCTGCGGAAGCTGGGTGAATTCCAGCAAGTGACGTATGTCGTGTTCGCGAGCGCCGTCAAACACCGGCGTTGCGAATGGCACGCCCTCGCGGAAGCTATGGGCCAGGTCCAGGATTGCATCGTCGTCCAAATCGGCGATCGTCTTCCACACCGACGTAGGTCCGAATGCATCCTTGAACCATTTGCGCACGCCTTCCGCCCGCGTTTCCTTGTCGAGCAGTTTCGCCACCTGCGCGCCAAGCTCTTTCGAAGCCCAGCCCAGATGCGTTTCGAGAATCTGTCCGACGTTCATACGCGAAGGAACGCCCAGCGGATTCAGCACGATCTCCACCGGCGTGCCGTCCGGCATGTACGGCATATCTTCTTTCGGAACGATGCGCGCGATCACGCCCTTGTTCCCGTGCCGTCCTGCCATCTTGTCGCCCACGGAAAGCTTGCGCTTCATCGCGATGTAAGCCTTCACCAGCTTGATCACTCCAGGCGGCAATTCGTCGCCCTTCTTGAGTTTGCCGATGCGCTCATCCGTAATTTTCCGCAGCACATCGATTTGCCGCGAGGTCATTTCTTCGATCTCGTCGATTTTCTCGATTAGCAGCGGATCCTTATCATTCAACCGCAGGCGCTTCAGGTTGCGCGTGGTGATCTTTTCCAGAATGTCGCGCGTCAACTCCGTGCCCTTGGTCAGCAACCGCTTGTTCGTGCGCTCGTCGTGAAGGTCCGCGGTCAATGATTGTCCGCCGAGCAAGTCGTTCAAGCGCTTCAAACGCTCGTCGGTCAGAATGCGGATTTCGTCGGCGAGGTTCTTTTCGAGTTTTGCAATCTGCGTGCCCTCGATGGCCTTGTGGCGTTCGTCCT
>PKWH01000006.1:2563-3135 GCA_003131985.1 Acidobacteriota bacterium | reverse complement strand
TCACTTCCGGGTTCTCGGAGCGGTTCATGGCCTCCCGGACCGCAATAGCAAAGCGGCGTGTTCCAGCCTCCCCTGGCGTCAGGAAGTCGGAGCGGAGAAAATCCCTGATCCAGTAATCTGAAATATAACTGTCGGCGCTGTTAATTTGTTTATCGACCGCCTGCCCCTTCCAGAAATCCTTGGCGAATGAACGCCCCGAATACACCGCGGCCTTATAGGAGGTCGCGCTTTTCATGAAAATTCTTTCGAGAAATTCGACGCTTAACCCCTTCTCCTTTTCTTCCGCAAGGATGCCGCTGTCGGCCGGGAAACGCGATACCACTATCTTGTTTTCGCCTTTATGCTTTCCGGTCATCAAAAACATCAGCCNNGTCGTTTGGCAACCTGACGGCCGTGAAGCAGATCGCAATCGTTGAAATACGACAACAACGAATCCCGGCACTCGTTTTTCTGCTTGTCATCTTCGTCGGGAATAAAGGCGATGTTGTGTTGGCACTCCTCCTCCGCGCTGTCGAACACCTTCTTGAGCATGGTGTACAAAAGGCCATTCATTGGGACGGAGGTCCCGTTGA
>PKWH01000006.1:0-2543 GCA_003131985.1 Acidobacteriota bacterium | reverse complement strand
ACCGTGAGTTGTTAAGTTATTCTAATGAAGGGTAGGGCAAGCTTCGAGTGAAGGCAACCGGAAGTAGTAAAACGCATTGAACTTAATTAACAGGGAGGGTATTTTAATGCGTCCAACCTCACGAGGAATTCTGGCCGCCGGATATGGCAACCATCGAACGCTATGTGCAGCCCCCACGACTTTATCGATANNCGCTTTTGAGAGCTTGAACGATCCGATGGAGGGCCTGTTTAGCACCAGCCGGACCGTTCGAGAGAGCGTCGATCATCGCGCCGTCAGGGCCTCGATCAGGGAGAACAAGGCGAACGTTGGCATGTGCTCATTCAGCGAAGTGCACGACCACGAGCTGATGTGGGCGCACTACGCGGACCAGTTTCGCGGAATATGTATCTCGTACAATTTGTCGAACCTACTGGATGGATTGCCAGAGGACGTAAATTTTGTCCGCATGTTTTATAACGAGACAGAACCCACCATACACAGGACCAACAAAGACCCCGGCGAGCTTGCCAAGATGATTTTGTCGTACAAGAGTTACAAGTGGCTTTACGAACGGGAATGGCGGATGTTCGCACCCTTGGGCAAAGCGTACTACCCGGATACAGCGTCCGTGACGCGCGTGTATCTGGGCTCCCGAGTGTCGGACCACGACAGAAACAAAATCATGAACAAGCTTAAAAAATTGAAGATCAAGGCCAGCGAAATGGCTATCGACAAGTACTCCATCAGTTTCGAGAGTATCAAGCAATCCAGCTGAGCGTTTGGCGCAAAGTTGCTTCCGCGCATCATCCCTCCAAAATCCAACTCCTAATCCCACACGCCTCTTGGCTTCGTTCCCGGTACGTGATAATCCGGTTTATGTCGAGGCGCAGTCTGTCAATCTTCCTTCTTCTCTAGCTGATTTTCTGGGGGCCATTCTTTTTTTGCGGTTTTCGTTTTTTCGCTTTGGATTTGCCGCTGGCTGATCGGCAGGCCTCGTAGGAATTTTCGACCTGCTGCAGCCCGGCTAGTCCGCTAGCGATAGCTTCCTGCAAATCCCCGCCCGCGAGCCTCGCTGCTTCTGTTTTCTTGTCTAACAAGGACTTAAATGCCGCCAGAGTTGTTCTCGCCTCCTTTACGTACTCGGCGAAATCAAACTTTTGTGTCGCAATATCTTGCCCGTCGTCAGAGAAATAGCTGAGTTTACGAATCATACTTCGCCGGTCCATGAGAGCATTGTCAGTATCTGATACATGCGGTCGAAATAACTCGTCGGAATCGAATGCTGTGGGAAGGCCTATCTGCGACAGGGCCCAAATCAGGCTTTTGTAATCTGACAACGCGTCGGCGGATGTTCGGATGTCGCTCACGTCGGTGTCCGCAAGTGGCATGAGCCAAGCGTTCATAATCAATTTTTTCCTTCCAATCGCGAAAAATGTGACCATATCCTGCTGAGCTGCTTTCATTGCTGCGGCGCTATCCGGCGCGAGAGTGCCTGAAGACATCGCAGATTCTAGACTCGCCTTAACAGTCGCCCAATGAGACGAGACTTCGTAGCCATAAAGCATTCCGTCAACGCCAGGAGGGAAGCTGTCACCCTGGACAGTCCACGGAGGGGTGGTAAAAGTGGAGTCAGAGATATGTTTCCCGTCGTACGACAATCGCGCTGTTGCCTTGATCGCAAACGTAAATACGTAGTGATGTATGTCGCAGGGCGTAACGGAGCCAAAAGGAACAGGCAATCTGCATCCTTCTGACTGGTTGGGAGGCGGAGGAATTCCCCCGTGTTGGGGATAATCGGCCTGGGTGAAAGTGGAATAACTCATATTTGTGAGGCATAACTGAACACCTGTATCTTTCTGGACAAAGTGCGATGCCTTGGCCAGTATGCCTTTCATGAATGCGGCACCATCCAGAGATATATCCGAGCCCCAGATATCCGGCGTATCAGTGTCAACTCTGTCGGCCGCGGAGCACGGGGTCCNNCTGGTCCTTCATCAGTAGGTAGCCACGGATCATATCCGGAGGAATGAACCCAGGCATCACGCGCCGCCGCGGCCTCTGAGACAAGTGAATCAAGCGCCGCAGCGTACCCCTTAAGTTGTTGTCCGAATACAGAGTTTCGGTATGAACCGTCCGGTGTTGGACCGGCGACGGCAACCCCGGTCATTGCGTTCTTCAGGCTGGCACCTGCCGCAATAAACTGATCTGCTTTGGCGGCCTCGCAGATGAACGGNNCTACCGGTTTAGATCCGCCGTTTCCTGGCAAAAAAGACAGGGGCTGGTTCGCCAGGTCAAGATAGGCGGAGCTAGCGATAATCCAAAGATGAGGGTTCACAAGAGGGGCTCCCGCATTTGGCACTCCGGCAGACGCGAGAACGAAATTGATTTCTTTGGGATTGAGATTTTGAAAGGTCGGAAGGTTCACGTCCTCGCCGCGCAGGACTTGCCAAAGCGTTCCGTCACCTGGGGTTGCCGGTAGCCTCGCATCGACTTCTGGCGCTGCATTTCCCGACAAGACAGCTTGTGCGTACTCTCGTTCCGCCAGATCGAAGTCAGCTTGG
>PKWH01000034.1 GCA_003131985.1 Acidobacteriota bacterium | reverse complement strand
GTGTCGGAGATTAGTCGGCTGTATGTGGCGAAAAGGTGGGACGCGGACGATGTGGCTTTGCTGCGGCGAGCATTGCGAGTGGCGATATTGCCGGAGAGTTGGAAGGAGTATTTTCGGGAGCGGCTGGAGATGGTGGGGGCGTGAAAGGGCCCGAGGGCTGGGAAGGGTGCGGCGAAGGCTTGCGCGCTGCGGCCAGCCTTACAGCAAAATGGGAGGCACCGTACGGTGAAGTATGTATTGGCGTATGGGGCGGTGGGGCGTACAACTTTGTCAGGTGCTCTGTGTTTGTTGTGTCATCGGTACTTGACGGCAGCGTGACGCGTCTGGCTCTGCAGAGAGCGTGAGGCCATCCCGGTGCGACGTATCGGCGAAGGCAAGGCGAATCACGGAAGTGTGCAAAATTGTACAGATGCGGTTTTTCAGGGCGACTACTATTTAGATAGCAGGGGAAGGTCTCTGCTGAAGTGCTGAGGGATGGGAGAAACATATGAAGGGTAGGCTAGGGTTGCTGATTTGCGGGGTTGTGTTGATGGCGGCGCCAGTTTGGGCGGATAAAGCGCCTAATCCGGATAGCCTGAAAGACTCCGGTAACGGCGGAGGGTCGGGGTATGCGGCGGGTGACTTCAAGTCGGGCGGGACGTCGGGGATGGATATTCATGCTGCTAGTATGGGCGGCGTGGAGTCCGACAAAGCCAGTTACTCGGCGGGGACCAATTATGTGAGAGCGTCGAGAGACAATGAAATTGGTGAAGGTGTGACAAGTATTCCGGCAGTAGCGGAACCTGGATCTCTTCCGCTCGTTCTGCTGGGGCTCGTTAGCGTTGGGTTCTTGGTTCGCCGACGCGGAGAGCCGACGAAGATATAGATGTACGAAAAGTTTTAGCTGGATTGATCTGTCGTGCAGCGTTTTGAGTTCGCTGCGACTTGGGGTAGTTCCTGCCTGTTTCGTCCTCCACATAGAAGTGTGTTCGTCTACCTGCGTCAACTGCGCTGCCGAATAATGCTGCCTGGGGTTGTAAACCGCCTTTGAAAACGCCTCGCGAAGTTCAGGGCGAGAAGGCGGCGCTACAAGTGAGGGGGCTTCGGCGGCTTTGATGCAGGGTCTGCGGCGGGAGTTACGGTTAGGCCTTGTTCTGCGGCGTCTGCGGGAGGGGCGGTATCGGGGACGTCAACTTGGACTTGTTTGGTTGGGGCAATTTTTTCAAGCGGGACAACGTTCTGAAAATTTTCGACTGGGGTGCCTTGCACGGCTTGCTGCATGAACTCCAGCCAGATTGGCAGCGCGGCGCGGGCGCCGGTTTCTTTTTTGCCGAGCGAGATGCGCTTGTCGTCGTTGCCGACCCAGACGCCGGCGGTGATTTGTGGGGTGAAGCCGATGTACCAGGCGTCGGTGAAATCGTTTGTGGTGCCGGTTTTTCCGGCGGAGGGGCGACCTAATTCTTTGGCGCGGACGCCGGTGCCGAACTGGACGACTTCTTCGAGCATGGCGACCATGGTGCGGGCGACTTCGGGAGGAACCACGTCGGTTACTTGCGGGCGCGGCTCTTCGAGAATGGCGCCATCGTAAGAGGTGACGCGGCGGATGTAGTGCGGCTCGATGTGGATGCCATCGTCGGGAAAGACGGTGAAGGCGGAAGTGTGTTCCATCAGAGTGAGATCGGAAGCGCCGAGCGCGAGCGGAAGATACGGCGGCAGGGGACTGGTGATGCCGAATTTGCGCGCGAGGGCAATTACGTTTTGTATGCCGACATGATCGAGCAGACGAACCGCGGGGACGTTGCGCGAATCGGCGAGAGCGCGGCGATAGGTGATGCGGCCTTCGAATTTGTTGTCGTAATTGTGCGGGGAATAATTTTGGCCGCCGCTGCGATAGGTGACGGGCTCGTCAACGACGGTGTCGAAGGGGGAGATGCCCTGTTCGAGCGCGTCGGCGTAAACGTAAACCTTGAAAGAGCTGCCGGTCTGGCGCAGGGCTTGCGTGGCGCGATTGAATTTTGATTCGTCGAAACTGTAGCCGCCGACCATGGCTTTGATTTCGCCGGTGGGATTGTCGATGGCGAGCAGAGCGGCTTGCGCTGCGGGTTGCTGTTCGAGTTGGACGCGGACCGTATTTCCGGAAACTTCCTTGATTGAAACATTGACGAGATCTCCGGGCTTGAGTAGTTGCGCGGCGGATTTTCGGCCGGTCCAGGAAAAATCGGCGGGCGTGAGCATGGCGCGATACTGGCCGATTTTGATGGTGGCGAAAGTCGGTTGCACTACGGTAACCAAGCCTGTGACGTAATCGCCTTTTTGAAGAGAGTTGCGCCAGTCTTCATTTTGATATTTATCGAGCGAGCCGAGATTATTCTGCAAAATATTGGGCAGATTGCCGCGCCAGCCGTGGCGGCGGTCGTAGGAATGCAAGCCGTCGCGGACGGCTTGATCGGCGGCTTTCTGCATATTGGCGTTCAATGAGGTGTAAACGCGCAAACCTTGTTCGTGAACGGCGGCTGTGCCGTAGGTGTGTTCGAGGTACTCGCGGACGTCTTCGACGAAGTAAGGAGCGAGGTCATTGCGGCCTGACGAAATGTGAAGACCCAGCGGTTCTTTCCTGGCTGCGGCAGCTTGCGCGGCGGTGATTTTATGGTCGCGCTCCATGAGAGAGAGCACGAGATTGCGGCGGGCAAGAGCGCGGTCAGGATGGTTTACGGGAGCGTAGATGGGGCCGCGAATGATGGCGGCGAGCGTGGCGGCTTGCGGGAGCGTTAGCTGGCCGACGGGCCTGCTGAAATAATATTCGGAGGCGGCTTCGAAGCCGTAATTGCCGGAGCCGAGATAAATCTGGTTGCAGTACATGGTGAAGATTTGATCTTTGGTGTAATGGCGCTCGATCTGCAAGGCCAGAAGTGTTTCCTGAATTTTGCGGCGCAGGCTGCGGTCGGAGCGATTGAGAAAAAGTCCTCCGCCGAGCTGCATGGTGAGAGTGCTGGCGCCTTCTGCCATGCGTCGTTTGGAAATATCGCGCCAGGCGGCTTCGAGGACGCGCGGGATGTCCACGCCCCAGTGCTCTTCAAAGTGCTGATCTTCGGTGGTAATTATTGCGTCTTTCAATACTTTTGGAATTTGTCCGTAGGAAAGCAGGATGCGGCGCTGCAGCGCGAAGGTGCCAATGGATTGGCCGTCGTCCGCGTAAAGTTCGGTGACCACGTTGGGCCGATAATCTTCCAGGGCGTGAATTTCGGGAAGGTCACTGGTGTAAACAAACAGCAGGCCTA
>PKWH01000199.1:14399-20022 GCA_003131985.1 Acidobacteriota bacterium | reverse complement strand
GCATCCTGCTTGTCCTGTCTCTCTTCTCCTGGGCAATCATCTTTCAAAAATCGCGGCTGTTCGGTCAAATCGAGCCGCAAACCAAAAGATTCCTGCAAATGTTTCGAGCCGGGCGAGGGCTTCCCGATCCCAACACTCTTCGTGTCGGCGCGGGCGGGACTCCGCTTGTAATTGTCTATCAAGCAGGCTACCGCGAACTAGAAGCGCAGCTCGGTGGCGGCAATCGTCCCGGAGCTGCTGCCGCTCCCACCAAAGTGCGAAACGCCCATGCAGTGGGAGTCGAGATGCAAGTTGCCGCGGGCGAGGAAGTTCGGCGTCTTGAAAAATGGATGCCCTGGCTCGCAACCACCGGCTCCGTTTCCCCGTTCATCGGATTGTTCGGCACCGTGTGGGGCGTAATGGATGCATTCTCGGGATTGGGTGACGCCGGCTCCGCCAGTCTTCGAGCGGTTGCGCCCGGAATCGCCGAAGCCTTAATCACAACTGCCGCGGGACTTTTTGCCGCCATACCCGCGGTCATCGCATACAACTACTACGTCGGGGGCATTCGCGCCCTCGCCAACCGCATGGATAGCTTTGCAGCAGAATTCGTCGCGAAAATCGAAACTCTATACAGCGCGTAAAAAACCGCCATGCCTCAGATTCAGCGCGAGACCGGGACTACACTTTCAGAAATCAATATGGTGCCGTTTATCGACGTCGTGTTGGTGCTGCTGATTATCTTCATGATCACTGCGCCGATCCTGCAGTCCGGCATCGAAGTGGACGTCCCTAAAACGAAAACGGTGAAAGAACTGACGGAAGTTCGCATGGTCGTCACTATCGACCGCGCGCAACGCGTCTATTTGAATGACAAAGCGGTCAATATCCACGATCTCGGTCAGCAAGTAGTGTCACAATCGCACGATCTGAAGCATCAAGCCGTGTACGTGCGCTGCGATGAGACGGTTCCCTTCGGCAGTTGGGCCACGGTAGTGGACTCCTTGCGGCAATCTGGGATTGAAAATATAAGCGTGGTCACTCAGCCCCTAAGCGAACGTTCGCAAATTCGGTGAAATGGCTGCCATCGCACAAAATCCGGCTTTCGACAATTGGACGCCCCCGCTTGGAAAATTCTTTGCGGGGTCGGTGGTATTTCATGCGGTGCTCGCCGCGTTGCTCGTGATTTCCGCAATGTACTCGCATCAAGAGGAATCGTGGGGCGGCCCGGGCGGCGCAATTTCTGTAGGCGTAGTCGGAAGCGTTCCCGGAATTCCCATGCCGCGTCCGGAAGTTGAAACTACGAATCGCGTGGTGGACGAATCGAAAGGGCTCTACAAATCTGAGCCGGTTCCAAAAGCTGTGCCGCCGCCTGATGCAACGCCAATTCCGAAATTCGAGCGCAACAAACCGCCGAAGTACGTCACACGTCCCTCGAAGGTGCTGGAAAATCCAGCCCCTCCCCCGCCGAACGCAGTTCCCTACGGCGGGGGCGGCACACCGACAGTGCCCTACACTTCTTTTGCAATGGGTGCCGGCACGGCCACGCAAGGCGGAATCGCGTTTAGCGCCGGCGCAGGCGGCGGAAATTTCGGGTCGCGATTTTCATGGTACGTCGAAGCTGTGCAGCGGCGCGTCAGCGGAACCTGGCTGCAGTCCACCGTGGACCCTGGGATTCAATACGCTCCGCGAGCGGTCGCTACGTTTGATATTTTGCGCGACGGCACGGTGACGAATGTGCAGGTGACCAAGTCGAGCGGCAATAACTCGGTGGATATGTCCGCGGTTCGCGCGATCCGAGACGCCAGCCCCCTGGATCGTTTGCCACCAGAATATTCAGGTTCGAAAGTCAGCGTCGAATTTTGGTTTGACTTCAAGCGATGATTTTGGAGTAACAACCAGAACGCAATCTAAGACTGGCAGTTCCGAGAAGAACAAGAAAAATAAAATGACCAGAAAAATTGCAACCTCCGTAACACTCGCAATCGCCATGCTGCTCTGCGCGGGATCGGCGTCCGCTCAAGACTGGTTCAAAACCGGCACCGGCCTCGGAGTTTCCAAAGTGCGCCTTGCGGTTCCCGACTTCGGCCTCCGCGCCCCAGCGCCGCCAGCTCTGGAAAAAACCTTTCACGACGTTCTCTGGGCCGATCTGGAATACTGCGGCATCCTCGATCTCGTCAGCCCGAGCTTTTATCCGACTCAAACGCCGAGCCAGCCGAGCGAATTGAAATTTGCGGATTGGTCCAACGCTCCCGCCAGCGCCTACATGGTCGCTTACGGCAACCTATCGGCTGAAGGAACAAACCTGGCCGCCGCAGGCTTTCTGTCTGATGTCCACAATCCCACTGCGCCCATCGCGCTGCAGAAAATTTATCGCGGAGCCGCCACGGACGCCGACGCGCGCCGCCTTGCTCATCAGTTTGCGGACGACATCGTAGCGAAATTAAGCGGCGGTCTGCCGGGCATCGCGCAAACGCAAATCGCCTACGTTAGCAGCAGGAGCGGGAACAAAGAAATCTGGGCCATGGATTACGACGGCTCGAACCAGCATCAGTTAACTCATCTGAAGTCCATTTCGCTCACTCCGCGCTGGTCACCAGATGCGACGAAAATTGCATTCACTTGCTACGTTCCCTTTCGCGGAATCACTTCGCCGCAGATTTGCATTTACTCGACAGCCTCGGATCGCCTGATTTCCTTCCCGCGCTATCGCGGCTCGAATAGTTCTCCGGCCTATTCACCCGATGGTTCGCAGATTGCATTCATGTCCAGCCAGAACGGCGATCCGGAAATCTACGTCACCGATGCGGGCGGCGGCAACCTGCACCGGATTACTTTCGCTGCCGGCGTCAACACCTCACCAGCGTGGAATCCGAAAACGGGCAAGCAGATTGCTTTCGTCAGCGATCGCGGCGGCGACCCGGTGCTATACCTCGCCAATTCGGACGGCTCCAGCGTTCAGAAACTCGACCTGCCGGACATGGGCTACAGCGTGGATCCCTCTTGGTCACCGAATGGACAACTTCTGGCATTCTGCTGGCGACGCCCGAGCGGTAATTTCGACATCTATGTTATGGATGTCATCAGCAAGCAGTTAGTGGAGCTTACTCGGGACGTGGGCCGCAACGAACGACCGAGTTGGGCGCCTGACGGAAGACACATTGTATTTGAGTCCAATCGAACCGGCACGTTGCAGATCTGGTCCATGCTGGCGGATGGCAGCGAACCGCGCCAGTTGACGTATCAGGGACAAAACGAATCGCCGAACTGGTCGCCGCGCTGAATCACGGCGATAATGCCTTTTCTGTTGCTCNNCGAAGGAGGCAATAAATGCAGGATCGTTGTCTTAGGAAGCTTGGATTGTTGCTCGGAGTGGTTGCTTTCGTGGCTTTTGCAGGCGGCTGTAAGAAGCAAGTAGCCAGTCATCCGCCGACGCAAGCTGCCCCGCAGCCGACCGCGCAGCCCACCGTCACCCTGAACGCTTCGCCCTCGTCGGTGAAAAGCGGCGATACCGTTACCCTGAGCTGGACATCCACAGACGCCACCGATCTTGACATCGAGCCGGGTGTGGGAAAAGTCGTAGCGCAAGGCACCACGCCGGTGAATCCGACGCAATCAACGACCTTCACAATCACTGCNNTTCGAGCAGAACGTGAAAGACGCTTACTTTGACTTCAACAAATCCGACATTCGTGGCGATGCTCGCGATAATCTGGCAAAGACTGCGGAATTTTTGCGCTCGTATCCGCAGATCCGCGTCACCATCGAAGGTCACTGCGACGAGCGCGGCTCCACTGAATACAACATTGGCCTCGGCGAACGCAGAGCCCAGGCTGCCAAGAATTATCTTATTTCACTTGGCATCCCAACGGACCGCATGGATACGGTCAGCTGGGGCAAAGAGCGGCCATTCTGCACCGAGCACGATGAAGCGTGCTGGCAACAGAATCGGCGCGCGCATTTCGTAGCGGGGCACTAATCATTCAGCTAAACAAACAGCAATCTAAAATTCCGGGCGGCTCTGGCGTCCCACGGGCCGCCCGGCGATTTCAACAAAAGATCGAACAGAAACATTAAGGAGGCTCCCCTTGCGCACACGATGGCTCGTGCTCGCACTCGCAGCAGTACTAATCGGCGCTCTCGGCGGCGCAATGCTCACCGCCAAGCCCACCGGCGCGGTTTCGAAAGACATGATTCAACTGCAAGAGCAGGTGACCCAACTTTTGCAGGGGCAAAGAGACCTTCGCAGCGCAATCGACACCAACAATGCGACGCTGCGAACTCTGGTGCAGCAATCTCTGGATGCCACCAACCAGTTGAACTCGCAAATGGGCGTTCTGCAAAAGAGCGTGCAGGAAGCCACGGCAAATAGCGGGTCGCGCATCGACACCATGAGCACGCAGACGCAGGGCCTTTCCGACAACATGCAGGATGTTCAGGCGCGTGTGGCGAAACTCGGACAGCAGATGAACGACATCCAAGGTTTGTTGCAAAGCATCGACGGAAAAATCTCAGGTGGAGTGTCGACCCCGCAAAACGGCTATTCGGGGGCCCCGTCGCCGGGCTCCTCGCTACAAACGCAGCCGAACCCGGGATCTTCGCAGCCTCCNNCTTGCGCGCCAGGAGTTTGGAGACTACGTCAGGAATTTCCCTACAAACGATTTGGCCTCCAATGCTCAGTTCTATCTCGGCGAAATATCTTACGCGCAGGGGGATTTCCAGAACGCGATCGCGCAGTATGAAATCGTGACAGGCAATTATCCCAAGAGCTTTAAGCTCGCCGCCGCCCAGTTGAAGAAAGCCTTCGCCGAGATCGAATTGGGAATGAAGTCCACCGGGATACGCGACCTTCGCGAAGTTCTCCGCCGATTCCCCGGCTCTGACGAAGCGCGCCGCGCACAGGCCAAGCTCAAGGAACTCGGAGCTTCCACCACGCCGCGCGCACCAGCGTCACGCTAATTGCAAAGCAATCAGGCGCGCAGAAGGTCGGGCTGCCAGTTGCGGACGAGCTTCTTTATCACCTTCCTGTCGGTGAGATGTTCATCAAGCACCTTGCGCGCGAGCTCGGGTAGTTCCGCATCGCTTGCAAAACGCATCGACACGAGCTGCCCCACGTTGAACTCCGCAATCCGCACGCGCAGGTCCGGCGGCAGGACATTTTGCAAGCGTAATTGCATTTCCAGGCGAATTACGCGGTCTTGCACGGTCAGGGAAAACATGCGTCCGAGCAGCGCGAGCATGACTAACGCGGCAGCCAGAAGCGCCGAGATAACCGTGCCGGTTGAAAAAAAGTTCCATGCGCGGTAGATGGACCAGACTAGGTTGAGCGCGAGCACTGGCAAAACGAAGAAGTGGAAAGCTGGAACCATCTTCGTGTGATTCTCGAAGTTTTGTGTCACCGTATCCTCCGGTACATTCAATCGATGTCCCGGCCGAATTCTAGCAGACTTCGCGCGACAGCACTTCCCCCCGAGCGAAAGCAGACCGTACTTCTCGATTTCAGAGCCTGTCTTTCCTACAGCGTCCGCCGCTTTCGAAGAACACTTTTTCGCTCCGCAAAGGTTCACTTCAGCTATACTCGCGATATCCTCACAATTCTTTAAACAGGTGAAACATCCATGTCAGTCAACAAAGTAATTCTCGT
>PKWH01000199.1:6813-14343 GCA_003131985.1 Acidobacteriota bacterium | reverse complement strand
GGTTCCCTGATCTTCGTCGAAGGCCGCATTCAATCGCGTGAATGGCAGGACAAAGAAGGGCAGAAGCGTACCAGCTTCGAAATCGTCGCGAATAACTTCCGCATGCTCGGAGGACGAGCCGACGGCGCCGCAGCGGCTGCCGGAGCCGGCGCTGGTCATGGCGGCACCCAATCGCGGCCCAGCGATCCGGACATGGAAGGCGGACCGATGCTCGAAGAACCTTCCGCGTCAGGACCGGAAATTTCGGACGAAGATATTCCCTTCTAGGCTGATTTCGCGAACGCGGCTAGCGGGGCAACTGCTGTTCGTCTTTCTTGCGCTGCTCGTCAATGCGGTGCATGAAGTCTTCGAATTTGGGCTTCTGATCCGGTGTGAGGATCGCCCGGATGCGGTCGCGGCTCTGCTCTCGAATTTGCTCGTGCCGCGGTTCGATGGTGGTGTACAGCGTTCGCCATTGAGCGCGTGTGTCGTCCACGATGGAGCCCAGCTGTTTTTGCTGATCCGGAGTAAGTTGTAGATCCCTCGTCAAATCACCTACAATCTCGTTGCGCGTGGGCTGGGTGTTTATGATTTGCTTGCCCCACACCCGCTCGCCCCACACGTGGTTCCCCACCCCGCCAAGCAGCGCGCCCAGCAGGAATACTACGAGAACAAGAAGTGCGGCTTCGCCGCGTTTCTTAGTGTTTTCCATGATCCGTGTCCGCCACCATCATTAAAACTTCATCGCGATTTGCCGGAGGGCTCGACGGGTCAGGAAACAGATCGCGCGTTTCAGTTACCGTCGCATAGTTTAGGTTCGTCTGCGGCCCGTACTGGCTATGCCGGACTGCGTCAAATGTCACAAGCACCGCCAGAGCCAGTGTCGCCGTGGCCGCAAACCGCCACGCCAGCGAAATGAACGGCAGCCAAATGGATTTCTGCTCGCCCCGCTTGGACATTTCCGCCCGAATCCGCGCCATCACCACACGAGAAAAACCGGGACCAGGGTCTGCCGTCGCCGGCACCGTGCGCAACAGTTCCACGCTCGGAGCGGCTAGCTCGAGAGCGCTACTGCAGGCCGCGCAGCTTTCCAGGTGCTCTGCTAATTTCTTCGCATCGGCGCCGCTCAGATCGCCCGTGAGATGGTCTTCCAGCAGCGCTTCAAATTCCGAACACGCACCTTGGTTAAATTTCGATTCCATCGGTTTTGCTCCTTCCTTTTACAGCCGAAGGATTCGGCTGCGGACCCACGCGGCGATGGTAAACATCCATCAGCCGGGCGCGCACGCGAAAAAGCCGCACCTTCACCGTGTTGACGTTCAGGTCCAGCATCTCCGCCAACTCTTGCACCGAAAACCCTTCCACTTCTTTTAGCACCAGCAATTCCCGGTCCCGCTCCGGCAGTTCGTTCAACAACTGGTCCAGGAGATCTTTCGTTTCAGCGCGGCGCGCCGGACTTTCCGGCGGACGTTCGGCCGAAACCACGCCATCCAATCGCGAGACTTGCTCCTCGGAAAGGTCGGTCTCGTAAACCAACGGCCGGACCTTCTTCTTCCTTAAATAATCCCAGCACTCATTTACCGTAATCTTATAAAGCCAAGTCGAAAATGCCGCGCGCAAATCAAAGCGTTTTATCGAAATAAAAACCTTCAAAAACACCTGCTGCACCACATCTTCCACGTCTTCTCGGCGGCGTAGAATCCCGTTCACCAAGCCGAAAACACGCTGCTGGTGGCGGCGGATCAGTTCCTCAAAAGCGGCTTCTTCCCCGCTCTGCGCCAGGCGCACGAGCTCCGCTTCTTCTTCCCGCTTTCTCGCACGGGCCGGGAGCGAGATCGCCGACGCGCTTGCCGCCATACTCTTTGGGACGTCCGCCATACGGTTTTGGTTACGCCGAAGAAAACGTTTATATCTTACAACCCACTAAGGTACCAGTGAGCCCCCGCCGATGCGAAAACTTATAGTACTGACTCCCGGTCAATGCCCAGCCGCGTTTGCAGCTTTATAAAGATTCGCTCTTGCGACAGGCAGTAGTCCATGCAACAATACCCGCCATGATAATTGGAGAACGTATCCGTCTTTTGCGTGAAACGAAAAAACTTTCTCAAGGCGACATCGAGAAGCGCACAGGACTTCTTCGCTGCTACATCTCGCGCGTCGAGAACGGTCACACCGTTCCGGCAATCGAGACGCTAGAAAAGCTGGCCCGGGCCATGGAGATTCCCCTCTACCAGCTATTCTACGACGGCGAGGAACCACCTGTGTTGCCGAATCTTCCGAAGCGGAAGACTGCAGATGATATCGCGTGGGGAAGCAAGGGAAAAGAGGCGCGGCTCCTGGGCCGCTTCCGCCGGTTGTTAAGCCGAGTTGATGACGGCGACCGCCGGCTTTTGCTTTACATGGCCCAGAAGATGGCCAACCGCTAGTTTTTTCTTTTGTCCGGAAAAAACTTTCTTTGCGGTTTGTCTCTTTCTTACTCCCATTCAATCGTGCTCGGCGGTTTTGAGCTNNCCAGTCGGCCGTCATCGCATCCTGCGAGTTCACCACGCGCACCGCGATAGTATACCCGTACGTCCGGCCGTCCCCCATCACCCCCACGCTCTGTACCGGCAAAAGAACCGCAAAAGCCTGCCAAACCTTCTCGTACTGACCCGCGCGGCGAATCTCCTCCACCACCACTGCGTCCGCGGCCCGCAGCGTATCAAGTCGCCCCCGCGAAACTTCTCCCACGAGCCGCACGGCTAGCCCAGGTCCCGGAAACGGATGCTTGATCAAAATTTCTTCCGGCAGACCCAACTCGCGGCCGATCAGCCGCACCTCATCCTTGAATAGATCGCGCAGGGGCTCTATCAGCTTGAAAGGCATGTTCGCCGGAAGCCCGCCGACATTGTGGTGAGTCTTGATCACTGCCGAAGGACCCTTAACTGACACGGATTCGATCACATCGGGGTAGAGAGTTCCCTGCACCAGGAATTTTACCGGAAGACCCTGCGACGATTCTGTGAGCTTTCTCGCTTCCTCCACAAACACGTTGATGAATTCTGCGCCGATCCGCTTGCGCTTTTCTTCCGGATCCGTAATCCCCTTTAGCCGGCCGAGAAAACGATCGGAAGCGTCCACGCCGATCACGTTCAATCCCAGGCGCGAGCGCAAAAGCTCCAGCGTGTCGCCAAACTCATTGCGTCGCAGCAGGCCGTTGTCGACGAACACGTTTGTAAGCCGATCGCCGATAGCTCGATGGACCAGCGCCGCCGCGACAGCAGAGTCCACTCCCCCGCTTAGCGCGCATATCGCCCGGGTGCCTTCCGCCTGTTTTCTGATCGACTCGACCATGGACGCGATAAATCCCGCGCGATCCCAGTTTTGTTTTGCGCCGCAAATCTTAAAAACGAAGTTATTCAGAATGTCCGTGCCGCGTTCCGTGTGGTTGACCTCGGGATGAAACTCCACGCCATACAATTTCTTAGCAGCGTTCTCCACCGCCCCGATGGCGTTGTCGGTGCGCCCAGTGACGCTAAATCCTTCGGGAACACCGACGACGTGATCGCCGTGACTGTTCCAGATTTTGAATCGGCTGGGAATATCAGCGAAAAGCTTCGAGCCGTTCTCGATCGCTAGCTCGGCACGGCCGTACTCGCGCCGCTCGGCCGGTTCCACCTTTCCCCCGAGCGTGTGTGCCATCCACTGCATGCCGTAGCAAATCCCCAAAACTGGAACGTCCAGTTGCAATACTTTAGGATCGCAGACCGGCGCGGTCGCGTCATAAACGGAACTTGGGCCACCCGATAGCACAATACCCACTGGCTCAAGCGCGCGAATCTCTTCAATGCTCGCAGTGCAAGGCAGAATCGCGGAGAATACTTGCTGTTCGCGGATGCGGCGCGCAATCAGTTGCGTATATTGCCCGCCGAAATCGAGGACGACGATGCCATGTCGCGTGCTCACGATGCCTCCCGCCTTCTCGCTCTGTCCGCCAGATTTGACGGGAGCTGCTCCGCTGCCTGAAGTCATAGTTCCGCCTAGGGCTATCTCAGAACAATATTCACGAGTTTCTTCGGCACCACTATCGTCTTCACAATTTCTTTGCCCGCAATCAAAACGGAAATGCGCGGATCCTTCAGCGCCTGATTAATGGTTTCGTCGCCGCTAAAACCATCATCGACCAGTATCTTCCCGCGCAAACGTCCATTGATTTGGATGATCACCTCGACTTGTTCTTCGCGCGTCAAATCTTCGCGGTATGCCGGCCACTTCACGTTCAAGAGACCAGTCGGATGCCCAAGCTTCTCCCAAAGTTCCTCCGCTATATGTGGCGTGATAGGCGAAAGCATCAGCACCAGAATCTCCAGCACTCGCTTAAGAATCATGGGGGACACTTCCACATCCAGGGGCTCCTGCCCCTGCAGTTCGTTGAGCAGCTCCATAATCAGCGCCACGGATGAATTAAAATGCCAGCGCACTTCGAAGTCGTTGGTTACGCGCTTCAGCGTCTTATGCGCTTTCCGCACCAGCAATTTCTCTTTTGCGGTAGCGACAGCGAAATCCGTTTTCGCACTCAGGTCGGTTTCGACGCCGCGAATTCGGTCTGCGTGTTTTGCGATCAGCCGATACGCTTTGTTCAGAAATCGCGAGCAGCCTTCAATCCCCTGTTCGCTCCATTCCAGGTCGCGCTCGGGCGGCGCGGCAAACAGCGTATACATCCTCGCCGTATCGCAGCCGTATTTGTCCGCCATATCCATCGCGCCAACGACATTGCCTTTCGATTTCGACATCACCGCGCCGTCTTTATGAACCATGCCTTGCGAAAACAGCCTCTTCACCGGCTCGTTTTCCTTCACCATGCCCAGATCATGCATTACTCTGCAGAAAAAACGCGAATAGATCAGATGCAGGATCGCGTGTTCGATCCCGCCGATATATTGGTCGATTTGAAACCAGTACGCAGCTTTGTCCTTCGCAAAAGCTGCGCGATCGTCGTGCGGATCCGTGAACCGGTAGAAATACCACGATGAATCTACGAACGTGTCCATCGTGTCTGTCTCGCGCCGGGCCGGACCGCCGCATTTCGGGCACGTCGTATTCACAAATTCCGGCACGCTTGCCAACGGTGACTGCCCTTCGCCGGTGAGTTTCACGTTCTCCGGCAAACGCACAGGAAGCTGATCGTCTGGCACCGCGACGACGCCGTCTTTCGCGCAATAAACTATCGGAATCGGTGTGCCCCAATAGCGCTGCCGTGAAATTCCCCAATCTTTCAGCCGGTAGGTTGTCTCGGACTCACCGAAATCCTTCGTCTTGGCGTCCGCTGCCATTCTTACGATGGCTTCGTCGGATGTAAGCCCAGTGTAAGGCCCCGAATCCACCAGTTTTCCGGGTTCCGTGGAAGCTTCGCTCATTCGATCGAGCCGCACCGGCGGCCCATTAATCGGCTGCACCACAATCTTTATCGGCAAATGATATTTTTCCGCAAACTCGTAGTCGCGCTGGTCATGAGCCGGCACACACATCACCGCGCCTGTTCCGTAATCCGCAAGAACGAAATTCGCCACCCAAATAGGAATGTTCCCGCCGGAAAATGGGTTCACCGCAAAACGCCCCGTAAAGAATCCCTCTTTCTCCGCCGTTGCAATGTCCGCCGCGCGCATGCTCTTCTGACGCATGGCTTTCAGCTGCCCTTCGATTGCTCCGCGTCCCGGCACGCCTTCGAGAAGTCGTTCGAGTTGAGGATGTCCCGCCGATAGCACAATCGCCGAAGCGCCAAAAATCGTATCGACCCGCGTGGTAAAAACTTCCAGCGCCGCGCCTTGCATCTGCGCGATTCCGAATTTCACGCGTGTGCCACGCGATTTGCCGATCCAGTTCCGTTGTTGCATCAGGACGCGTTCAGGCCACCCTTCCGCCAGCTCGTTCGTTCCTTCCAGCAGCGCATCGGAATAGTGCGTGATGCGCAAGAACCATTGCTCGATTTCCTTCGGTTCCACCGTGGTTGTTTCGTGACGCCAACAACAGCCGCCGACTACCTGTTCGTTTGCCAGAACCGTTTGGCACTGCGGACACCAATTCACCCGGCTGCGTTTGCGGTACGCCAAATCCTTCTCCAGCATCCGCAGAAAAAGCCACTGGTTCCAGTGATAGTACTCCGGCTCGCACGATGATATTTCGCGCTCCCAGTCGTATCCGAAGCCGAACCTCTCGCACACAGCCTTCATCTGCGCGATGTTCGAATTCGTCCATTCGCGCGGTGCGGTCCCGCTCTTGATTGCAGCATTTTCCGCCGGCAGCCCAAACGAATCCCATCCCATGGGATGCAGCACGTTGAGTCCGCACATGCGCTTGTAGCGCGCCACGGCATCGCCAATCGTATAGTTCCGCATGTGGCCCATGTGCAGCGTGCCGGAAGGATAAGGCCACATCTCAAGGACGTAATACTTGGGGCGCGACGGATCTTCCACCGCGCGAAACGCGTTGTGCTCCGCCCACACTTTTTGCCACTTCAACTCCACCTGGCGCGGATCGTATTCGAACAAGTTCACTTCCCCCGGGTTTTGCTTCGTCTTTTCTTGCTCTGACGCTTTTTCAACTTTGCCTTAGCTCGGCTCACATTTTTGCGCGCACTTTTCTTGCTTGTCTTTTTGCGCCGCGGCTTCATCCCGTCGCGCCCTCCCGTGACCGGAATACTCACTCCCATCAGCTTCCACAATGCCGCCACATTTCTGCGGTCGTCGCCTAGCTTGTCGATGGGCGTCTCGAGAATAAACGCCCGCCCCGCGAGAAATGGATGATTCACAATCCGCCCGAATGCTTCAAGGCCAATCTTGCCTTTGCCAATGTGCTCGTGCCGGTCAACGCGAGATCCCAGGTGTGTCTTCGAATCGTTCACATGAACCACGCGAACGCGGTCAAGTCCCACCGTGCGATCGATCGCTTGCAGCGTCTTCTCTAAACCGCCAGCCGTCCGAATATCCCATCCCGCTGCAAAAGTGTGCGCTGTATCAATGCAAACGCCCAGCGGCAAGTCCGAAGCCGCATCAAGTACCGCTCGCAATTCTTCAAATCGCGAACCCATGGATGTGCCCTGTCCCGCGGTATTTTCCAGCAGGATTTGCAGCCCTTCGAGCTTCAGATTTCTCGCCGCTTGCTTCAGCCCCTGCGCGATCGCGGAAACCGCCGCCTCCGCTCCGCCTTCCCTGGAGCATCCCGGATGCGCCACCAGAAAATCCGCGCCCAGGGCCAGCGCGCGCACAATTTCCTGATGAAACGCTTGCACCGAACGCGTGCGCAACACCGGATTCGGCGAAGCGAGATTGATCAGATAATTATCGTGGACAACCAGAGGCCCAAGTCCGAGCACCTTGCGCCGCTCTCGAAAACGCGTCGCGTCCGCCTCTGAAATCCTGGAGGGTCCGCGCACCCACATTCGCGGGCTGGAGGAAAATATTTGCAGCGCGTTTGCGCCTAATTCGTGGGCTATTTCCAGCGCGCCGGAAAGGTCTCCGGCAATTGACGTGTGTATTCCAATGCGGGTGCTACCGTCTTTCCAAGCGGGAATTT
>PKWH01000199.1:0-6770 GCA_003131985.1 Acidobacteriota bacterium | reverse complement strand
ATTCTAACGGAAACCCGCGCGTTCCGCAAACACTCTCCCAGCGGCACAAAATAACGAGCTCGGAACAGCCGAGGAAGACGGTGTGAGTCTTCTCACGTCGAACAGCTCGAAGCTACGATAAAGCAGACGCCGACGTAGCTCCGTAAAAACTAAACCATGGCTTCGCGGCGGACAACTTCGAGTTCACATTATTGATATTTTTCACGCCCTGATCCTGCAGCCAATCCTCCAGAGCTTTCGGCCCCTGCTTCGCGTAAACCGGAATGCCTTCCTTCCAAGTCGCTCTCCCGCAAAGAACGCCCGAGAAGTTCACGCCGGATTCCGCAGCCAGCTCCAGCGTTTCGGCGAAAACGTCGTTGTTCACTCCCGCGGAGAGATAAATAAATGGCTTTTTCGCAACCGCAGCAGCTTTGCGGAAATAATCCTTCGCCTGATCCCGCGTGTAAGCTGATTCGCCCTTGCAAGCTTTCGAACCGGCTACAAACGCCATGTTCACCGGAACCTCAACCTTCAGCACGTCAACGCCATATTGCGGTTTCGAAAATTCTTCCATGCTGCGCGTAACGATCTCCGGCTTCTTCCGAGCATACCCCGCGCCCTTTTCGTCGCCACCTTCTTCGTAGCCCACGAATTCAAGAAAGAACGGAACATCCGAAGCAACACATTCGGCTCCGATACGTTCAACCCACGCGTGCTTGATGTTATTTACCTCGGCCGGATCGAATGGCGTGTAGTACAGCAAAATCTTGATGCAGTCTGCTCCAGCCGCCACCAGCCGCCGCACAGACCAAATGTCGAGCAGGTCAGGCAGCCGGCCGGGCCGCGTATTGTCGTACCCGCTGTTTTCATACGCCAGAAGCAGCCCCGCATTCGCAGCGCGCACTTTCGCGGCCGGCAAACCGTACTCCGGGTCAAGCAGGATCGCGCTTGCATGTGGCGTCAGGACGCGCACTACGGCGGTCTTGAATTCCTCCATCATCTGCGCCGTCACATCTTTCTTATCGATGCCCTTGTCCTTGGCGATCGCACTCTTCAGCGATCCGCGCTGGTCCATAGCCGCTGCCGCGATTACTCCGCGCGCATCCGACACTGCTTTCATGCCCTTCTGTTTGCCCGGCGTGATCTTCATTGCGTGTGCCTCCGAAAACATTTCGAGTTTGAGCGTGAGCGCGCATTCTAGCACGGGACTTAGAAGGTGTGGAATGCCGTGAAGGGCACAACGCGAGCCCACCCGTCGCCCCGCAAGATCACAGCCGCACAATGTGATGCTGCTGCGAGTCCACGGAAACCACTCGCGATAGCTCGTCCAGAAAACCCGAGCCATAACCGGCCAGCCACGGTAACGGCGAGGCCGAGCGCTCCTGCAAACCGCGGTGCGGATACAACGCATCGAGCATCAGTTTTTCGTACCGATCGAGAACGCCTCTACGCTCATTTTCAGCGCGCCCGGCTTTGCCCTTCAACTTCATGAACTGGTACAGCATTTTGCGCTCGACGGCATCCAAAGCGTCAATCAGCGTTCGGTCGAGTTTCTCGAGTGGATTGCGGAATGACTTCAGCAGTCGCCGCAACGCTTTTTCGCCGGCATCAAACCGACGCGTAAGAGCCCGCGGCAAGTATTTTTGTTCCATCCGGGACCGCAACTGCTGACGGCCCCGTAGAACGTCACCGATTGTAAATCCGAATTTCTCGAGCTTCCGCCCCACCAGCGGCTCAACAATCGTAATGCTCGCGCGCGGCAGGATCGCGGGCATGCGGCCGAGAAGTTTTGCGTAAACTACCTGCGCCTGCGCCATGTAAGCGATCTCGGCAGGCCCGGCGATATACGCAGCAGTGGGAAGCAGCGTGTCTTGAACGATGGGACGCAATAGAACGTTGGGCGTGAATGCCTCGGGAGTCTTTTCAATCGCAGCGCGAAGTTCTTCCAACGTAAACGATGCATGCCCGGCATAGAACTTGCCGTTACGGCTTCGCAGCGCCTCCCGGCGTCCGTCCACGTTGTAAAAAAGTAGCGTGGATCCGGAACTCACTTTCACCTGCGCGTGAAACCCCGCGTGTTCGAGCTCTTTCGAACGCGCGATGAGCGCATCGCGCAATGAATCCGCATCGTCCAACGCGCGGCGATAGACGTTTGCCGAAAAACGGTGCAGCCGCTCGTCCAGTGGATCTAAGAAAATAATCCCCCGCCCCGCGACCAACCGCGCCATCAATTTCCCGAAAGCCGAACCGTAAGTTTCTTCCGCCGTGTAAGATTCCCTCAAAGCTCGTCCTATTTCTTCGGCGAATCCGCCCCGCAGACTTTCCGCTGCCTTTCCCACCAGCTCCGTAATACCCGCCCCAAGTTTTATTTCCCCGACTCGCCGTCCTGATTCAGCTCCGGCTTCGGGCAACTCAAATTGCGAGGAACCGGCGTCGGTGGTCCATTCCACGTGATTGATTTCCGCCAAGTCGTGATCTTCGGTGGCCAGCCAGAAGACCGGCACGGCACCGACGCCATTTTTCGAAGCTTCTTCCGCATAGCGAACCGCGGATATCGCTTTGTAGAGGCTATAAGCAGGTCCCGTAAACAAGCCCACTTGTTGTCCGGTGACTATCGCGGCTGCTCCGCCAGCGAGGCGGTCGAGGTTGCCGAAAGTGTCCGCCCCGGCGCCGAACGCGCGGTTTTGCTCCCGCAAGACATCCACCACTCCGCTGCGTACTTGCGGAGCTAGATCGATCTTGCGTGCAGCCGCAACGATTCCAGCCACCGTGGGCGGCTGCTCGTAGTACCGCGCCACGCGAGCGAAATCCTCCACAAAAGTCGAAAAGAGCTTCGTTGTGTGAGGAATCTTGCTGAACGGAAGACAGTGGGACTCCATGGGGGAGGTCATGATACACACGCGCAGTGGTCGCAGCAACGACAGTGGGACGCGCAGAATCCCGGGAAGTTAGCAAAAGAAAGCAGAGCCCCTAAACTATGCCTGAGTTCCCCGGGCACCTGAGTCGCGCGCACATGTGCGTGGATAGATTTCATAGGCCGAGAAGGTACCCACTACAACAGATGCGCGGATTGAGCCATGAGATTCGACAACAGAGCGTCAATTTCATGGCGGGCATGTTCACCAACGGGAAGGAGCGGCGGCCGTGGGGGGCCCCCGTAATAGCCCATTCGATCGAGGGCATATTTCAAGCCGGCAATTCCGTATTGCGGGCCGAACATTTTTGCCGGTGCGATAAGCTGTTGCGCCAGTGAATGCGCCTTAGCGCTCTCGCCCGCGCGCGAGGCTTCGTAAATCTCCACACACAATTCCGGAAACGCGCAGGCCAACGCGAGAATTGCTCCTACAGCGCCTTTTTCCAGCGATTCGTAGAGAGTGGACGCCGAGCCCACCAGCGTCTGAAACTCTTTCGGCGCCGCCGCGATAATATCGGCGACACCCTGCACATTTCCCGAACTGTCTTTCATCCCAATAATATTGGCGTGCTTGGAAACTCGCGCGATTAACGGCGCTTCCACCGTGACGTGCGTGAAAATCGGCACGGAATAAACCAAGATTGGAATGCGCGCAGCGTCCGCCACTCGAAGGTAGTGCTCGGCAAGCGCATCCTCCGACATCGCGGGTTTATAGAAACTCGGCGTTCGCACCAGCGCCAGCGCGTAGCCGAGTGACGCAGCACGATTCGTGTGCTCGATGGTCTCAGTAGTAGATTCGGCTCCGCTCCCCGCAATCAGGATTTTATTCGGCGCCGCAGCTTCGCGCGCAGTTTCCCAGATGCGGTAAACCTCATCCCAGCGCAGCAGAACAGACTCGCTCGTCGAGCCATTGATTGCATATCCGGCGAGCCCTGTCTTGTTGTAGCGCTTGATGTTGTCGCGCAGGTGCGAAAGCGCGACGCTACCGTCGGACGCGAACGGCGTCGTTAGCGGCGCAAAGATGCCCTGAAGTTTCACCACGTCATTTTATATCAAGAGCGAGCCAGGATTTTAGGGTTTAGAGTCTGGAAGGCTCGCCGCAAACGCCCTACTTGCGCTCCGCAGCCGCCGCGCTCTTGCGCCGATGCAGGTCCTGCAGCGCGCCAACGTCAGCCGAATGCCCCGCCATCGCCCGAATCCCTCGAGCTGCGGCGCTTGCCGCGGAAAGAGTCGTAATGCAAGCAATGTTGTAACGAATGGCAGCCCGCCGAATGGATTTTTCATCCCAGAATGATTCCCGCCCCAGCGGAGTGTTGATGACCAGATCGATCTTTCCGGTTTTAATCAAATCCACGATGTTCGGCCTACCCTCGTTCACTTTGTAAACCGATTCGATCTCGATGCCCGCGCTAGCCAGCACCGCAGCGGTACCCCGCGTGCCCACGACCTTCAGGCCCGCAGCCAGAAGGTCTTGAACAACAAACGCGAGATGCCTCTTGTCATGATCGTTCACGCTAAGAAATACGGTTCCTTCGAGCGGCAACCGCTGGCCCGCGGCAAGCTGTGCCTTCGCGAATGCCAGTCCAAACGTGGATGCGATGCCCATCACTTCGCCGGTCGACCGCATTTCCGGCCCCAGAATCGTATCGACGCCCCGGAATTTGTTGAACGGAAAGACAGGCGACTTCACCGCATAGAAATTGCCGACACTGAGCTCCTTCACGCCTTTCGTTTCGATATACGGAAGATTCAAATCGCGCAGCTTGCGCCCTGTCATCAATCGCGCGGCCACTTTCGCCAGCGGCACCCCCGTCGCCTTGCTCACATAAGGAATTGTTCGCGACGCGCGCGGATTCACCTCAAGCACATACACCGTGTCGCGCTGGATCGCATATTGCACGTTCATCAGTCCCACTACGTTCAACGCGCGCGCCAGCCGCGAAGTGTAATCCCGAATGCGCTCCAGAATCGAAGGCTTCAGCGTCACCGACGGCAGCACGCACGAAGAATCGCCCGAGTGAATCCCCGCTTCCTCAATGTGCTCCATGATCGCCGCGATCACGACTTCATCGCCATCGGCAAGCGCGTCCACGTCCACTTCGGTGGCGTCTTCCAAAAACTGATCGATCAGGATTGGCCGCTTTGGACCCGAAGCTGTTCCCATCAGCGCGGCCTGCGCCACGTACTCTTCCACCGTTTTCAAATCGTACGCAATCACCATCGCGCGCCCGCCCAGAACGTAGCTCGGCCGCACTACAACCGGAAGGCCGATTTCCGTGGCAACCTTCACCGCCTCTTGAGGAGTAAGCGCAGTCCCCGCACGCGGCTGCGGAATCTTCAGCTCGTTCAGCAACGCTCCGAAGCGCCTCCGGTCTTCAGCCAGATCAATCGATTCCGGATCCGTGCCGATAATCTTTGCTCCGTTGCGTTTCAATTCCAGCGCAAGATTCAGCGGCGTTTGCCCGCCGAATTGCACGATCACTCCCTCCGGCTTTTCGCGGTCAAGGACCGCCAGCACATCCTCCAGCGTGAGCGGCTCGAAGTAGAGACGGTCGGACGTGTCGTAATCGGTTGAGACTGTCTCCGGATTGCAATTCACCATCACCGTCTCATAGCCGTCCTCTTTCAACGCGAATGCTGCGTGGCAACAGCAATAATCGAACTCAATTCCCTGGCCGATCCGGTTGGGACCGCTCCCCAGAATCACAACCTTGGGCCGTTCAACCGCTCCGGTTTCGTCTTCCTCCTCGTACGTGGAATAGAGGTAGGGCGTGAAAGATTCAAATTCCGCCGCGCATGTATCCACGCGCTTGAAGACCGGGCGAACCCCCAACTCGTTCCGTCGCGCGCGTACTTTGTCCGGCGTCGTGTTCCACAGTTTTGCCAGTTCGATATCGCTGGTCCCCGAGCGTTTCGCTTCGAGCAGCAATTCTGCGGAACTCTTCTCCAAGCCCGCGGCACTCACGCGGCGGTCCACTTCCACCATTTCCATCATCTGGCGGATGAACCACGGATCAATCTTCGTCAGCGAGCAAACTTCCTCGCCAGTCATGCCGCGTTGAAGAGCCTCAAACAGCCAGTGAATGCGGTCCGGCCCCGGCACCGTAAGCTTCTCGCGCAAAAGCGCAGTGGAAACTTCCGCGGGCGCGCGCCACGGCGTGTGCGGCTCGAGCGAGCGGATGCCTTTCCCCAACGCCTCTTGAAACGTCCGCCCAATCGCCATCACTTCGCCCACAGACTTCATCTGCGTGGAAAGCGTGGTATCGCTTCCTGGAAATTTCTCGAATTGCCACTTCGGAATTTTCACCACCACATAATCAATCGAGGGCTCAAACGAGGAGGGCGTCTTCTTGGTAATGTCGTTCGGAATTTCGTCGAGCGTCATCCCCAGCGCAAGTTTGGCCGCAATCTTAGCGATGGGAAAACCAGTCGCCTTGCTCGCCAGCGCCGAGCTGCGCGAAACGCGCGGATTCATCTCGATCACCACCATGCGCCCCGTTTCCGGCTGAATAGCAAATTGAATATTCGACCCGCCCGTCTCCACGCCCACCGCGCGGATGATCGCCGCCGCCGCGTCGCGCATGCGCTGATATTCCTTATCGGTCAGCGTCTGCGCGGGAGCCACCGTAATCGAATCGCCGGTATGAATCCCCATCGGATCGAAATTCTCAATCGAGCAAATCACCACGAAGTTGTCGCGAACGTCCCGCATCACTTCCAGCTCGTATTCTTTCCAACCCAACGCGGATTCCTCGATCAATGCCTGATGCACCGGGCTGGCGTCTAATGCTCGCGCGATCAGGTCGGCGAATTCTTCCCGATTGTAAGCAATCGATCCCCCCGTTCCGCCCAGCGTGAACGAAGGCCGAATCACCAC
>PKWH01000253.1:2370-2678 GCA_003131985.1 Acidobacteriota bacterium | reverse complement strand
GGCAAAATAAACACGAGGGACCAGGCGGTATATTTCACCGCGACGTCGGTCTGCCGAACAGCGGAAGAAAGAGTGCGCGCGAGTTGTTCGATGTAACTTTCGACGGAGGCGTCACCATGCTGGCGGAGCAGTTCGCCACCACGATCGATGTGGATGATCACGAGCGAAAGCGGACTATTTTGCGCCCGAGCGCGATTGGATTCAGCGAGCAGACAATCAATATAGGAACCACGATTCAGCAGCCCGGTCTTTTGGTCGGCGACCGCGAGCGAACGGACCAGCGACCTCAAACGGGTGTGACTAACCGA
>PKWH01000253.1:0-2217 GCA_003131985.1 Acidobacteriota bacterium | reverse complement strand
AGCCCGGCGGCCGAATACTCGGCTGCGGCTTGCGGCCCTTCACCCGGAGTTCCGACCGCAACCAGGCAGCGTGAGACGTGAAGATGCTTTCCGATTTCAGAAGAAGTGGTTGATAAAACTTCTTGCGGCGTCGGCTGGCGGTACATCAGCCGATTGATCTCGGCAATGGCGGCGAGGTCACGATGAGTTTCCGCGGCCGTGGGCGCAACAACGGAAGGAGCACTCACCAGTTCTACCGGCGGCGCGACCGGCACAACGGGTTTGCCGCCAGCCTTCCGCGGAGCACCTTTAGGCCACCAATTCGCGCGCTCGTAGAGTGTGCGCAAGCGCTCATTTTTTTCTTCCTCGCCCGGAAATAATTCGGCAATACGTTCCAGCCGCTCGACGGCCTTCATTTGCAAGGAATACTGCAGGAAAATCTCGACCTGCACGACGAGATCCTCCAGCGCCTGTTGCGCACGTACCTCTTCGGGTACGGACCCCGAGTTCTCGGATGGATCTCTTCCGGCGCCGGTAAAACCGTCGGTCCGAGTGGAAATGGTGGCGGCCTTGGCCGCGCGCGCGAGAATGTTTTGCAAGAACGCCGGATCGACCTTACCTTCCAGTTTCGCTATGCGCTCCTGGTTGCGATAATCGTAAGGGTCGATATCGACGAGACGGTCCAGCGCGTCGCAAGCTTCTTTCATCTGGCCGACTGCGAGATATAAATCGAAGAGGCGCACCAGTGCGTCAAAATATTTCGTTTCGCGATTCAGTTCCTCGTAAAGGCGCGCGACAACTTCCGATAATGCAATGGAAGAAGGATACTGCATAGCGAGCCTGTCCATCTGTTCCGAAAGCTCGACTTCCTTGCGCGTCGCGCGCATCCATTCCTTGGTCTGCATCAACAGCAGCGCCGCTTTCGCATCCTGGCCGGTGTGGAGATAGCCGCCGGCAACTTCAAAAAGTTTCGCGAAACTATCGGGTTTTTGTTTGTAATACGACTCAAAGACTTCCTTGGCTCGATCCAGTCTCCCGGTGCGAAGAAGTGATTCACCGTAAAGCGCCAGGAAATTCGCGTCGCTCGTGGTTGAAGAAATGGGGTCGAGAAGCATCACGGCGCCTTCCGCGTCACCTTTTCGCAGCTTGGCTTCGGCAAAGAGCAGCGTGCCGCTGCGATCTTGGGGGGAAAGCTGGTGAGCGCGGCCAAAGTATTCGAGCGCCGCATCGAGTGAGCCGGCCGCTTGTATGAGCTGCCCGGCGCGAAGATAACTTCGCGAGGCCATATCCGCATGCTTCAAGCGCTCGGCTTGTTCGCCAAGAACCGCATGGCGCGCCGGATTCTCTGGGTCGAGCACGGCCATGCTTTCATAACAAGCCAACGCTTCGATCCCTTGCCCTTGTTGCTGAAAGAGTTCGGCGGCCAATCCAAACTGCTCGATCGCTTCCGAAGGGCGGTTTTGCTTTTGGAGCAAAGTGCCATAACGCATCAGGCGGTCGGCAGGCTGAGGGAAGGAACGAAGAAACCGCACAAAAACAGCCGAAGCTTTAGCGCCGTCACCCGCCTCGATTAGGCGGTCAAATTGAATGCCATAATATTGCGCGGCTACGGACGGCTCGTTCAGGCGGGTGTAAATATCGGCAAGAGCCTGCAGAGCTTCTTGATGAGCGGGAGCCTCTTCCAGGACGGCTTGATACTCAGTCACGGCCTCGCGGAGCTTATTCTTTTCGAGGTTGCGTCGAGCCCGGTCGAGATGTTTGTTTAAATCCTGAGCCATGGAAGTCCGCGCGTGTATCGAGTTTCACGGGCTTGCTGGGAAAGTCCGCTAAATGCTTCCGTTACGAAATTCGCCATCGACACCGATTCTGCCGCGACCAACTACCACTATATAACGGACGGCTGCCCGCTCTCACAATCAAATCCAAGGGACGTGCAAAGAAAAACGGTTTGATATCAGGTTTTTCGGAAAGGACGCGATGCTAGGTTTGGCACTGCGCGGAGCCACGATTTCCACTGGGCAAATGAGTTACGGTCTCCCGCATGGACTTAAGCGACAGCCCGCTGCGCAAAAGCGCCGCAAATCCCAGGAAGATAAACGGAATCGTGAGCGCCAGAAAGGCGAAAATCGAGAAGCCCGTTGCCGTTGTCTTCTCGACATTAAAAACGCTGAGGCCCAGCACGCAAAAAAATTGGTAGGCGCCGATGTTAGCGGGAGCATTCGGCAACGAGACGCCCAG
>PKWH01000317.1 GCA_003131985.1 Acidobacteriota bacterium | reverse complement strand
AAACCGAGCTCGTAGACCATTAACTTTTCGAGCGGCAAATCTCCGGACCGAAAAAGATTAAAAATACCGCGGTCGCATGGAATATTTGCACCGAAAGGCGTGAAGTCAATCGTTCCGGCAAGATTTCCCGGGTGCTGTGGGTTCTGAATGAATTGGTCGAGGTCCGCGATTGAGATGGTGGCGTGCATGGTTAAATTAGTTCTCTGACGAGCGCCTTGCTCCGCACCCGCTGCGGGATCTGTCGCGCCGAGGGCAAAGTCGCCCGACATCACTTCGCTAAAGCTGAGACCGAGATTTCCTAGTGTCATCCGTTTTCCCTCATGGATCGTCGATTGACTAAGAATCGAAGTTGACTTTAATTTTCGGCGGCGGAGGCCATTGTTGGTCCAGTCCTAGCGTGACGACGCTCTCCAGTCCCGGCTCGGAGGTTGCGGGCGGCTGAGCGGCGGAGATAAACCAGCACTCGAAATGATCGTCCAGGGTTCCGCGAGCTTCGGGGATGTAGGCGGTGAAGAGGGGATGAGGATCGATTTCGAGTTCCTTTAGCGGCTGCACGCGCGGGTGGTTCCCGATTACAAGTTGCGCCGCGTCCTTCTTTTCCAGCGTGATGGCTGCCGCGCCGTCGAAATACAGATAAGATTTGAAGAGCATTCCCCGAAATTGCGCATAGGATGAAACTGACAACGAAAGCGGGAGCAGCATTTTCTCCTGGCGTTGTACGCGAAGCGCCATGCCGAGCATTCCGTCAGCTTCGTATTGCGCGACAATCGCGCCATCGCGCGCTTCAAACGACAAGCTGGCCTGATGTTTTGGCATTCCCCAAATCCCTCTACCTCCTTTCACCGAGATTTCCGTGCTCACGGGCAAATCCAATACGAACTGGCCCGTTTGATACGCCCCCTGAAGAATCGCGGGAAGTAAAGGCGGAGAGGGATCGGACCCGTGAGTACATGCGATTGCGATGCTGTATTCGATGTACTTTCCGATTGTCGTCCCTAAATAATTGACAACTGTAATCAGCAACACGCCCTTGTCGAATAACTTCAGCGGGAACAACTCGTTTCCGGGGAGAATCGCGGCAGCTTTCTTCCAATCGATTGAAAAAGCTGCCATGGCAACCGGAGACGGTTCGCATGCCACCGGAAGTTGGAACGGAATGCTATCCACGTTCGCATAGCGGCCGGATTGCAATTTGATCCTTTCAGGCACGCCCATGTTAGTGGACTCCCGCCGAACCACGGTCGAGCTCTTTCATGATGATCGGGAACGTATCCCGGGATGCATTCTTTCCCATAAAAACGTCCAAGTGACCATAGCCGGGAAACGTATGCATCGAATGGAATCCCTTTCGGAATTGCTCGAGGAAGTCGAAGGAACGGCGCTGGCTTTCGGGCAGGAAACAGATGTTGCGGTCGCCCGTCACGAAAACGAACCGAGCATCGGTTTGCGGCGGCTGGGCACAGAAATCGTCGGGAAGCTGGCGATACTTTCCGAGCGACACGAGGTTACCTCGCCGCACACACTGCGCCATCTGAGAGAAGAAAGTCAGCGGCACTTTCGCGAATTCTCCCTTGAGCCACTCGTGGGTTTCGTCGTTCAAGTTCTCGTGCCTCCACAAGACCGGGAAGCCCGTGCCATACGTAAAGCTCGAAAATTTGCAAACGATGTTGTTGCATTCGTGATGGGTCAGCCTCACAAGCTGCACAAGAGCTTGTGCGCGTAAGTCTGGAGCTTTAAGTCCCCATTGCGGGTCAAGAAAGGGGTAGAAGCTCTTGATCAAGGGAATCAACACCTTTAGCTTGAACTGCGAAAAATCCGGCACAATGGTGTGCAGCGATACCGCATTGGTGATGATCGTCTTCACTTCAGGAAGCAAGCCCGCGACCGCCGACATCATAAAACTCGTAGAGCCCTGGCAATGGATTACGGCGCTGATGTTATCGCTCCCGGTCCGCTCCCGAATCACGCGAATAGCCGCAGGATGATCCATCACGGCGGCATCGTCGAGCGTCCATTCAGTGGGTGGCAAGTCGATGCTGGCTCTCCAGTTCTCAAGCCATACGTCGTAGCCATTTTCGACGAGCAAATCCACCAGAGTGGCGTCCACAGGGGCTCGGAAGATATTCGCTCGAACGCCGGCTCCATGAACAAGCAAGACTGGATTTCTGGTGGGAGCTGACGGCCCCAGGACATGGTGAAGGTTGCACTGGAATCCATCCCCGGCCTGAAACGGAATTATGGTCTCCTGCCATTTGGCTTGCGATGGAAGAGGAACGAAATCTGTAGGCATGTTCTCTGCCTCGTTGAGCAGCTTCGGATTTCGGGCAGAATCTCTCGCCCCGCCGCGAAGTGCATCGACTTGGGCTACACGCTAACATATCCGGTCCGAAAATTAGTGGAGTTTATTACTAGTTTAAGAAGTCCATTGACAGTAGAGAAGGGGGTGGTATTCTCCCAATTCTTCTTCACAAAAAACCTCTGTTTCTGTGAATGTGTTCATAGATGCCTGGAAAGGCAGGCAAAGGAGCGCAGCGTGGACTTCGACGCCATCGTCATCGGCAGCGGATTTGGCGGAGCTATTACTGCCTGCCGGCTGGCGCAGAAGGGCCAAAAGGTTTTGATTCTCGAGAGGGGGCGCGAATGGGATAAAGCGTCCTATCCACGCGCCGTCGAAGACGATTGGATATGGAGTCACTCTCATCCGGAAAAGTATCACGGATGGCTCGATCTGCGGGTCTTCAAGGGCATGTCCGTCGCACTGGGCGCGGGTGTGGGCGGAGGATCTCTAATTTACGCGAATATTTCCCGCGTGCCGCCTCCAACGATCTTTGCAAACGGCTGGCCGGCCGAAATCAAATTCTCGGAACTCGCGCCCTATTACGCAACAGTCGGCAAAATGTTGAATGTTCAGAAAGTTCCAGCGAACCAGTGGAATCCGCGGATGAAACTTATGCGAGAAGCCGCAACAAAGCTGAACGATCTAAACCGTTTCGAAACTTTAGATCTTGCGGTGACGTTCGATAAGGACCTGCAATACGATTTCGACCAGGAACCCGACATCTCAAAATCCACAATGGTCCCGAATGAATTCGGCGTCCTTCAGGGAAAGTGCGTTCATCTGGGAGAGTGCGACATCGGCTGCCGAGTATACGCGAAGAATACGCTCGACAAGAATTACATTCCCTCGGCTGTCAAAAAAGGCGCGAAAGTCTGGCCGTTACATTTCGTCGTAAATATCGAGCAGATTGACGGCGGCTACTGTGTTCATTTCGATCGACTTGCTGACGGGGATCGCATCCCGGGTAAGGCTACTGCAACTCGCGTGATCGTTGCCGCTGGTTCTCTGGGCTCAACCGAGCTATTGCTGCGCTGCCGTGATGTTACACACTCGCTTCCGAGGCTCAGTTCACAGCTGGGCAAGCGTTGGAGCAGCAACGGAGACTTCCTCACTCCTGCGCTCCACATTCTCCGCTCACTCTGGTCCGATCGCGGCCCAACGATTGCGAGCGCCATCAATTACCTCGATGGAAGCCAGAACGGCAAAGTTTTCTGGGTGCAGGACGGCGGAATTCCGAATGTACTGAACAAGTATTTCGAAGCCGTATCGGATCGGTTGCAGAAAGCGCCAAACGAACCCAGCTGGTTGGAAACTCTCGCGCCCCACGTGATCTTGCAACACCTAGCGCTTTTCTCGGAGAGTCACGACCTGTTCCGCCACATCATGCCGTGGTTCGCGCAGGGCGTCGACGCTGGCGACGGTGAACTGATGCTTACCGATGGCTCGCTTGATTTGAAGTGGGACCTCAGCGCGTCGCTAGGCCTGTTCAACGAAATTGCAGCTAAACACAAACAGCTTGCCGAAAGCACGGGTGGCATTCCGATTCCGCTGCCCGGTTGGGCGCTCGATAAAGAGTTGATCACGCCACATCCGCTCGGTGGTTGCAATATGGGAGCGACGTCCGCAGACGGCGTGGTGGACCACAAAGGGGAAGTGTTCGATTATCCCAACCTGTTCGTTGCTGACGGCGCGATCATTCCCCGCCCGCTAGGAGTGAATCCCTCTCGAACCATCGGAGCACTTGCAGAGAGGATCGCCGCTCTGATCGCCGTGTGACCGAATTCGACTGTCGAGTCTTCGTTAAGATTCGCGTCTAGATTTATCGCCGGGCGAGAAGTTTGGAGCCTCGATCGATAAAACGGAGGATGCACGCATGCGACTCGACTTCCGCCAACGGACTGTTTCGCCTGCCGTCAGCGAAGCCATGAAGGCCCGCTCCGGCATGGACGGAAAAGAGGCTCTGGTTCCCGTCATCATTACTCCGACTGAATCGCTTTCGAACCCGGAAGCCGGCGTGCAACTTTCCAAGGAAGCTATTCTCGAAATCCTAAAGGACTACCCGCATAGTAGCAGCCAGTACTACGTATTCGCGAAACTGCCTTCTGGAAAAATCGAGGAACTGACGACCAAGTATCTGGCGCTCGTTGATCACGTTTGGATGGATCAGAAGTGCAGCGCCCATTTGCTAGAGTCAACAAAAACAGTGAAAGCGAGTGCCGCTTGGAAAAGCTTCGATGCATTTGGCGATGGAATCACGTGGGCTGTGATGGATACCGGAATTCAGGCCACACACCCGCACTTCGCTCTGTCTCCGATCGCTCCCGTGCCGCTGAGCAAGGATTTTTCAAATACAGACAACACGGGGAGCGCCGATCCTCTAAAGGATACGAATGGGCACGGAACCCATGTCGCCGGAATCGTCGGCGGGGCGCTGCAGAACACGGCGGGTCAATATCCAAGTGCTCTGCTGCAATCAGAAACGGGAGCGACCGTTGTGCAGTTGACGGGCTATCCTTCCGGAATTGCACCGAAGTGCCGGCTGCTTAGCCTGAAAGTTTTGGATGAAAACGGGGAAGGTGACGCGTCCTGTGCGATTCTGGCCCTCGAGCATCTCCGCAAACTGAACGCAGCCAGCAAACAGATTACGGTGGACGGCGTGAACATGAGCCTCGGCTATCCCTTCGATCCAAAATGGTACGGTTGCGGGCACAGTCCGCTGTGCGAGGAAGTAAATCGAACTGTTCAGTCCGGCATCGTGGTGGTGATTTCCTGCGGAAACGCGGGTTACGGGCAAACGACTCTCAGCACGCAACAGACCGCTGAGGTCTTCATCGGATTGTCGATCGCCGATCCGGCAAATGCTAAGGATGCGATAGCGGTCGGTTCGGTGCATAAGAGTTCGCCGCACACGTACGGAGTCTCTTATTTCTCGTCGAAGGGTCCGACCGGTGATGGACGGATCAAACCGGATATTGTTGCCCCCGGGGAAAAAATCATTTCTTGCGCGGTTGATCCTGATGGCAAGTATCTCTACAAGGACGACAGCGGAACGAGTATGGCTGCTCCCCACGTTTCGGGCGCGATTGCAGCATTTCTGTCGGTGCACAAGGAGTTTCGAGGCGATCCCGCGAAGATCAAGCACATCTTTATGCAATCGGCCAATGATTTGGGGCGCGACAAGTTCTTTCAAGGAGCGGGCCTGATCGATTTATATCGTGCGCTCACGAGCGTCTAGCGGGAGGACAGTTCCATGTCTAACATGAAGGCCTATCGCGACGCGCAGATTTCACTGTTTCAGTCAGCCGTCAGCGAGGTAGTGGAGAAACATTCCGGGAATCAACTCCTGAGTGAGGGTGGCCCCGCTATTCCAGTTCGTGCCACGACGGATGACCCGATGCTAGAAGCAGTTGCAAACTATGCCGATGCGGCGACGATGGATGCGATGCCGGAGAGCGCGGCTCCAGAAACCCTCGGGATCGTCGACGGAGCAAAGTATTGCGTCAATTTGAGTCTTAAACTTGGAGAAGCCCTGGGAAAGGCGCTGGTCTCCGGCAATCAGCAGGAAATCCAGCGCTATCGAGATCAACTCGGGCAGTTCGGCGGGTGCGATCCTCGGTGGGCCGAAAGTGCGGTTGTGTACGCCAATTATTTTGTAGCTCAGGGAAAGTCGATTCCTTACCGGTCCGTCAAGACGATTGCCGATCCTACAATCGCGACTCCCCTTGGCGCAAAGGTTCGGCTGGCGGTCGTGGGAGATTGGGGAACGGGTCAACAGGCGGCTCGAACCGTTCTCTCTCAAATCAAGGACAAGAATCCCGCAGTCGTCATTCATTTGGGTGACGTCTATTACTCCGGCACCCAATACGAATACGACAACTATTTTTCCGCCGTGTGGTCGCAGGTGTTCGGGGCTGCACCTGGAGTCGGCAGTCCAATCCTTTTCAGTCTTTCAGGCAACCACGACATGTACTCGGGCGGGCAGGCCTACTACCAACTTCTCGATACCATCAAGCAGCCGGCGAGTTTTTTCTGCCTCCAAAACGACAACTGGCAATTTCTGGCAATGGACACCGGACTTCACGATTCAGATCCGGTCGGCCTCGGACACACACCGACTTTTCTTGATCCCGATGAGGCCGCGTGGGTCTGCGACAAAGTGACTGGTCGAGGAAACCGTAAGACAATTTTGTTGAGCCATCATCAGCTTTTCAGCGGCTACGAGAAAATCGGCGACTCACCCGTCAACCAGTCACTTCGGCAGCAGCTTCAAAGCGTCCTTAGCAAGATCACGATGTGGTTTTGGGGGCATGAACACAATCTCGTGATTTTCGACAACTACGAGGGAGTCTATGGACGGTGTATCGGGCACGGAGCGTTTCCTGTGGGAATTGATGAGCCGCAGGTGCCGATATTGCCGGGCGTACCAGTCAATGCCAAGGTCCAGTTGGATAAAGGTGTCAGCTTCTATCGGCACGGCTTCGCTATCCTGGACCTCGACGGGCCCACTGCTCAGATTGCTTATTACGAGGATAGCTCACCGAACACGGCCCTTTATCAAGAGCAGATTGTGGCGGATGGAACCGTGACGTCCTGATAACAGAGTGCCAAGCTTATCTTGGCGGAGACTTTGCCGCCCTTATTTCCCTTCGTTCGTGTTTGCCGCGACCGGCTTCAATCCGGCATCTTCGGCCACTCCGAGAGCGACGGCGGTCCAGTCCATATCAGCACGACCTTTTGCCACTGCAGTCATCCAGCGATCGCGCAAAAGGCTGGCGAGCGGCATGGGCACCGAACTCGATGCGGCGGTCTGAAGGGCGAGCGAGATGTCCTTTAGCCCCAGAGCGAGCCGAAAGCCCGCCGGCAGGAATTTCTCTTCGGAGATTTGTTTGCCGTACCCCTGATACACGGGGCAGGCAAAGAGCGTTTTGCCGAACAGCTCGGCCACATCCTTCTTGTTCACGCCATTTTTCTCCGCCAACGTTAACGCTTCGGCAAGAGCCTCAATCGCGGAGGCAATCATGAAATTCCCGCACAGCTTCACAACGTTAGCCGCTCCCGGATCGTCGCCAAACTCGAATGTGCCCTGGCCAATCGCAGCGAGTATCGGCATTACTCGCTTGCGGGCCGTGGCATCGCCGGACGTGCAGATCCACAGACGCTTCGCCGCGGCGGCCTCGGGCCGCCCGAATACCGGCGTCGCCACATATGCCACTTTGTATTTCGCGTGATGCTCGGCGAGGCGGCGCGCACTGGCGGGAGCAATCGTGCTGATGGAAACGTGCACACCTCCGGACCCTAGCCTTTCGACGAACGACCCGGCCGGGAGGCAGACGCCTTCGATAGCCTGGTCGTCGGCAAGCATGGTGAGCACGATGCCACCGGCTACGGCTACATCTTCGGGGCGTGGGACCACGGTCGCGCCCTTAGCCGCAAGCTGCGCCGCTTTCGATGCGGTGCGATTGTAGACACGCAATGTGTAGCCGGCTTGAAGCAGATTAGCCGCGATCGGCTCGCCCATATTGCCCAAACCTATGAAGCCAAGTGTCTCACTCATACGCCTCCTCCCGTCGCCGCTTTCATCAAGTAAACGTCATTTTCACGCTACTACATGGCCACCAATTTTTGTTCGGGTTGCGAAGCACTTACCAGATTAATCTCTGTTCCAATTCTTCGTTCTTGGTTCTGTGTATCGTTAAGGGGAGTGTGATATCACACTTTGCCTGGGAGTGGGATGCGCATGCATCGGGCCAGATTCGCCGTTGCGTCTTTCATAACTCTTGACAAACGAATCATCGAAGACTAATAGATATGGGTTACTGTTCCGAACCGAACGGGAGGTAATCTGGGAATGCAGACATCCCGCAGAGACTTCTTCAAGATAGCTGCGGTCGGCGGCGTCGCCGCCACCGTCTTCGGATTTGACCTCAAGCCTGCTTACGCCCAGTTGAAAGAATTGAAGATCGCGCGCGCTGCCGAGACGCGATCGACGTGTCCTTACTGCGCGGTGGGCTGCGGCGTTCTCATTTACACGATCGGCGACAAGGCCAAAAACGTTACGCCGCAAGTGATTCACGTCGAAGGCGACCCCGATCATCCTACCAACCGTGGGACACTCTGCCCGAAAGGTTCTTCACTTGAGCAGGACATCCTCAACCCGCGGCGGCTGACAAAGCCTCAAGTTCGGCGCCCCGGCGCGACGGACTGGCAGGACATTTCGTGGGACACGGCGCTAAATGAGATTGCGCAATGGACGAAGAAAACCCGCGACGCGTCGTTCGTGGAGAAAGACGCGAACGGCCGAACCGTAAATCGGTGCGAAGGAATATCCTTCATCGGCGGCTGTACGGACACAAACGAATTCAATTATTTGGTCGTGAAAGCAATGAGGAGTCTGGGCTTGGTGTATTTAGAAAACCAAGCCCGTGTTTGACACGGCCCCACGGTCTCAAGTTTGGGACCAACGTTCGGACGCGGGGCGATGACGAATGGCTGGATCGACATCAAGAACACCGACATGATGTTGATCATGGG
>PKWH01000043.1 GCA_003131985.1 Acidobacteriota bacterium | reverse complement strand
CGAACCCCGCGAATCTTACGGTTCTCCCTACACAGACGGCTATGTTTGCGGTGGCGGCGCAAGGGTTGAGTCCGTTCACGTATCAGTGGTTTCAAATCGCGTCAGGCGCTACGAGCGGAACGGCGATCCCCGGCGCAACATCGAGCACCTACATCACGCCNNTACTACGCGACGGTTACGGATTCCTGCGCGACTCCACTTACCAGCACTGCCGCGACGCTGACCGTAGTGGCTGGAAATGCTGCGCCGACGATCATTACTCAGCCTGTTGGCGAAAGCGTCGCGCCAGGAGACACGACATCGTTCACGGTGGTGGCTTCCGGCACGCCTGCGCTTGCGTATCAGTGGTATGTGATTCCCGCCGGACAAACGACCGGAGTTTTGATATCGGGAGCCACTGCCGCCAGCTACACGGTTCCGGGCGCGGATACCGCGGTTAGCAACGATCAGGATGAGTACTACGTCATAGTAACCAACAGCTTTGGGCAAGCAGTTTCCCAGCCCGCGACGCTTGCTGTTGGCAGTGGGATACTGATCACCGGACAACCGGTGACCCAATACGTCCTTGTTGGCGCATCCGCAACGTACCAAGTGACGGCGGTTTCCGATCTCCCGTTGACCTATCAATGGTTCGAAGCCGCGCCGGGCAGTTCCGTATTTACCGCGGTACCGGGAGCGACCGGCTCGACGTTCACACAGACTGACGCAACTCTCGCGGAGTCCGGTTCCGTTTTTTATGTTGTGGTGAGCAACGGGAGCACCACGTCCGTGGTCAGCGTCTCGGCGGGTCTCTTTGTAGGACCTTTGTCGGTCCCGGGAGATCTCTGCGACACGAATTGGTCCCCGTTGGACGACACAGTACCAGGCTCGCCGGCATGCAGTTTCCAACTAACTCCCGCGGCGAACGACCAGTTGGGCGAAATCGTGTGGCCTGACCTGATTTCCACTGGCGACATCCAGCTCAGCTTCACCATGACTCTCAGCAGCCCGAGTAATCCTCCGGCCGATGGCTTCACATTGGTTTTTGGCGATCCATCGCTCGGAGCGACGCCGACGAGCTTAGGGACGCAGGGCATGGGATTGGGAGCCAGCGGAATTCCAGGCAGCTTATTCGGATTTGACACCTATCACAACGCTGGCGACCCAATGGTTCCGTACGTAGGGGTGGGAAGAAGCGACGCGGCGCTGTTCGAGAAGCCCTGGTTCAACGTAAACACCAGCATTCCGACGCTGGTCGCCGTGGGCCAGTCAATTTCACACGACTACACCATTTCAATTATCCAGGGGCAAATGACGGTGACGCTTGACGGCGTGCAAGTGATGTCCGGGAGCGTGGCGCTTCCAGCCGTGGCCTATATGTATTTCACCGCGTCCACAGGGGGATCTTTCGAGCAAGCGGTGATCAGTAACGTGGCAGTCAGCATTTCCGTGCCATCCAATTAATGAAGCGCGTTTGAGGAGAATTGCGAATGCGATCGCTTGTTGTAGCAATTATTTTGTTGTTCGCGGGAACATCGGCGGCGATGGCCCAGGAGTCGTCGTATCGCGGAGACGCAGCGGCGACTTACGAATGGGTGCACGCCAACGCTGGTCCCGGACAGTGCGGCTGTTTCGGCCTGAACGGCGGCGGCATTTCGGGCTCGTGGAATTTTCACGGCCCCTGGTCAGCGGTTGTCGATTTCAGCGCCGGGTACGCGAGTAACGCGCCGACTGCGGGAAGCTCATTGACCTTGACCTCGTATTTGGCTGGGGCGCGTTACAAACTTCCGCAACCGTGGCTGGAGGGGAAACACAAACCAGAACCCTTTGCCCAGGTGCTTTTGGGCGGCGCGCACGCCGGAGGTGGAGTGGCGGGAGTAGGCGAGGGTTTTTCGTTTGCCGCTCGCATGGGCGGGGGCATCGATGTGCCGCTGAGTCCGCGGTTCGCGGTGCGAGTGATTCAGATCGATTATTATCTGACCAACTTTACGAACTCCACGAACGACCACCAAAACAATTTGTTGGTGGGAGCCGGCATCGTGTTTCATTGGTCCCGGTAATAATATTCACGAGGCGTGTTCCCGCGAACTTCCATACAAACTGTCTCCCTCGGCTGTAGCCCGACTCAAGTGCCTAGCGCACCGAGATGAAAGTAGCCCACTACGGAATTGTGCGCGGATCGCTGTATCGGCTAGGTAGAGCGCAGGGGGAAGCTCTGGATTTTGCCCGTGGCGGTTTTCGGCAGCGCGGGAGACGAGGCGGAATTCGTGCGGAACGATCGTAGTTTCACTGTCTGATATTGGCGTTCAAGGTTTGGAGGCGAATTTTGGATCGAGCACCTTGCGGGCGGTTTCGGCACCTACGACTGGTAACGACTCGTCCGTCAGGAGGCCGATTTGTTTTAGGACGGAGGCTTGATCCCAGTAGATATGTTCGTGGGCCAGTTTGCCGTCGCGGAAGTGGACGATGACGACTAGCGGCACTTCGACGCGGCGTTTGGTGGGAGCAACGCCAGGGAGCATCCAGGGAATTTCCTGCGTGTGGGTGAAGGAAAAGATCATTTCGTCGACGAGCTGATTTTCACCGACNNTGGCGCAAAGCGGCTTTGCCGTAGCCGCCGGTCATTACCGGGACGTGGTTGACATAAGCATCGTCGGTCATAGTGGCGAGAGTTGCCTCGGTATCCTTGGTTGTGAATTCGTGGGCGACGTGTTCTTCCCAAAGCTTGGCGAGGTCGAGTGGCGGCATGGCGGGATTATACACTTCCCTGCGAAGGGGAAACCTGCATGGGTGATCGCATCGACGCCTACCGCGCAATTGGAATTTTCAAGTTTCCGATTACGCGACTACTCAGGAGTCAGCCAGTCGGTTCCTTGGACGATGGACAACCAGCGCAGGCACCGTTGAATCACACAAAGCCTGCCATGGGGCGATTGTCCAAATGCGAATGTGCCGGAGTGATATTGCTGCTCCTCACGGCCGGACCATCCGCTCACGCGCAAAGCCAAAACGGAAGCTCTTCTCCCGACCCAGCGGGCAAACAACAAACGGCCGACCCTCCGCAGTCAGGAAATCGAATTCGCACCAGCTCTACTGTGGTGCTCGTCCCCGCGTTGGTTAAAACCAAATCCGGCGAGACTGTTTTCTCGCTCACGGCCCACGATTTCATCCTCACAGATAATGGTGTGCCGCAGACTTTGCATTTGGAGACCGATACGGACTCGCAGCCGCTGGCGCTGGTCGTCATTGTGGAGACTGGCGGGCAGGGCACGCGGCATCTGCGCGACTACGACAATCTCGGAGCGGAGCTCGATGCCGTCATAGGCGATGTGCGACATCTCGTCGCCGTGGTCAGCTTCGACAGCAAACCTCGAATCGCACAGAATTTCACCGACGATACGGACGCAGCAGCTAAAACTATTGCCAACCTGAACGAGGGTGATCAAGGAGCGGCCATTCTTGACGCGCTCAGTTTCGGCATCGCTCTCTTGCTCGATGTGCCGCCGCGATACCGTCGCGCGGTGCTGCTTGTCACCGAGACGGTCGACCGCGGCAGCGAGACGAGCCTGGACGATGCCGTGCGCTCGGTCAGCGATACGAACACAGCAATTTACAGTGTCGGCTTTTCTACGGCGAAAGCGGCGGTGAAGCATGAGGCATCGAAGGTGCCGTTGCCGGGAGGAACACCTTACGGAAACGAGCCGTATGGACCGGGCGGTTGCATGAGTCAGGATCCCGGCGCCGATCCCGACGCGCACGGAGACCGCCGCGTTCAGGCGCTGGACTGCGCAAGCGATCTGCTTCCGCCGTTGCGATTGGTGCGGATGGCGTTCATCGCCGCGAAAGACGGGCTGAAACGCAATGTGCCCGAGTCCGTTGCGCAATTAACCGGAGGCGAATACTTCGCGTTTACGAACGCAGCCACGCTGAAGCGGGACTTGCTCGCCATCTCGAATGACGTGCCAAATTACTACGTGCTGAGCTTCCGGCCGGAATCGCCAAGCGCAGGGCTGCATACCCTGCAACTGACGCTAAAGGACAGACCGGAGCTTCAACTCAGGGCGCGCAACACGTACTGGCTGGACGCCGAAGCATCCGCCGCGCCGTGAGCCGCAAGACGATATCCCCGCGGTAAGCCGAAGGTATGGCTGCCCTGATTCGCGCCTGATAGGCTCTCCCATTCCGTAGATATATTTGACGTCTTCGGTACATACGGTTTGATATGGCACGCCCGTCCGATGTACTGTCCGTATGTGTATGCTGACGTCTGCTCGAATTAACGAAATTCGCTCTCGCTTCCCTGTCTTCGGCAGCAAAATCTATTTGAATAGCTGTTCGCAGGGCGCCCTTTCAGGCGCTGTACGGAAAGGATTCGCCGANNGCCGGAATCAATTCGATCGCCAGCGCGTTGTCATTCCGAGAGCGCAAGAAGGTGGTTCTTGGGTCGTTCGAATTTCCAACCATGGGGCACGTGTGGTTGTCGCAACGCTCTCGCGGCGCTGAGGTGC
>PKWH01000283.1:2420-12011 GCA_003131985.1 Acidobacteriota bacterium | reverse complement strand
GAACACCAGGCGGGCAATGCGATCGCCGCACTCAGGAAGCAGTTGGCCATCAAAGCCAAGGTCAAACGCGACGGGAAATGGACCGACCCTTCGGCCAAGGAATTGGTGCCGGGCGACGTCATCCGCGTCCGTATGGGCGACATCGTGCCGGCGGATGCGCGTCTGTTGGATGGCGACCCGGTGGAGGTGGATCAGTCCGCGCTGACCGGAGAGTCGTTGCCCGCCACGCGCAAAACCGGCCAGCCGGTGTTTTCCGGTTCCATCATTCGCCGCGGCGAAATCAGCGCCTTCGTCTATGCCACAGGCGAGAAAACCTACTTCGGCAAGACGGCGCAACTGGTGCAGGGGGCGCACACCGTCAGCCATTTTCAAAAGGCGGTTTTGAAGATCGGCAATTATCTCATCTTCCTCGCGGTAGGCATGGTGGCGGTGATTATCACTGTCGCGCTCTTCCGGGGCGACCCGATTCTCACGACATTGCAGTTTGCGTTGGTGCTGACCGTGGCCGCCATTCCTGTGGCCATGCCCACAGTGTTGTCGGTCACGATGGCCGTCGGCGCGCGCATTCTGGCCAGGAAAAAGGCCATCGTGAGCAAGCTGGTGGCCATCGAGGAACTGGCGGGCGTGGACGTGCTCTGCTCGGACAAGACCGGCACCCTGACCCAGGACAAGCTGACGTTAGGCGATCCCTTCTGCCTGAATAAAATACCTTCCGACCAGATCATTCTCTGGGCCGCACTTGCTTCGCGTGCCGAAGATAAGGACACCATTGACCTGGCAGTGATCGGCGGCGTAAAGGACGATAAAGCCTTAAAAGCCTTTCAGATTCTCCATTTCCAACCGTTCGACCCTGTGCATAAGCGCACTGAAGCTACTGTGAAAGGCCCGGACGGAAAACAGTTCTACGTGGCGAAGGGAGCGCCGCAGGTGATTCTAGCGATGGCGACCAATGTTGGCGATGTGAAGGCCGCTGTCGAGAAAGCCGTCAACGAATTCGCCGGGCGCGGATTCCGTTCCTTGGGCGTGGCGCGGGCGGATCAGGAAAATAAGTGGCAGTTTGTGGGCGTGTTGCCGATGTTCGATCCGCCCCGCCCAGAAGCCAAAGCGACCATCGCGAACGCCGTGCAGATGGGCGTGAAAGTCAAAATGGTTACCGGCGATCAATTGGCCATCGCACAGGAAACCGCCCGGCAACTCGGGATGGGTACGAACATCCTCGATGCAACCGTGCTGCACAATTCGAAGGATCAGCAGTCTCAGCAGACGGTGGAATCGATCGAAAAGGCCGACGGCTTCGCCCAAGTATTCCCCGAAGACAAGTACAACATCGTCAATGTTCTTCAGAAGCACGGTCACATTGTCGGCATGACCGGCGACGGAGTNNNNGCGATCAAGGAAAGCCGCCGCATCTTCCAGCGGATGAACAGCTATTCCATGTACCGCATCGCCGAAACGTTGCGCGTGCTGTTCTTCATGACGCTGGCGATCCTGGTTTTTAACTTCTACCCGGTCACCGCAGTGATGATTGTTATGATCGCCGTGCTCAACGACGGAGCCATCCTTTCCATCGCGTATGACAACGTTCACTACTCGGACAAACCCGAGGCATGGAACATGCGCCTGGTGCTCGGAATATCCACCGTGCTGGGCGTCATCGGGGTCGTGGCCGCGTTTGGTCTTTTCTTTCTGGGCGAACGCGTATTTCACTTCGACCATGCGCACGTGCAAACGCTAATGTACCTAAAGCTATCCGTNNTTCTGGTCCATACGCCCCGCGCGGATTCTCTGGATGGCGGTGCTCGGGACTCAAATCGTGGCTACCCTGATCGCGGTCTATGGGCTGTTTATGACACCCCTGGGCTGGCGCTGGGCGGGTTTTGTTTGGGGCTATGCGATAATTTGCGCCCTCGCGACTGACCGCGTGAAGTTGCTCGCATACAAGATTCTTGATCCCGTCAAGGCCGACTCTAAACCGGAAGCGAAAGCGGCAATGAAGTCCGAAGCCAAGGCCGAGCCCAAAGCTGAAGCCAAGGCTGTGTCCAAGCCCGAGACCAATGCAGAGCCAAAGGCTGAAGCCAAAACCGACCAGAATCCTGAGGCCAAGCCTGAGTCTAAGCCTGAGGGCAAAGCTGACTCAAAGCCTACCGCTAACGCAGAGTCAAAGCCCGAAGCCAACTCCGAGGCGAAGCCAGAAACCAAGACATCGCCCGATTTGACTCCGCAGATCGCCAAGCGCGCCTATGAACTCTACGAGGAGCGAACCCGCAAGGGCGGTCGAGCAGATCAGGACTGGGAAAAAGCCGAGCGGGAGATTCAAAAAGACGCAGGCCAGACGGAGCCGAAGTCGGGGCCGAAACCAGAAGGCAAGCCCGAGCCGAAGGTTGAAGTCAAAGCCGAGGCGAAGCCGGAAACCAAATCTGAGACGAAGGCTGAAGCCAGAGCTGAGACGACGCCGGAACTCAACGCGAACTCGAAGCCAGAAGCGAAAGCCGCGACGAACGTCGAAGCCAAACTCGAGCCAGAGCCTGAACCTAAAGCTGATCCAAAACCTGAAGCCAAAGCCGAACCGAAACCTAAAGACAAAATCGAGCCAACTGCCGATTTGAATCTGCACATCGTCAAGCGAGTCCATGAACTCTACGAGGAATTGGGACGCGAAGACGTGCGCGAAGTTGAGGAATGGGAGAAGGCGCAGCGAGAGAGAGTCGAGCAGAAGACTCCGGTAAATGAACCTCACAAATAGCTGCTCGAGAACCACGCGCTGGACCTGGCCGAAGGGATGAAATGAAAATCAATTCAAAGGATTTCCGCGTCGGGCATAAAGAAAAGGTCAAACTTAGACAGCGGCCGACGATCATAAAACCATTTTGTAAGTCGAAGAAGCAGTATCAAAAACTCCTGGAAAAGCACGTTGAGGAGTTGAGCTCGCTGCAACAACTTCACTACGCATCCGCCCACTTTGCATTGCTGCTGATTTTTCAGGCATCCGACGCTGCCGGCAAGGACGGCTCGATCCGGCACGTCATGTCCGGTGTAAACCCGGAGGGCTGCGAGGTTTTCAGTTTCAAACAGCCGAGTGCGGAAGAGCTGAAACATGATTTTCTCTGGCGCACCACCTGCCGCCTTCCCGAACGCGGACGGATCGGGATATTTAATCGTTCTTACTATGAAGAAGTTCTTGTCGTTCGCGTGCATCCGGAGATTCTCCGCAACCAGGACCTTCCGGAAGCGTTGCGCGACGAGAAGAGTATTTGGAAGGAGCGCTATCGTTCCATCGTGGACTTGGAGGAACATCTCTACCGTAACGGCACGCGGATCGTCAAAATCTTCCTCCATCTCTCGAAAAACGAGCAACGAAAGCGTTTCCTCGCGCGTATTGACGAGCTGGACAAGAACTGGAAATTCAGCCTCGCGGACATTCATGAAAGGAAGTACTGGAAGCAATATGTGAAGGCTTATGAGGAGTGCCTGCACGCCACAAGCACCCATCAGGCACCCTGGTATGTCGTTCCCGCCGACGATAAGGAGAACGCCCGCCTGATCGTTTCCCGAATTGTTATCGACGTTTTCAGTGATCTGAAGATGGCCTACCCCAAGACCACCGCAAAACGGCGGCGCGAATTGAAATCTATTGGCAAAGCGCTGGCGAAGTAACCCATGCGTAAGAATATGAGTTGGGCTGGTGAATTGAGTTGGAGGAGGCCGGTCGCTATGAGATCAGCAGTTGGGTTCAAAAGACTCTGCGTCGGCGTATCGTTATTCGGAATCCTGTCAATCGGAAGTCCCTTCTCATATTCGCGCGAGACGTTTGTCAGCCAAGCGGTGGTTCCAGTACCGCTTAATTCGGCTGCCGGGAAGCAAGATAGTGCGGCCGGACTTTTTTCGAGAATGACCGTTCGCCACCATTGGCAAGAAACTCATCTGGCTCGGCTCTCGGAAACTCGCACCTATAAGGTGCAAAACGAAAAAGACAAAATTGTCGCGGAACAAGTTGTGGTCATGGAATACACCGCGCCAGGTACAGATACTTTCACAAGCTCGTCCGAACAAGGCTCGAGATACGTACTCCATCATGTCTTCCGGCGGCTTATGGAGGATGAAAAGAAGAGGGTACGGGGCGACAAGGACCCAGACAGCTTGATCACTCCGGAAAACTACACCTTTGAAATAGTTGGGACGGAAAGGGTCGACAGCTCGAATTGCTCCGTCGTTCACGCCGTTCCGAAGCACAAGCAAACGGATCTCTTTGAAGGAAAGATCTGGATTGATAACGAAGATTTCGCGATCGTGAAAATCACCGGCCATCTAGCCAAGAACCCATCGTTTTGGATTAAGCGGGTGGATTTTGTGCGGAACTACCGAAAGATCGACGGGTTCTGGCTTCTCTCAAGAGAAGAAGCGGTTTCAGTCATCAGGATGTTCGGCACGGAGACGCTGACCATCGATTACAAGAACTACACCGTAAATGGATCCGAGGCACCTCAGTCTCCTTCTTCTCATGAATACGACGCACGGATCGACCGGCTGTGACTTCATCTGACGTCTGCAAGATGCAGCCGTCACGGTTTTTATAGCAAAAGGAGAATCACATGGAACTGGGCATGATCGGATTAGGACGAATGGGAACCAACATGGTGCTGCGCCTTATGCGGGCCGGCAAGAAAGCGGGCGCCTGATGACGACCTCCCGTTCGGATGCATTGGTGCTCTTCGGTGTGACCGGCGATCTCGCCCACAAGATGACCTTCCCGGCACTCTACGCGATGGCGAAACGAGGTGTCCTTAATATCCCCCTAATTGGCGTCGCCTTTCCGAAGTGGAGTCTGGAACGTCTGCGTAAACGCGTGACGGACAGCATAAAGCGATCAGGTGGGATCGATGATAAGCGTGCCCTGCGCCATCTCCTGTCGCAGTTCAGCTACGTAAGTGGGGATTATAAGGACCCGGCTACATTCACGGCTTTAAAAAAAGCGTTGGGCAAGGCTCGCCGCCCAGCTTATTATCTGGCCATTCCGCCCTCGCTTTTCGAAACCGTGATCAAAGGCCTTGGTGCCGCGAAACTGGCTGAGCACGCGCGCGTGATCGTCGAAAAACCGTTCGGACGCGACTTGGCTTCCGCGCGGGAACTCAACCGCGCCGCTCGGGCGGTGTTCCCGGAAGACTCGATCTTCCGCATTGACCACTTCCTCGGTAAGGAAGCGATCATGAATATCCTCTATTTCCGCTTCGCGAATTCGTTCCTGGAGCCGATCTGGAATCGCAACTACGTGGCCAGCGTGCAGATAACCCTAGCCGAGAAATTTGGCATTAAGGGCCGCGGCGCGTTTTACGAGACGGCCGGATGCCTGCGCGACGTGGTCGAAAACCACCTTTTCCAGATCGTCGCGCTACTTGCGATGGAGCCGCCAGCCGATAGGGACTTTGGAGCCGTCCATACGGAGAAAGCCAAGGTTTTTGAAGCGATGCGTCCCCTGAAATCGAAAGATTTGGTGCGCGGTCAATATGCTGGTTACCGAAAAGAGCCACACGTGGCGAAAAAATCTGACGTTGAAACTTTCTGCGCCTTGCGTCTTTTCATCGACTCGTGGCGCTGGGCCGGAGTGCCCTGGTACTTGCGCTCTGGCAAATACCTACCCGAAAACGAAACTGAGATCCTCGTGGAACTGAGGCCGCCCCCGCAAAAACTTTTCGCCGACTCAGATCCGACAACTGGCCGAACCAACTATCTGCGATTCGAGCTTTCACCAACTTCCGCCATCGCCCTCGCCGCTCGCGTTAAGCGCGTTGGGAAGGAGTTCGTTGGAGAACAACGGGAACTCTATTTGGTCGACGAACAGCCGGGCGAGGAATTGCCATACGAGCGCCTGTTAGGCGATGCGATGATCGGCGATGGAGCGCTCTTCACCCGTGAGGATGCAGTTGAAGCAGCATGGGCCGTCGTCGATCCAGTCCTTAAGAAGCATCACCGCGCTCTTCCGTACAAGCGTCACAGCTGGGGACCAAAAGCGGCCGATGCACTGATCGCTTCAAACGGCCCTTGGTACAACCCCACATCCAAGAAGACGTCCTGATAATTGCGGGAGAACCAAGCTACTGCTGAAGGAGACACTTATAAATACCATCGCGATCGTTCCGGGTCCGGGTTGTGCGCCTATGCACCTGTGATCCAACAGAGACGAGTATTAGGGAGAAGGAATGCCTGATTTCACATGCAATTTTGCGCAGGTAGGGAAACCCTTTGTACATTTTTGGGAGCATACCGTTGGCAGCGGCCATGCGCCTCTTGCTCTTCGGGCTGACTGGCAGTCGCAACTTCTGCTTTGCCACAACGAATTGGGCTTTCGACACGTTCGCTTTCATGCGCTGCTGTCAGAGGGAATGGATACGATCATTTGCGAAGAAGACAAACTTCTGTACTCATTTTTCAATGTGGATCAGATAATGGATTTTATTCTTTCCATCGGAATGAGGCCCTTTGTCGAGTTGAGCTTCATGCCCAAAGCTTTAGCCTCCGGCAACACGACCGTGTTTCGTTACGAAGCGAACGTAACCCCGCCGAAGGATTATGAACAGTGGTCAACACTGATCAGCAAACTGACCGCTCACTGGGTGGAACGCTACGGCGCGAAGGAAGTGCGTGAATGGTTTTTTGAGGTTTGGAACGAGCCGAACCTCCAGGCGTTTTGGACTGGAACTCAACAGGAATATTTCAAGCTCTACCGTTTAACCGTGGACGCGGTTAAAGGCGTGGATCATTTGCTCAAAGTCGGTGGTCCCGTCAGCGCAAAGAATGCTTGGATTTCCGACTTTGTCGAATTCTGCTTACAGAACAAAGTGCCGGCAGATTTCGTCACGACTCACCATTACCCCACGGATGCCTTCGGAAAGATAGGCGCCGATACCGAGACACAATTGCAGCATGCACCACCTCACGTCATGCGTGATGACGCTCGCAAAACGCGAGATGCGGCGCGTGGTTTGCCTGTGTACTACACGGAATGGAATATCTCGTCCAATCCGCGCGACCCGCTGCACGACGAACCCTTTGCCGCCGCATATGCAGCCAAGATCATCATGGAAGCCACAGGACTCGTAGAGGGTTATGCCTTTTGGACCTTCAGCGATATTTTCGCCGAGAACTACTTTCCATCTGTTCCGTTTCAGGGTGGGTTCGGCCTGCTGAACATTCATGGGATCGCGAAGCCAGTGTACCGAGCTTTCGAACTGCTACATCATCTGGGCAACGAACTGCTCGGTGTCGAAGGTGAACATGACACTGTGGACGCCTGGGCTGTTCGAAAAGAAAAGGAGGTGACAATTCTGGTGACAAACCACGCCATGCCAAGACATCCCATTCAAACGGAATTGACAAGTCTGCATATCACGGGCGCCCCGGAGCCTCGCAGAGTCTACATCCAGAGAATTGACCAGGATCATGCGAACGCGCGAGGGCTGTGGGAAGTTATGGGCGAACCAAATTATTTGAACGCCCGGCAAGTGGAACAATTGAAGGCCCATTCGTCCCTGGTGACACAACCGCAGCCTTGGAAGTATGCACAGCCGAATATAGAGTTGTCGCTGGCGCTGCCGCCTCACGGCGTCGCAGCGATCACGATCGAATTTGCATAAGCGGATGGCAAAAGTGCCGCAACCTCGCGAAGCTCGTGCCAAGAGACCATCCGGTGACACTATGCTCGATCAGCTTCAGAAAGAAACCTTCGCCTATTTTTTGAATGAATCGAACCTGGAGAATGGGCTCATTCGAGACAGGACAAAAAAAGATTGCCCCGCGAGCATCGCTGCCACGGGACTGGCTTTGGCATCTTACCCGGTGGCTGTCGAGCGTGGTTTCATTCCACGGGCCGCGGCCGTAGAACGAACGCTGACGACGCTGCGTTTTTTCTGGAATAGCCCGCAAGGCCCCGCAGCCGACACCACCGGCTACAAGGGCTTTTACTATCACTTTCTTGATATGCGGACCGGACGGCGCACCTGGCAATGCGAGCTATCAACCGTGGACAGTGCTTTTCTGCTGGCGGGCGCTCTCGCGGCAGGAATGTATTTTACCGACGATAGACCAGACGAAAATGAAATCCGCAGGCTCGCAAACGCGCTCTATCAACGCGCCGATTGGCAGTGGGCGCAAGACGGGGGCGCAACAATCACGCACGGATGGAATCCCGAAAGTGGATTTCTTAAATACCGTTGGGAAGGCTACGACGAGGCGTTGCTGTTGTATATCCTCGCACTAGGTTCGCCGACACATCCGTTACCCAAAAGTAGCTACTCCGCGTGGGCTTCCACTTACAAATGGGAGCACTGTTGCGGCCAACACTATTTGTACGCCGGACCTTTGTTCACTCACCAGCTCTCACATGTCTGGGTCGATTTTCGGAGTATTCAGGACGCTTTCATGCGCAAGAAGCGCATCGACTATTTTGAGAACAGCCGCCGCGCAACGTATGCGCAGCAACAGTACGCGATCGACAACCCACTCAAGTTCGAGGGCTACGCACGCCAGTGCTGGGGGCTTACTGCAGGCGACGGTCCCGGTCCCGCCACAATCAAAGTGAACGGCATTGAGCGCCAATTCTTCGGCTACGTCGGACGTGGCGTGCCGTACGGACCTGACGACGGAACCATCGCGCCATGGGCTGTAGCGGCGTCGCTGCCGTTCGCTCCCGAAATCGTGTTGCCCGCGCTGGATTACTACATACGCGAGATTAAACTGACGAAGCGGAACCCTTACGGATTCAAAGCATCTTTCAACGCGACGTATCCGGAAAAGCTCGGCAATCCGCACGGTTGGGTGTCGCCCTGTCACTGCGGGCTGAATCAAGGACCGGTAATCCTGATGATCGAAAACTATCGGACCGGATTGTTGTGGCAATTGATGCGAACCTGCCCTTACATTGCTAGCGGCCTGCGTCGGGGAGGTTTTGGCGGAGGTTGGTTAGGGCCTCGGTCGAAGGCATCGGTCACATGTCAACCAGATAAAGATAAGCGCATCAAATAGTTCTCCGGTAGGTTGCTGGGGCGGCTGTTAGCTTCACTCAGGTGTCCGGCCCGGCGCGATCTTCGGCGCCCAGCGTGCCCCGCGCGGCGATTCCGCCGGACGCTGAGCCCGGCCAGCTCGCCTTGACCGTCTCCGTCCAGGTTCAACCGGCCGACCCGACAACGGCGAGGCACTGGATACTTCCAGATCCCGGTACACACAGTGCTGCCCTTCCACTCGCTGTGGCGCGGTAAACTTGGTCTTCATGAAGTAGCGCCGCTAAATTTAATTTGACGCACGATAGAAATCGCGATATGAGCCTACTGTGTTCCTACGCTCCCGTGCCTCTTGACACGGAACCCCACAGTGGGTTTATGCCAGCAGCGGTGATGAAAATCGAACCAGGGCTCTCCAGCTAAAAAAGCAAAGATGGGCTCCTCAATAAACCAAAGGAGAAGTGTCGTGCGTATCCTACCTACTCTAGCAATTGCTGCTGCCCTAGTGTTTGCCGCGCTCGCGGTCACCGGATCCGCCAAGACCGCTCCAGCGGCCGACGACGAATCAATCCGCCCCTTCCACATCAGCTTTCCGGAAGCG
>PKWH01000283.1:147-2371 GCA_003131985.1 Acidobacteriota bacterium | reverse complement strand
CACTTCATCCACGTCCGTTCGAAGCAGCCCAACGCTTTGCCCATCATCATCACGCACGGCTGGCCCGGCTCGATCATCGAGCAGATGAAGGTCATCGACCCGCTCACCAATCCCACCGCCTATGGCGGCAAGCCGGAAGACGCTTTCGATGTAGTGATCCCTTCGCTGCCGGGCTACGGTTTTTCAGGCAAGCCCACCGCGCCCGGGTGGGACCCCGCCCGCATCGCACGCGCCTGGATCGTGCTGATGAAGCGCCTCGGATACACCCGATATGTGGCCCAAGGCGGCGATTGGGGAAATTGTGTCACCGAGCTGATGGCTCTGCAGGCGCCTGCGGGATTGCTGGCCATTTCCACCAACATGGCAGCCACTGTTCCAGCCGACATTGACAAGGCCGCCCTCGCCGGAGCTCCGCCGCCTCCCAATCTTTCACCCGACGAACTGCACGCGTACGACCAGCTCGCCTTTTTCTATAAGCACGGCCTTGGCTATGCCATCGAAATGGCCAACCACCCGCAGACGCTCTACGCAATCGCGGACTCGCCAATCGGTCTCGCCGCGTGGATCCTCGATCACGACATTCGCAGCTACGAGCTAATCACACGCGTATTCGACGGAAAAACGGAAGGACTCTCGCGAGACGACATCCTAGACAACATCACGCTCTACTGGTTGACAAACACGGCGGTCTCGTCCGCTCGTCTCTATTGGGAATATAAGGGCGGCTTCTTCGACGTCCGCAACGTCACCCTCCCCGTCGCCGTAAGCGTCTTCCCCGACGAAATCTACGCCGCCCCAAAAAGTTGGGCAGAAAAAGCCTATCCCAACCTAATCTTTTACAACCGTCACCCCAAAGGCGGCCACTTCGCCGCCTGGGAACAGCCAGAATTCTTCGTCAGCGATCTCCGTGCGTCGTTCCGACCGCTGCGCTAGTGAAATCGAAGGGAGCGGCAACTCTCAGTTTCGCGTGAAGCAAAGGAACGTAGAAATGACGAGTACGCGGAAAACAGTAATCGTGACCGGTGGTTCCCGGGGAATTGGAGCAGGTCTTGTGAAGATTTTTCTGGCGCGCCGATCGAGCGATCTGTACCGCGACCATTGAAAAGGAGGATGTATGTCAAATGAGAAAACAGGAAGCGCCGCCGGTGCGAGTCGAGCGCCGCAGCCCGCGGAAACGAATCCTCTCGATTTTGTGCCCGCCAAAATGCCTTTCGACACTCCGTATGGCCCACCGATATCACTAGACCGAGCCCAGGCGCTTATTCACGCTGCGGTGGCAGAGGCGAAGAAACGGAATTGGAAGATGAACGTCGCGGTGGTCGATTCCGGCGGCAATCTCGTCGCCTTCCAACGAATGGACGGCGCGATGCTTGCGTCTATTCAGATTGCTGAGCACAAGGCACGAGCAGCTGCGACTTTCCGGCGCCCAACGAAAGAGTTCGAGGTCGGTATCAACGTTATGCATCTCAACTATCTGCTCGCGTTCGATGGAATCATTGCGTCTCGAGGCGGCATCCCACTGATCGAACAGGGAGCGATTATCGGCGCAATCGGTTGTTCGGGAGGCGCGGATTCGCAGGACGAGATCGTCAGCAATGCAGGAGCGGCACTAATCAACCAACCGCCGGCAGGGAACAAATAATCCAAATCTCGAGAAAGCGTTGGGGACAATCAACCGGTTTCCGAGACAAATAAATAGACAGGAGAATGCCATGACAACTGCAAGCGCACTTACGAAGTCGGAACAGATCCGTGTGACCCGGCGGTCGCCCGCGTATTGGCGTGTAACGATCGACAACCCGCCGCTCAACGTGATGGGGCCGGAAATGGTGAAGCAATTTCAGCAAGTGATGAACGCTCTGGAGGCCGACGAGCAGGTCAGGGTGGTGGTCTTCGACAGCGCAGTCGAGGACTATTTCCTGAATCACTCCGACTTCACGACCAAGATCGAGGACCTGACCAGTATTCCTCAAGGCCCCACCGGGCTGGAGGCGTGGCCGGACTTTCTCGTGCGCCTAACTCACTTGCCGGTCGCTTCCATCGCGCTCATTCGCGGCCGCGCGACGGGCAACGGCAGCGAGATCACGCTAGCCTGTGACATGAGTTTCGCCAGCCGCGAGAAGACCATCATCTCGCAATGGGAAGTGGGCGTAGGGATGGTCGCCGGCGGCGGCCCGATGGCTCGGCTGCCTCGGCTCATCGGGCGGAATCGCGCGCTCGAAGT
>PKWH01000283.1:0-131 GCA_003131985.1 Acidobacteriota bacterium | reverse complement strand
CAGCCTGCCGCCGGACGTCGAAATCGACGCTGGGTGGGATGCTTGCATCAAGTCGCTCGGTCGTCCTGCCGCCCAGGAGGGAATCAAAGTGCTGACGGCGCGCGGGTTTCAGAAGCCGGGGGATGTCGAAA
>PKWH01000271.1:11798-21375 GCA_003131985.1 Acidobacteriota bacterium | reverse complement strand
CGATCATGGACGGCGGCAAGGCGTTTTTTGGACTGGACGTCTGGGAGCACGCCTACTACCTGAAATATCAAAATCGCCGGCCGGAATATATCGAGGCTTGGTGGAACGTGATCAACTGGGCGCAAGTTGCTGAGAATTACGCCCACGCTCAGAAGTAGCAATTTGGAACCTTCCGCTTCATTTCAGCGGTCCTCCCAGCGACGTCCACTGCATCTCGCGCGGACGTCGCCGGGAGTTTTCCTTGCCTCGCCTTCGCAAGAATCGAAAGCCGAAACCGCCAATGCAACGCGCACGTCGCATGGAGCAGGCAAAGGAGCCTGAGCGATGATTCGCGGACTCGCAGTCTTGTTGCTTCTGATCTCGACGTTTTGTATCTCGACGCCTGCTCAAACCCCAATCACTCCGAACCACGATCGCTTAAAAGCCCTGAAAAGCATCGTGATCGAAGCGGGCGAAACGGCGAGTGACGTCCAGTGTTTCCTGTGTAACGTGCACGTCCGCGGCCATGTAACCGGAGACATCGTTACTTTCGGCGGCAGCATTTTTGTCGACGGCAGAGTGGATGGCGACGCGGTTGCCTTCGGCGGCCGGATCGAGTCGAACTCAAACAGCAAAATTTTCGGCGACGCGGTCGCAATAGGCGGATATATCAGCCGCCAGGACAATTCCGTCATCGTTGGCGATTCGAAATCGATGCCTTATGTGCTGATCCCCGGGCAATATCGTCCAACGCTTCTGGGCGGCATCGCGCTCGCGTGTATCAATATGCTCTTCGTAACCTTGGGTTATTTATTCGTTCGTGCGAAACGCGCTGAAACTTTCGCGCGCGCAATCGAGCGCCGCCCGGCTTCCGTGTTCTTCGCCGGCGTCTTTTTGCTTCTCATATTTTATGGTCTCGATTGGCTAACGGGCTATCTCGGCAGCATGGAAACCCTGGCGGATGTCGTCCTGTTGATAATCTTTCTAGCTATCACCGCTGCAGGCGCTACCGGCTTGGGATATTGGGTAGCTCGCGTCGTGTTTCCAGAAACCAGCGGAATCTGGGCTGCCATCGGTGGAGTTTTGGCGCTGTCTTTGCTCGAACTGGTGCCTCTGCTTGGTCTGCTCGTTTTGGCAGTTGGTTTGACAATCTCCGTCGGCGCTTCCTTAGCTACCCGCTTCGGTTCCCGCGAAGTGTCATTTCCGAAACATGCAGCACAGGAACTCGAGCCTCAAGCTCCNNACTCGATCTTGACTGCGTCGAGGTCCCAGGTTAAATGAAGGATTCCTCCTCGCTTATAGGGCAGACTGTTTCGCATTACCGCATCATCGAGAAACTCGGTGGTGGCGGCATGGGCGTGGTTTACCGAGCGGAAGACACCAAGCTGAAGCGCCAGGTGGCGCTGAAATTTCTCCCGCAGGATTCCCTCGCCGATAAATCCTCACTCGAACGATTCGAGCGCGAAGCGCAAGCCGCTTCCGCGCTCAATCATCCCAGCATCTGCACCATTTACGACATCGACGAAGACTCCGGCGTGCCGTTCATCGCCATGGAATTGCTGAANNGCGCACACCGAAGGCATCATCCATCGCGACATCAAGCCCGCCAACATTTTTGTCACCGAGCGCGGCCAAGCCAAAGTGCTCGATTTCGGTTTGGCCAAGCTGGTGTCGAAAAACGTCGGCGAAACGGTGACAGCGGGCGGCGCGACCATGGGCACGGACCCGAATCTCACCAGTCCGGGCACTTCCCTCGGCACGGTCGCTTACATGTCCCCCGAGCAGGTGCGCGGAGAAAATCTCGATGCGCGCTCGGATCTGTTTTCGTTCGGCATGGTGCTCTACGAAATGGCCACGGGGCGGCAAGCGTTCAGCGGAAACACATCGGGAGTGATTTTTGCGGCGATTCTGGAGCGCGAGCCGCTGGCTCCCACGCGCGTGGTTCCGGACCTGCCGGTTGATCTCGAACGCGTAATCTCGAAAGCGCTGGAGAAAAACCCGAAGCTGCGGTATCAGCACGCCGCCGATTTGCGTTCGGATCTGCAGCGGCTGAAACGTGACACGGATTCGGGAAGGTCGGGTTCCTTTCGCTCGGCGACTGCTGAGGCAACATCTGCGAGTGCAGCCACGACGGCGTCCGCGGCTACCCACCAATCCGGAAGCTCCTCCGCTGTTTCGGTCGTGGCGCACGAGCACAAAGGAAAGCTGATCGCAGGCGCCGTGGTAGTCGCGCTGCTCGTGGTGGCGGCAGGCTATGGAGTCTATTCTCTCATGCGTAGCAAGGCCGCTGCTCTTCCCTTCCAGAATTTCACCATCACGAAGGTCACCGACAACGGAAAGTCCATCGAAGCAGCAATCTCAGCCGACGGGAAATATATCCTCAGCGTAGTTGCGGACACCGGAAAGCAAAGCCTTTGGCTGCGCCACGTGGAAACGAACAGCGATACGCAGGTGGTTCCACCGGAAGTCACGCGATACTCCATGCTCGCGTTTTCGCCCGACGGGAACTACCTTTACTTTCGCCGCGCCGCCGCGGGCGTGGATGACACTTTCGATTTTTACCGCTCTCCGGTGCTGGGCGGAACACCGAAAAGCGTCGCGCATGATGTGGACACGAACATCACGTTCTCTCCCGATGGAAAGCTCATCGCCTACGCGCGCGCGAACGATCCGGAGGTGGGTAAGTGGCATCTGCTCACCGCAAATCCTGACGGTTCCGACGAAAAGTCCATCGTCAGCGGCCCTTCAACTGAAATTCCCCGCTTCATTCAATGGATGCCCGATGGCAAAAAAATCCTCGGATCTAGCCTCCACGTGGGAGATTCGCTTACCGGACTGAAGGAGTTCGACGCGCGCTCCGGCGAAGAAAAAATTGTAGCCAAGTACGATGGCATGGTCCTCAGTGAACTGGCCGGAGCGGCAGATGGCGCGGGTGTTTTCGTCAATATGAGGCGGCTTGATCCGCTCGGCTTGCTCAGTCAGCTCGCGTTCATTTCCCTTCCCAGCACGAAAGTGCACTCCATCACCAACGATACGAATGGCTATCACGGGCTTAGCGTCTCGGCGGATAATAAAACCATCGCTGCAGTTCTTAGCAAGGACATCCGCACCTTGTTTCTTCTTCCGAGTTCTGGAAACATGACCAATTCTCCCAATCCGGCCCTCCCGCAAGAGAAGGATTACGAGACGTTCGGGCTGAGCGCCACGGGAGAACTTTATTTGCCGGAGTCGGGCAAGCTGCTGCGAATTTCTCCCGACGGCAGCAACCGCTCCATCCTCTTGAATCAAGTTGCCCTCGAGCCTGCGGCTTGTGGAAGCGATCGTTCCGGAACTCCGACGCCGCACCCGATCGTATTCATCAGCGCCCATCGCTCCGCATCCGCGATCGTCGGGCGAAGCGTTTGGCGCGCCGATGCCGACGGTGCCAATGCGAAAGAGCTTTCCGATACCAAGTCCGATTTCAGCCCCACATGCTCTCCGGACGGGAAATGGGTTTATTACCACGTCGATCCGCCGGACCGATTCATGCGCGTTTCGATTGACGGCGGCGAACCCGAAGAGATCCCGGGCAGCGAGATTCCCGGGGCTATTTCTGCTACGCAATATTTTGACATTTCGGCCGACGGCAAGACGCTGGGATTTCTCGCATCATTCCCGCCGCGTCCGGGAGCGGTCGCAGAGAATCAACAGAAGATCGTGTTGTTGTCGCTCGACGCGGGCCCTCAACCTCCGCGGCGTCTCCTCGATCCCAACCCGCTGATATCAAATTCCCCGCTCTTTTCGCCGGACGGCAAAACCCTCGTCTATCCAATCCGCGAAAACGGCGTCGAGAATATGTGGATGCAACCCATCGACGGCGCCGGACCCGGCGGTGGCGGACATCAGATCACGAATTTCACCACCGATGGATTTGCCTGGTACACCTACTCGCCCGACGGCAAAGCCCTCGGCGTCCTCCGCAATCACCCCGAATCCGACGTCGTCCTCCTCCGCGACACCGGCCCCTCCGCGCAATAGATCCAGCGCGTGGTGGCAACCTTCGCGCCACACGGATCTCGTTTAAGCCACGGATGAAATTTGGATGCGCGCATGTTTCGATTTCTGAAACGTTCTAGAATTGCACGTTTCGATTCGCCGCGCAGCGCGATTCACTCGCCGAAATCTTCTGGATCCGAACAAAAAAAANNCCGAACTTACTTTCCGAAATAACCTTTGTCGCTGCCTACTCCAGTGCAGAAATCCCATCCGAAAACTGCGAAGCTGCCGATGTTCAGGCCGCAGGTTCCGAATTGGATGTCGTTGAACGCAAGCGGGTCGAATAAATTATTGTAGATTTCGGTGTTCTCGGCTTGGCTCGATTTGCGGAATCTTCCGGCTGCATTGACGATTCCTGCCAGCGAGGGCGCGGCAACGCTGGTCCCACCTACCACAAACCAGCCCGTGCCGAAAACAGGGTTACTGTCGAAAACCCAAACCCCGGTGTTGGGGTTAGAGTCGAAAGAGAAGTCCGGAGTGCCGCGGAAATTTCCGACGATCGACCTTACGATGTTCTGGAAGGCCGGACGGGGTTCCACTTGGCTCGGGCCGCCACCGGCGTCCTGCCAGGTGTTTTCGAGTTCGAAGCTGCCGGTCGTGCTGTTGCGGGAAAGCGTGGTGCCTCCGGCGGAAATCACGTTCGGAGATGCGCTCGGATAAATAACGCCTGGACTATCTCCAGCCGAGGCGAAATAAACGACACCGGGCGTTGTAAACGCCACGTCAAATTCCGTTTCCTGGGTGAATTCTCCGGTTCCGAAACTCATCGAGACTTCGCCACCGCCGTTCTGAGCCACCAACTGGCTGGCCAGGATTGCGGCGTTGAACAGCTGGACAAGGTTAAGGCTTTTCGCTTCCACCAGGAAAATCTTGGCATTTGGCGCCATCGCGTGCGACCACTCGATGTCCAGCGAGGTCTCGAGTTCCGATCCGCCAGTTGGGTCTGGGCCCGGATTCACGGTGGTTGGTGCTGTCCCGTTCGCAAACACAACAGTGATGTTCGCAGCGGGCAAACCGAATTGCGTCGAGAAAGTAGCCAAATCGCTTGCCGCAGTCGGATCGTCAAAAGCTTCGACCAAGGCTATCGCGCCTCCCCCTCCGGTTGGGTTCTGGGTGGTTACGTTTGGATTGCAGCTGCGGTCGAAGGGCGGCGCATTTTCATTCACAAGCTGGTAGACGCAGGCAATCGAGGCTGGAGTTTCAAAAAAGAACCCGGCAAACGGCGGCAACTCCTGTGGCTGAGCCGCTCTTCCGAATTGACCGCTTTCCGGAACCCACATTTTAATGTTTGTGTGGGCGTTAACGCCGGCATCACCCGGCAGCGCGATACTGGATTGCGGAGTCATGATATGGCCGGTGTGGCTGGGCTGATTTGCGGTCTGAGCCACGCTGGACGTAGACGACATCAAGAACAACGTCAAGAGAAACAACGTATAGGCGAAAGTTTTTCGCATGCTTTTATCCTTTTTGCTGCATAAGAAGGTAGGGATGCACACACAAGCTGGGACTGCTGAGTTGTGCGGGCAAACAAACGCTGGCAACGAATTAACACTGGCGTTGAATTCTTGTCAAGGTTTAACTTGGCCAATTCGTAAGCCGAAAGCGCTCCCGAGCCCAGGCGGTATAGAACTCAGCGCTCGTCCAGCTCGCGCGCCTTCGCCTGGTGTTCGCATTGCGGCCCGCGGAGTCCGCGCGTGAGGCGGAAAATGTTGGGCAGACAAGGAATTTGTGACATGCTGATTCCTTGCTGCTGCTCCTTAACTTTCTGCGAGGTTTCACCGAATGAAACGGACATTCCTTTTGTTGTGTCTCCTGGGTTTTGCTTCGTTGTGCGTGTCCGCGCAGAACGCAGGTTCGCAGGGGTCCAGGCCAGCCGAAACTATTCAGGTGGACGTGCGAGCGAAGGGAGAGCCCTTTCCGCATTTTTGGGAGCAAATGTTCGGCTCCGGCCGCGCGATTCTGTCTCTGCGGGAAAGTTACCGAAACGATTTGCGCGAAGTGAAATCGGCGACGGATTTCAAATATGTCCGCTTTCACGCGATTTTTCACGACGAGGTGGGTGTGTACGACGAAGACGCCGCGGGAAAACCAATTTACAATTTTTCGTACGTCGATCAGGTTTACGACGGCTTGCTGAAAGCCGGCGTGCGGCCTTTCGTCGAGTTGAGCTTCATGCCCAAGAAGCTCGCGGCAGAAAACGACATTCAGGCCTTCTGGTACAAGCCTATTGTTTCGCCGCCCAAGGAATACAGCAAGTGGGGCGAACTGGTAGGCCAGTTTGCACGACATCTTATAGACCGGTATGGCATCAACGAAGTGGCGCAATGGTATTTTGAAGTGTGGAACGAGCCCAACATCGATTTTTGGGCTGGCGTTCCGAAGGAGCAAACTTACTACCAGCTTTACGATGCGGCCGCGCGGGAACTAAAACGCGTCAGCCCGAGGCTGAGAGTGGGAGGTCCGGCGACGGCGCAGGCTGCGTGGGTGGATCGCTTCATTCAACACGCCGCGCAGGAAAACGTGCCCGTGGATTTCGTTTCCACGCACGTGTATGGCAATGATTCGGCGGCGGACGTTTTCGGCACGCAGGAACAAATTCCGCGAACGCAAATGGTGTGCCGCGCGGTTCGAAAAGTTCACGATCAAATCGTCGCGTCGGTTCGCCCTGATCTGCCATTGATCTGGAGCGAATACAACGCCAGCTACAAGAACGAAACGGACGTAACCGATTCCATTTATATGGGGCCGTGGATCGCCGACACGATACGCCAGTGCGACGGACTGGTGGACATGATGAGCTACTGGACATTTTCCGACGTGTTCGAAGAACAAGGCGTGGTGAAGCGTCCGTTCTACGGCGGCTATGGACTGATTGCGGAAGGTGGCTTGCCCAAGCCCGCGTTCAATGCTTTTAAGCTGCTGCACCGTTTGGGCGAAACAAGAATTCCAGTGAACGGCGATGACATTCTTGCAACGCGGCGTGCGGACGGCAGGTTGGTGATGGCGGTCTGGAATTTAACCGCGCCCGGAGGCAATGGCGAGTCGAAAGACATCGTGCTGCAATTGAACTCTTTGGCGGGGGAGAGTCAAGCCTTCGTGTACCGGCTGGACGCAGACCATGGATCGCTGCTGAAAGCATACGCGGAGATGGGCAGCCCCGCAGATCCCACACAAGCGCAAATTCAATCTCTTCGGCATGCGGCTCGATTGCTCGCGCCGGAATCACGTTCCATCCAGAATGGCCAGATCGCGCTGCAGGTGGGGCCTAACGCGCTGGTGCTTATCGAAGTTTACTGATCTGCATTTCTCATTAGCGGGTGGCTTGGGGTGGCTTATTGAAGACGATTTAGCCCAGCACGATACGGATGTTGTGGACCGCTCCATCGTCCGCCAGCGGAATACTGGCGGAGCCGGGTAAGAGCTTGCCGTCCAATTCGGTAAGGGCCACACCACGCGCGACATTCGACGGGTTTTCCACCTTGATCTTGTAGATCGCCGAGTGATAGCGGAAGTCGATGGAGTAGCCGGGCCAATTCCGAGGTATGCACGGATCAATGCTGAGGATCATGCCGCGCAAGCGAAAGCCGAGTATCCACTCCAACCCGGTGCGATATAGCCATCCCGCCGAACCGGAATACCAGGTCCATCCGCCTCGGCCAACATGCGGAGGCTCGGCGTAAATATCTCCCGCTACGACGTAGGGCTCCACTTTGTACCGCTGCATGTTGGCTCGCGAACTGGTCCGGTTGATCGGGTTCATGAAGCGAAAAAGTTCGCTGGCCTTGTCGCCGTCACCCAGCGCGGCAAAAGCAATTGCAACCCAAGTGGCGGCGTGTGTGTATTGCCCGCCGTTTTCGCGAATTCCGGGAACATAGCCTTTTATGTATCCAGGATCGCGGGTGGTCTTATCGAACGGCGGGGTCAAAAGCAAGATCAGCCCGTCCGCCGAACGAACGAGTTGTTTATCAACCGCAGCCATGGCTCGCGCCCCGCGGCCGGGTTCCGCAGCGCCACTTATGATTCCCCAGGTTTGAGCGATGGAGTCGATGCGGCATTCCTCATTCTGTGCGGAGCCGAGCGGGGTGCCATCGTCGAAGTAAGCCCGGCGATACCATTCGCCGTCCCAGCCGTCGCGTTCGAGCGCAGCCTTCAACAAACTTACATGAATGCGCCACTTCTCCGCGCGCTCGTGTTCGCCGCGCGCGTCCGCCACTTTTGCAAACTCCCAGAGAACGGTATGCAGGAACCAGCCTAACCAGACGCTCTCTCCCTTTCCCAAATAACCGACACGATTCATGCCATCGTTCCAATCGCCGGTGCCCATGAGCGGAAGACCGTGGGCGCCCACGGACAAGCTGCGATCCAGAGCGCGGGCGCAATGTTCGAAGATCGTCCCGCGAGTCTCTGAAACTCGCGGCTGGAAATATGCTTCGAGCTGACCTTCCGCGAGAACATCGCCTTCTATAAACGGGACCTGTTCCTCGAGAATGGTCATGTCGCCGGTGGCCTCGATAAAATGAGTGACGGCGTATGGCAACCAAAGAAGATCGTCGGACACGCGCGTGCGTATGCCACGTCCGGAGGGCGGATGCCACCAATGCTGGACGTCGCCCTCGACGAACTGGCGAGCGGCTGCACGCAGCAATTGCTCTCGCGCCACGGATCTCTTGGACACGACGAGCGCCATGACATCTTGTAGCTGATCGCGGAAGCCATAAGCCCCGCTCAACTGATAGAAGGCGGCTCGCGCCCATACGCGACAGGAAAGGGTCTGGTAAAGCAGCCAACGATTCAACATCACATCCATGCTTTGATCGGGGGTGACGACTTGGACGGAGCCCAAAATGTCGTCCCATTGGCGATTCACTTCACGGAGGACTTGGTTCAAGTCCGCAGCTCTATAGCGAGCAAGCAATTTACGCGCGTTCTCTCTGTTTTCCGTTTCGCCCAGGAAAAAAACGATGTCCACACGAGCACCGGGACGCAATTCAAACACTGTTTGCAGGGCTGCGCAGGGGTCGAGGGCAGCACCGACTTTGCGGCCGAGCGGTCCGTCGCTCTCCAGCGCCGCCGGCCGGTCCGGCGCTCCATTCCTGCCAAGAAATTCGGTGCGGTCCGCGGTGTAAGAGGTTTGCCGTCCGGACATGTCCGCAAAAGCGATACGGCCGCCAAAATCTCCATTCCAGGCGCTGCGGGCAAAAAGCGCGCCTGACGGCGAATCGATTTCGGTGATGATGTAGGGCGCCGTTGAGCTGCGGGAACTTCCCAGCACCCATGCGGCGTAGGCGGTGACGGAGAGCCGGCGAGTACGTCCGGAGTCATTCTGCAGAGTGAGGCGTGAAATTTTTATGGGGTCCTCAAGCGGCACGAACTGGATCAAATCGAGGCTAATGCCGTGGGAACCGTGTTGAAAGCGGCTGTAGCCCTGGCCGTGACGGCAAAGATAGCTGGCTGCTTCGTCGCGAATAGGAAGCGCCGTGGGGGACCAGACTTCCCCGGTACTCTCGTCGCGGATATAGATGGCTTCGCCAGGTGTGTCGAAGACGTGATCGTCCGACCAGGG
>PKWH01000271.1:11120-11785 GCA_003131985.1 Acidobacteriota bacterium | reverse complement strand
TTGAGCACGGTCACATATTCGCGGCCGTTTTCAGCAAAGCCGCCCAGGCCATTGAAGAACTGGAGAGCGGGCTGCGGCAATTGGACATCCTGACGTTTGGCGGCGCGCGTTTGGCGAGCCACGGGCGGAGGCGCGGGGTCTCTGTACTGCGATCTTGTAATCTGCTCCGCCAACGTGCCGCGCCGGCTCAAAAGAACGGCCCTTGCAACCGCTTGAAGCTGTGCGCGCGTTTGCGGCGAGACCACGTCTCCACGCAAGAGAAAGATTTTTCCGCTCACTCCGGTGGTATCCGGAGAAAGCCTGAGCTGGCTGCCACGAACGAGCGCTTCCAAAGAGGTTTGCAGGTCCTGGATATAGGACGGAGCTTTCTCATTAATGATCACGACATCCGCGGACAACTGTTTCATGCGCCAGTATTCGTGGGCGCGCAACAACTGGCGGATGATCTCCACATCTTCCGGGTCATCGATGCGCGCAAGTATGATGGGCAGATCGCCTGAGATTCCCAGGGTCCAGAGCGTGCTTATATCCAGAGAGGTAGCACTCAACACGTCGGCCGAGGGTCTGAGAGAGGAATCCGAATAAAGGACAGCATTTGCCAGCCTTTGGAATAGGTGAGCCTCTTCGGAGCCGATGCTCAAATGGTGAAGCTGGACCTGCGCTTG
>PKWH01000271.1:816-11088 GCA_003131985.1 Acidobacteriota bacterium | reverse complement strand
ACAGAATTCGAAAGCGGGCGGCCATCGACGATTGATACCGGGTTGCGCAGGTTACGGGCGCGCCCCACGAATTTCGCGCGATCGGTCTCGAATTGCAAATCGCCCACGGTGGCACCGTCCACAACTAGAACGTGCGCCGCCCAAACGGCAGTATCTTCGGGCGAACGCTTGCGTCTGGTGGCGAGTATCGCACCTAGATCGGCCACGAATTCAGTTTCAACGAACAGGTTGGAGAAAGCAGGTTGCGCCACATCGGCAGCCTGCGAAGTAAGCGAGAGTTCCGCATAGGAAGTTACCTGCACATCCCGCGCACGGACACCCAAATTCGTGATGGTGACGCGACGAACTTCGGCGTCGTCTTCAGACGAAACAACCACTTCGAGGGAGGTGGTAAGCGAGCGGTCGCGGCGAACAATTTCGGCATGATCTTCGTAAAAGGCCGCTTCGTAACTATCTGGTTCGACGCCGCTGGGCTGATAGCCGGCGGACCAGACAGTCCCAGTTTGTTCGTCGCGCAGGAAAATATAGCTGCCCCAGCAATCCCGGGTGAGGTCCTCACGCCATCGAGTGACAGCAATATCGCGCCAGCGGCTATAGCCCGAGCCTGCGGCCGTCAGCATGACGCCGTAGCGGCCGTTGGAAAGGAGTTGAGTCCGCGGAGTTGCGTCATGGGGAGTTGTGAAGCGGCGAACCACCGGAGGGGTGAATTCGCGGACTTTAGCCGCGGCGGAGACTTCTTCGGCACGGGGACGCGCAACCAGCACATCGCGAGGAGTGCGCTCCTGCAAAAGAAGTTCGGTAGCACGCACGATGGGTTCGGCGTGGAAGCGCGTTTGCATCGCGCCATGATTCACGACGTTCGCGGAGGATAACAACGTCATACCCTGGTGATGCGCCATATAAGCGCGTATCACGGCAACATTCTTCCCTTCCGGCAATCGGGAGCCTGAGTAGTCGAGAGACTCATAAAATCCAAAGGTTCCCTTGCCGCCAGCCTGAACGAGACGCTCAAAATTTTTGACAGCAAGGGAGGGGCGAATCATCGCGGCCAGCGCGGTAGCGTAAGGCGCGATCACCAGATCTTCGCTCAGTCCGCGTTTAAGGCCGAGCCCCGGAACGCCAAAGCTGGAATACTGATAAGTGAAATCTATATCCCTGGCGTTGTAAGCAGACTCCGAAATCCCCCAAGGAACGCCACGCTCCGCTCCATACTCAATTTGCCTTAGGACTATCTGTTCATAGGTTTGGGACAGCAGGCTATCGGAGGGCGAGCGCATCACCAGGTCAGGCATAAGATATTCGAACATCGATCCTGACCAGGAAATTAATGCGGAACCGCGTCCCACGGGCGTGAGGGCGCGTCCGAGCCGAAACCAGTGCGAGGACGGTACGTCTCCTTTAGCGATGGCAATGAAACTTGTGAGGCGTGCTTCCGATGCGAGCAAATCATAGCAACTTGGGTCCAGGCACCCGTCGGTGCCGCGGTATCCGATGGAAAAAAGCTTGCGCGAGTGGTCGAATAAGAAGCTGAAATCCATCGAGTCGAATAATTTTCCCGCCGTTTGCGCAATTCCAGTAAGGCGCCGGACCAGCGATCCAGCATCCGAGATGGAATCTTGCATCGCTTGTGTAAGCGCAGCCACGCGCGCGAGCACGTCCTTGTTGGCTACGGGGTCGTGGGCTAAGCTTGCGCCAAGAACGGCAAGTTCCCGGACGGCAGCTTCACATCGTTCCGGGGCATCGGCTAGAGTCGGGAGACTGCGGAAGAAAGGTTCAATAGCGAGCCATTCGGGGGCTGGACCGGAAGGATTTTCAGCCATTGCCACGACTTCTGTTGGAGCGAGACGGAGCCAAGGCAGCAGGATTCTTGCATCTTGAATATGAGATTCCACGCAGATTCTAGCGGCTTCAGCCCAATATCGAAATTCTGAATTGGAAGTATCTCCAAGCTCTTGCTCGAGTGTTTGCGCAATGTCCGCAACAGTTTGGACTCGCTCTCTTAATTCGACGAACCGCACGGCCCAATCCGCAGTATCCGCCGGCACGGAATCACACATTGCGGCAACAGCATCGATTGCGTTGACCAGCTGTTTGCGTGTGACGCTGTGTGTGCGGCGGGTATCTGCAGTTCCAACGACAGCTTCGCGTAAGAGCGAGAGCGCGTCCTCCACTCCGGCCAATCGGCAGGCTTCCATGGATGATTTTTGAATCAGCTCCCTGCAGCCGTTGCCGAGCACCAAAAAATGTCCGGCAATATTCCCGCTATCGACGGAAGAGACGTACTTGGGGTCCAACGGATGAAAATCCCGCGTGTCATACCAGTTATAGAAATGGCCTCGAAACTGTTCCAATCTGTTCATGGCGCGGAAGGTGTTTTCCAGGCGTTCGGTTGCTGCCTGAATTCCAATCCAGCCAAGATCGCGGGCCGCGAGGGTAGAAAGCAAATACAGCCCGATATTCGTCGGCGAGGTTCGGTGGGCGACGATGGGCTTAGGATCTTCCTGAAAATTATCTGGAGGAAGGAAGTTGTCCACGGGAGTAACAAAAGTCTCAAAGAAGCGCCAAGTGCGGCGCGACATGAGCCGGAGAGCGGCCGTATCGGACGGAGAGAAAGCCTCTACGTCCGGAAGGCGTGGCGGAAGGCTGATCCAGCGCGCAACGGCCGGGGCGGCAATCCACAGCGCAACAAAGGGGGTTGCGGCAAATAACGAATGGGGCCTACCAAGCAGCACCGCGAGCAGGACCGCAAGAGCGAACAAGACGCTGGCGCTCATGCGTTTGTACATACCGAAAATATTCAAGTCGACTGCAGAGTTTGCCTGGGCCGCGGTGACCCACTGCAGCAGATTTTTTCCCGAAATAAAGATCCTGACGAGTGTGCGCAAAATCGCATCGGACATCAGCCACGCTTGGTATGCCAAAAGAGTAATGGTCAAACCAATCTGATACAGACCGAGGGTAAGATCCGAAAGGAGGCCGCGAATGTGGCTGCGCTTGGAGATTCCGCCGAGATGGGGGTTCAAACCCACCAGAAAAGGGATCAGTGAAGGAATGGCAACTGTGGCGAGAATAAACCTGGTCCACAGCCAGGGAGAAATTGCCGGTACCAGCCACCCGACAACCAAGGTGAGAAACATGCAGGGCGCCGAAAGGGTTCGGCGCAGATTGTCGAGCATCTTCCAGCGGCTGATTGCCGGGATTTTTATCTTCTTCCGTTCCTCTTTTGATAAGCCGCCGCGTCCGAAGATCCAGGGAAGAAGTTGCCAGTCTCCGCGCGCCCAACGGTGCTGGCGTGCGGCAGCGGCCTCATAGTGCGAAGGAAAATCGTCGAACAGCTCAATGTCTGTCGCCAGCGCAGCGCGAGCGAAGATACCCTCGAGCAGATCGTGGCTCAGCAGGGTGTTTTCCTTCACTTTGCCGGCCAGAGCAGTCTCATATGCGTCAATGTCGTAAATTCCCTTGCCGGTGTAGGAGCCTTCGCGGAATAGATCCTGGTAAACATCAGAGACAGCAGAGGCGTACGGATCAATTCCGCTTGGGCCGGAAAAGATTTCTTGGAAAAGCGATCTGTCCCGCTCGGTCGGCAAGGAAGGCGTAATTCTGGGCTGCAGGATTGAGTAGCCGTCCACCACACGACCCAAGTCAGCAGAGAATCTCGGTCGATTCAAGGGATGGGCCATAGTCCCTACAAGCCGGGCGGCGGTGCCGCGAGGCAGTCGTGTGTCCGCATCCAGGGTAATAACGTAACGCACTCCTGGAACCGATTGTGGCGGGCGGCCTTCGATAGAAAGGAAGGTGGTGGTGGCAGAACCGCGAAGAAGTTGATTGAACTCGTGCAGTTTTCCGCGCTTGCGCTCCCATCCCATCCATTTTTGCTCGCGTTCATTCCACACGCGCTTACGATGGAACAGGAAGAAGCGATCGCCGCCGCCGGGAGGCGGACCGTGGCGTGCGTTTAAGTTTGCGATGCTATCGACAGCGGTAGCCAATAGGTCTTCATCGTTCGGTAAACTTTCAGCAGTGGCGTCGACCCAGTCGGAGAGCAATGCAAAACGCAAGTCGCCATCGGGGTTTGCCAAGTAGTGGACTTCCAAGCGCTCAGCCTGTTCTTTGATTCCGTCCTCAGAAACGAGCAAGGTCGGAACTGCGACGAAGGTGCGCAACTCCGTGGGCACTCCCTCCTTCAACTCGAACCGGGCTAGCGTGCGCGGTCCGAGCAGATCGGTGACGGCGCGATTGATCAGGGCGAGGGCCAAATCCGATGCCGGGATTGCCGCAAGTAGCCCTAGCAATGCTAGATAGCCGGTGTGCAATCCCATTTCTCTGGCGCGGAACAGAGGGAACGCGAGTATGACGGCTGTTAGTACTGCGATCGTTCCCAAGAAACCTGGAACCGCAGCGCGAACGTACAGGCGGAGTATCCATCGTCTCCAGGGGACATGGAAATCCAATTCGCGCTCAAACGCCCAACGTCCATGCGATATCAGATAATAGCCGGGGTCGGAGCGCCGATCGTCCGGCGGCTGACCATCGGTTCGCTCCGCTCGCGCCTTTTTCGCACGATGCACGGCGCGTTGGGCGATCTCGATTTCAGTGTGCTCGGATCCTCGGGAGAGATCCTCGACCGCGTGGCGATAGTAATCGCGCGTGGCAAAATCCATGTCCGCAAAATTACTTCCGTCGCACAAAACCTTATCCACCAGGCTGACGCTTTCGAAGAACACCTGCCAGTCGAACTCCGACATCAGGCGCATGCTGGTGATGATGTTGCGCACGGTGACAGTCATGGCCGCTTGCTGCTGGTGCTCCGCCCGGACGATTTCATCCGCCGTGGTACCCTGGGCAGCCAAGCGCTCGTCCAGCCATACGAGAACAGGGCCAACTTTCGGGTCCAAGTCGCGCAAACGTTGCACGAGCTGAACGGCAAAAGCCCTTTCGAGAGGTTTTCTCTCGAATTCCCGGAGTACGCTGGCCGGGGAAACCATAGCTTGCCCGCCGGTGCCGAGAAGGCTATCGGCAAGCAAGTCGGCCTCGTCGCGACCGCGCCGGCTGAGCAAGAGACGCTCGGCGATCCTGCGCAGATTCTCGACCAGCACGACTCTTAGCGTGATGGCAACGGCCCAAAGTTCGCCGATGGTTAACGGCTGCACGCGCTGGTAAGCAGTAACGAAGCCGCGGAGCACTTCCGGTTCGAAGCGGCTATCCGTGTGGGCCACGAATGCCCAGGCCACACCAAACACTCGTGGATATCCTTGCAAATGGCCGGAAGCCAATTTGGGCAGTTTTTTGTAATATCCAACGGGCAAGTCGTCGCGAATTTCGCGAAGCTGCTGCTCTACAATGTAAAAGTTATCGACTAACCACTCCGCTGCGGGCGTGATCGCATGTTCCTCCTGAATAGCCTTCGCGGTGTCGAGGTAGTATTCCAGAAGCACTCGGCCGTTTTCGGTCACACGTGGGATGAGCGGGCGACCATCGTCTGAATCGGTAGTGACGGTCTGAGCAGCGGCAAGACTCTCCGCGTGCTGTTCCAGACGCTCGATGCTGAACAGTTCCGCGCGAATCGGCTCGTGAATTTCGACAAATATCTGGGGTTGAGTGGCCGTGGCCATTTTTTCCTTAGATCTGTGGTCGCGATAACTCGACGGCTGCGAGTTATATACAACTAACTAGAATACAACCTAAACCGTGAGTCCGAGTACTCGAAAGCGCTGCTGGGTGCGTGCGTTAAGTGGCGCAAGCGCGTGAGAGTTACAGTTTAATAAACCGGTAACGGGATCGCGAGTCGTGAGGGCGGCGGCGCAGTGTTGGAGGATTAGCTCGCTCGCCGCAATCCAGAAACACTCGGTATTGGGATGGCAGGCGCGTCTGAAGGCAGAGTCAAACGCTCAGATCCCTCGTGGGCCCTTATTGCCGAGCGCAGAATCCTTTCTATATCGGTTTTTCGGTAGGGGTGACAGATGAAATCGAAAGCTCTGATGTTTAATGCTGCCAAGTAATCTCTATATTCATGCGGACACGAAGGGGCGCAAACAATTATTGCTGGAACTTCAGCGCGCTGTAACTTCAGGTGTCTGACGACATCCCGATACGTTCCGTCCACAAGCCAGAAGCCGCATAAGCAGGCGGTAACGCTCTCGCGAGCTAGAACCGACTTCACTTCTTCCATCCCTTTGGCCCACACAGTCTTCAGTGGGAACAATTGGAGCAGCCCGGCAATATTGTCGCGAATTTCCGAGTCGTTGGTAGCAACTAAAACAGTGGCTTGGGGCTTGTATAGGTCGGAAGTGTCAAACAGCTTTAGAGCTGCAATTCTTCGACTAGGGACCGAAGGAATCATATTTCCATGCCTTTCACCCTGCGTCGCGAAGAAGTGGGCAAGTTTTATCCCACACCTTCTTCGTTCGCGAGGGAGTAAGAGTATTAAACCAGGGCAATAATCCGACAGACGCGCACTATCATCAATACAGGCAACTCGTTAGGCACATGGGGAACATCCTGTAGAAGGGATGCGAGCGGCGTAACAATGGCGCACGAGCATTTTAAATGCGAAGGGGAAAGAAGCTAATCGCAAAACGGACTGAGTAGCCGTCTCCGGCGCAATGCTCGCGTGCGGCGTGGCGTTTCCATGAGCTTACGGCTCGATGATTTGATTGCGCACGGCGTAGCGCACTAGCTCACTGACGGTATGAAGCTGCAGCTTGCGCATTATGTTGGCGCGATGCGTCTCAGCGGTTTTCACGCTGATGTTCAAAGAAGATGCGACCTCTTTGCTGCTCTTGCCTTCGGCCAACAATTGAACGATTTCACGTTCTCGAGATGTTAACCGGTCGCGCATGGTCTCGGGAGGTTCGGTGCGAGTTTTTCCCTCGTTAAAATTTGTAAGCATCACTTCGGTGGCACGAGGGGTAAAAAATGGTTTGTGATTTGCGAGAGTTTCGACGGCGATAATCAGATCGCGATCCGAGTCTGACTTTACGATGTAACCGCGGACTCCAGCCTCCAGAATGTCGCGGATTAGTTGGTCGGAGTAATGTACCGACAGAATGAGGACTTCGGTATCCGGCGAGCCTTTTCGAATTCTTTTTGCAGCATCCACGCCGTTCAGATCGGGCATGCTGATATCGAGGATAACGATATCAGGCTTCAGCTCTTCCGCTTTCGCAACGGCCTCGCGGCCGGTGTGGGCCTCACCACAAACTTCCCAACCGGAGCGCGATTGAAGTAATGCCTTAATTCCACGCCGCATGAGATCGTGATCGTCTGCGACTAATATACGAAGCGTTTTCATGCTTTCTCCAACATTAAGCGATTTGAATGGGGCCAGGAAGCCCATTAAAACTCAACATGCTGTAGTCACATGAAGGGTGCATTTGGCATTTAATTCTGGAAAACCGATACAGTCAAGGGTGAAACTGCGGCGCGGGGCGCAATCGAAGAATGAGACCGAGGAATCGTGGGCTTGGGTGGGAGCAAGCTATTGAAAACGGGGGCTGTAGCGCTAGAAATTCGCAGACTTTCCGTCTATTTCGCCCAAATTGTGCCTGCCCGAGTGTAGGGCCACTCCGTGCCTGACTTCGTGGCACCAATCGTCTGCAAGCAGCCGGTCAGTGAAAGACTGAATTGGTTCCACAAATAAATTATCCGTCGAATGAAACCCGCGGAGACATTGAAACTCACTTCCTGAACGAGCGAACGCGGACCATTCCGACGCGCTGTGCTCCTTTGGCGCAGAGTTCTCAGTTGAGACTGCCGGGCTGCACATAGATCTAGCTCCTCAAGGTCTCGCTAGTTTACATACGTTCGGCCAGGCACTCGCGCAATTGCTGCCGAGCGCGCGAGAACCTTGTTTTCACCGCCGACTGTGAAAGTTTCAATGTTGCGGCAGCTTCTTTTGCTTGCCATTCTTGAAGTCCCAGAAGCCGAACCACGACTCGGGATGTGTTTCCGAGGCTTTCGATAGCCTGATGAAGAGCGCGATTATTTTCGCGCTTTGAATACAAGATTTCGGGGTGAGAAGCATCTCCGGCGCTCAACGTTTCGACTACATTCAGTTCCTGGCCGGTGTTGTTCTCATAAGACAAGTAGTGATCTTCCGAGCGACGCTTACGAACCTTTATGAGGGCTTCGTTCATGGCGATGCGCGTTAGCCAACTGGAAAAGCGGGATTGCCCGCGGAATTGATGGATGTGAGCATAAGCATTCAACAGGCTTTGTTGCGATGCGTCCTCGGCGTCTTCCCGATTGCGAGTGATCTTCAAGGCAACGTGATAAGCCTTCCGAATATAGGGCTGGATTAAGTTGGCAAAAGCGGTGTCATCTCCGGCTTGAGCGCGTCTCACCAGTTCTAACTCGTCGACACAGTTTGGAGGTTCGGTCTGCGGGACGTTCGGTGAAGGCTGTATTGTCTGGGACATCGTCTGACTGCTACTCACGGGTCACCTCGGTTGCCTAATATGGCCTGGACCTCTTACTAGCTATTAGTGCTAGCCATTTGTACGTGGCCAAAATAATCGACTCCGGGAGCCGGGTCTATCAGCGTCATCCTGTAACGTCAGCCCGGTATTCCTGTATCTGTTCGGCGAGAGTGCGGTTGTTCTTGAATATCTGGAATGGGCAAGTTGGCGATTTAGGAGGAAAAACTAAGGTAAGTGCTTTAGTACGCTGACAGAAGACCCCACCCTCATTTCCAGTGTTGACGGTATGCCACCCGTGACAGATCTATGTTCCTATAGAGTCCGACTAAGCTGAGGGGACCATGAAACTACATCTACTCACGATCATGTTAGGAGTCTTTATGGGATTTGGCGCTCCACTGAGCACCTGTGCCGCGACTACGATAGCCGCAAGTTTACTTAGAACTCAAACGGCAGATTCGTTGCCATTCGCGGTGCTAATTGGCGGAATTGCTCTGGGAGCTGTTCTTGTTTTGCGGAAGATGATTCGAGACCTTTTCTAACATAACGGCTCTGAAGATCAGATCCTATCCAACAAGCTTTTCTCTTACGGAACTGCCTGGATGGTTTGGATGTGGATCGTTTTCGTCGCTCCGTCATAAGTTCCGATTATAGTTACTTTCTGACCCGCNNGCGCACTGGTCGTCCATGATTTCGCCGGTGAAGGACATTGGTGTGTTGTTCTGTTGTTGCCCAATCGCTCGGAAAGAAATAAAGCTCAGCAGCAATATTACTCCGAGACCTACTGCGACCCTTTTCATAAACCCCTCCCGGGGCGTGCGCGTCCACGATTCGAACGATGAGGCTAATTTGCCCGGCTTTCCAATCGGCTTAAACCGCGAACGACCGATCAAGTTTGACCTCTTTTCAGAGTTCCTTCAAGACGCCGAACGGCGGGTTCTAGTCTCTGCTTATGCTTCCAAAAATCGGCCCAAAGATCTCCCACTTTGTCGATTCGGCGGCGTATAGAGGACAAGTTCCATTTCTCGGGAGAAAGTTTGGCTGTCAGTTCGTCGAAGGTTATGGGCGTTGAAACCGGGGCGCGCGGAAAGGCACGGACTGAATAAACGGACGCGAGGGACTGCCCTGAAGAGTTTTGATGAGCGTCGATATAGATGCTTCCCTTTGGGCGATTTCGCACGGTTCTATCCGAAGTGATCAGCTCTGGGTGATCTTGCGCAGTGAGCGAAGCAATGGTCTGAACGAATTGCCTCACTTGCTCGTAGGTGTAAACGCGTTCAATGGGGATAAAAATGTGCAATCCGGTGGCGCCGGAAGTTTTTAGAAATACTTTCATTCCAATTTCTTGTAATTTCGAGGCCAATAGTTTTCCGAGTTTAATCACCGAGGCGAAGGGAGTTCCTTCGGTGGGATCCAAATCGAAGAACATATAATCGGGATGATCGAGATCGTCGCTGCGCGCCGACCAGGGGTTATGATCGATGCATCCAAGGTTCGTCAGGTAGAGCAGGCTGGCACGGTCGTTGGCCACGAAATACCGGATCGCCTTCGATTTGCTTTCGGACTCGATGGCGACTGTTTTGATCCACTTTGGAGCGTCCTTGCCTGCGTCCTTTTGAAAAAAGGCCTGACCTTCGATTCCGTTTGGGTAGCGCCGCAATACCAGCGGCCTGTCCTTTAGAAATGGCTGCAGCAAAGGAGAAATGTAGAAGTAGTGCGCCAGCAAATTTCTTTTGGTGTAGCCGTCGCCCGGGAAATAAATCTTGTTGAGATTAGTAAGACGCACGGACACACCATCGACTTCAACGAGAGCCTCCGGCTGCGAACCGTGGTCGAGTTCATTCGCGATTTCTGC
>PKWH01000271.1:0-762 GCA_003131985.1 Acidobacteriota bacterium | reverse complement strand
GCAAGTGGCGTCCGTCAGTCCACCCTCCATACTTCACCCGCGCTACAAGCTCAGGTTTCACCCAATAAGCTTTCTCGCGGGTCACCGGTTTCGTGGCGAATGGGCACTTTTCCGTTTGTAGCGCCTTTAGCCGCGAGGCGAGCCGTTTTTGAAATGCGCCGGAAAATCCGCTTCCAGCTCCGCAAATGAATTCCAGCTTCTTGCCATCATACAGTCCCAAGAGAAGAGCGCCGAAATATTGCCGGGTGCCGCGGGGATCAGTCCAGCCGCCCACGACTGCATCAAGTTCGCGGACCAGTTTAAACTTCAACCATGACGTGGTGCGTCCCTCGGGATAAGGGCTGTGAATCTGCTTCCCCACAATTCCTTCCAACTGCTTTTCGAGAGCGACGTCGTACAGTTCCTTTCCTTTCTCGATTTCATGATCTGAATACCGGATGGTTTCGTCCGTGCGAAGAATTTGCCGTAGAAAAGTCTTGCGTTCGAGCAGAGGCGACGGGCGCAGGTCGTAACCGTCGCAATAAAGAATGTCGAAGACATAATAAACCACGGGGACTTGGTGCAAGAGTTCGGGATTTGGGTTGATGACCGAAAATCGCTGTTGCAGACGCTCGAAATCGCTGCGGCCCTCCGGATCCAAAGCAACAACCTCACCGTCCAGCCACACGTCAAGTCCGTTGGTGTGTGCCGCCAGGCCAGCTAATTCCGGATATTCGCCGGTGACATCTCGATGAGATCGCGACCACAATTGAACCTGGCCCT
>PKWH01000291.1 GCA_003131985.1 Acidobacteriota bacterium | reverse complement strand
TTGCAGAAAAACGCCACGCCGATGCCCATGGGCTCCAGGCTCTTGTGGTGGATGTTGGCAGGAATGATGGCGCGGCCGCGCGCAACTTCGCTTCGCACCAGCTCAGGCTCAATTTTTTCGCGCTTGGCGACGTACTCCATCTCTTCGGTGATGACGCCCTGCCGCGCAAAGTGCATCTGCGAGAAATTTCTCGGGCCGCCGTTCATCGCCGCCGCACGCTTCTCGATCCACGCATCTCTGATTCCCATAGCACCCCCGTAGTGCACCGAAACTGATTCGTACTCGCTGTGGCGGAGCCATTATCGCACCGGCTNNTTCAGTGCATTTCGTAATTATGGCGCGGTTGCTGCACCGGAAGCAGCCGAGGCGACTTCAGTGAGTAGTGCCTTCAACTTTTCGGAGCTAGTGACGGGAGGGTGGCAGGTAGTCTCGATGCAGACGAGCGCTTGCGGCTTTGAGGCATCGAGATGCGGAAGAGTTTCGCTGAGCGCTGGAGCCAGCGATGCGGACGCCAACCGTTCGGGAGTGACGCGCAAAACCGCTTTGCCGAAGCGATAAATTTCGTTCGCAGCCTTTTCAAGTTCGGCAGCTCTCGGATCACCAGCAGAGCCAAGCACAACCACTTGAATTGGATGGCGCGAATGCAGCAGCGCTGCAAGACCATATGTGGCGGCGAATAATCCGTACTGCGGAATCAAGCCGACGAACGCTTCCAAAGTTTTCTCCGCCCAATCCCGGTAGAGTCTCTCGCCTGTGAATGCATAAAGCCTGTCGAGAACGATCACCGCAACGGAGTTTGTCCCCGGCGTGGGCGAATCCTGAAGCGGTTTGCGCCGCACTTCGAGTCCGCCCATCGGCGGAGCGTCTTTCGCGCGATCGAAGAATCCGCCGCCGTCAGGATCGCCGAAGCGTTCCACGGCAAGGCGCATGGTGCGTTCAGCCTTTTCGAAGTATTTAGTCTCAAGCGTCGTTTCGTATGCGTCGAGCAGCGCAGCCGCCGCGAAAATCTGGTCATCGAGCGCGCCTTCCAATCGCGGGCCACCCACGCGATGCAGGAAACCTTTGGATTCATCCCAAGCCTCCGCGATCAGGCGATCCAATGTTTTGAGCGCGAACTGACGGCAATCTTTGCGGCCCAGGACGCGCGCGGCTTCGAGATACGCAGAAACAAACATCGCATTCCATCCAACGTAGATGGTCGTGTCAATCGCCGGCGTGGGATGCCTCTCGCGCCGCACCGTAAGCAATTTCCCTTTCGCGCGAGCTAACAGAATTCGCGCGTTCGATTCGTCGAGCCCCATCTTCGCGGCGATCTCATCGACCCTCGATGCGACCCACAGAACATTCTTCTCCGGGTTGTGATGCATTTCTCCGCGCTTGCCGACGTCATAGTACAGTTCCGCCGCGCGTGATTCTTCAGCTGAAAGCGCCGCACGCACCTCCGCCTGCGTCCAGGTGAAATAATCGCCGTCGTCGTCAAGAGTCTGGTCCGCATCCTGGCTCGCGTAGAATCCACCGCGCGCTTGATCGGATAGCACCTCGTTCACCCAAGAAATAATTCCTTCCGCTGTTTCGCGGAAAAGAGGCTTGCGCGTCACTTGGTAGCCGTGCAGAAAATTCTTCAGCAACTCTGAATTGTCGTACGTCATTTTTTCGAAGTGCGGCACGCACCAGCGTTCGTCCACCGAGTAGCGATGAAATCCGCCGCCGAGCTGGTCGTAAACGCCTCCCAGCGCCATGGCTTCCAGCGTGCGCTCTGCAACATGCAGCAAATGCGGATCGCGTGTTGACTGGTAGCGCTCAAGCAACAAATCCACAGCGCTCGCGTGCGGGAACTTCGGCGATTGCCCAAAACCGCCGTTGCGTTCGTCGAAGAGATGTAGCGCCGATTCGACAACCGCATCCACAATCCCAGCATCGAAATCGCCCCGCGCTGCACGAAAGACTTCCGCCTTGGCGACCGCTTCTTCCAGCGCCACAGCGGACGTGTCCACTTCAGCTCGCCGCGTCTTGAAAGCCTCAGCAATCGAAGCCAGGATGCGTTTGAAACCCGGGCGCCCCATCGCGTCTTCGGGCGGGAAATAAGTGCCGCCGAAAAACGGCTTTCCATCGGGCGTAAGGAACGCAGTCAAAGGCCAGCCGCCCTGCCCGGAAATTGCGCTGATTGCGGATTGGTAGCGCGAATCGACGTCGGGGCGTTCGTCGCGGTCCACTTTCACCGGAACGTAAAAGCGATTAATTACTGCCGCGATTTCTGGATTTTCGTAACTCTCGCGGTCAATCACGTGGCACCAATGGCACCAAACCGCGCCGATATCGAGCAGGATCGGTTTGTTTTCGGCCCGCGCGCGCGCAAACGCCTCTTCGCCCCATTCGTGCCAGTCCACCGGCTGATGCGCCGCGGAGCGCAGATAGGGGCTAGTGGAATCCTTCAATCGATTTTCGATGGGATCGGTCACAGGTCCTCAGATGAATTCGATGGCAGACAATTTGCGGCGTGCATTTACTGCACCGGGCTGCTGTAGCCGGCGTCGCGCGGATCAATAGGCTTGCGCGCCGAAAAGCCTTCGTCCTGGCCATGATAGAAACGGATGCGATCTTCTCCCAGCCGCCAACACAAATAAACTTCCTGATTATTGATGCGCGCGGGAAAGTCCAACAAACCGACGTCCAAATCCTTCACCACGCAGCCAGTGGATTGAATCTGCTCGAGCGCCGATCGCACAGCTTCCTCCGAGCGATTGCGATCCAATCGCATGCGCGCGGTCTTCTCATAAGAAACTAAGAGCCCGCCGGAGCGCTGAATCCGTTCGGCGAGCGAGTTTAGTTGCTCTTCAACTTCCCCCAATTTGCGGCGCGACTCCATCGCTTCGATCAGAACCGGTTCGAGTTGAACGCGGAGACGTTCCGCTTCGGTGAGCGAGAAATATTTAGGTTCTTCATCCGCCATCTGGGCCGTCTCCCGGACGTTTTTTCAGAATGAACCTTTGCGGTAAGAAAGTTTCGGACGTAACGCGAAGCCGGCGAATCGCACCGAACCGCGAAACTACCCGCCGATAAAAACCATGGTGCGCGAAGGCGGAATGAAATCCGCTTCATTGATACGGTGCCCTTTTTCTTTCTTGTGAACGATCGCAATAATCGTGTCGCCGATTTCCCGGTCGGTCGCGCCGCCGCGCAACATAAATTTCAGGTCGTGATCTTCCTTGCTGAACAGGCAGGTACGCAGTTTTCCGTCCGCCGTCAGGCGGATGCGCGAGCAATGCCCGCAGAATGGATGCGATACGGGCGCGATGAGACCGATCTCACCGCGGCCATCGGCGAATCGATATTTGCGCGCGGTTTCGCTGCGCTCGTGAATAACCGGAATGAGCGGCCAGCGAGCGGAAATGCGCCGGTGAATTTCCGCCGCGGTCACCACTTGTTCGCGCGTCCATGTGCGGTCTGCATCCAGCGGCATGAACTCGATGAAGCGCATCACGATGTCGTGCTCGCGCGCGAATTCCGCGAAGGCTTCAACCTCGCCGTCATTTATTCCCCGCACCAGCACTGCGTTCACTTTCACCGGGCGCAGCGGAGAAGCCTGCGCAGCCTTAATTCCCGACAATACCTGGTCGAAAGTTTTTGTGCGCGTGATCTGTTCGAACTTATCGCGTTCCAGAGAATCGAGACTGATGTTGATGCGATTCAGCCCCGCCGACACCAGGCGGTCGCAACGTTCCGCGAGCAAGTGGCCGTTCGTTGTCATCGAAAGGTCCTGCACGCCGAGCGCTTTCAGCCGCGCGATAAAATCTTCAACGCCGGGCCGCACCAGGGGTTCGCCGCCCGTGACCCGAATTTTTCGAATTCCCATGTTGACCAGGATGCGAGCCAGTCGCTCGTACTCTTCCCATTCGAGCAGGGCGTGCTCCGCCATGTGGTTCTCGGGATTGGCCGAGCGACAATAGACGCAACGAAAATTGCAGCGGTCCGTAACCGAGATGCGCAAATCGGTTATTTGACGCCCGAATTTGTCAACGAGCGGCATTCATTCCTTTAAACGAGCCAAATCCGCCGGAGTCGCAAACATGCCGAAGCAGGATGCTGCGCCAGTATACCGCTCGCGCCCGTATATCTCCTATCCTTCCACTGCGTCGGGCAAGATTCAGGATTTACCCGCAGCGGTCGCGCGGCCGGCAGTTGTACGCTTGGTTGGATGTGGTAAAGTTGCCAGCCGATGCGGATCTTCGTTCTGGGTGTGGGCGGCACCGGCTCTTTGCTGGCACAGTTGCTGGTGCGCCAGGGACACACCGTGTGGTGCGGCGATCGCGATCCCGAACGCGCGCGAAAGTTTCTCGGCAAGAAGAGCGAGATAAAGGTCGTCGAGACAAACGCGCGCAATCTCTGGTCCATCGTTCGCGCGGCTCGCAGCTGCAATCTGATCGTCAACGCCTCTCCCGCCGTGTTCAACGAAATTATCCTTCGCGCTGCGCTGCGTCTGCGCGCGCATTATCTCGATTTGAATTCTCACCTCACGCGTAGCCTTTTCAAGCCCGAGCAAGTGCGTTTCAACAAGCGCTTCGTCGCGAAAAATCGCGTGGCGTTGATTTGCACCGGAGCTGCTCCGGGTTTAACCAACCTTCTCGCCAAGCGCGGCTCCGAGCTCCTCGATTCGGTCGAGTCGATTCAGCTGCGGCTGTTCGAAAGCACGGAAAGCAAAGATCCGGTTTCGACCTGGTCGCCCGAAGGCGCTTATGACGAAGCGATTTCTCGGCCGAGGATTTACCGCAACGGCCGGTTCGTTCTGGCCAAGCGATTTGCCGACCGCGAAAAATTCCGCTTCCCGCCGCCAATTGGCGAGACCACCGTCTACCTGGCAGCGCAGGACGAAGTCTGCATGGTGCCTTACGTGATCCCGATTCGCGACATGGACGCGAAAATCGGCGGTAATGATTTCGATCGCTTGTACCGCTGGTTCCGTCAAGGGAGGCTGAACCGATCGCAAGGGATCGTCCGCAAAAGATTCCCCAAGACGCTCACGCCCAGAAACGTGGCCGCCTTGATTCGCAGAGGTATTCTTTACAACGCAAGGTTTGCCGCAGCAGTGTTGTTGCGCGGCATGAAAGACGAGCAGCCTCTGCTCGTGCGCTGGGACGCAAGCTTTCCCTCGCTTTTCCAGATTCGCCAGCGCGGACTGGCCGCGACGCCCATCTCGTTCGCCACTGCGCACGTAGCCGCAATCTTCATCAGGCATTTTCCGCGCGACGAAGCCGGCGTCCTGGAACCTGAAATGCTGCCTGCTGACACGCGCCGCGCAATTCTAGCGGAAGTGCGTTCGCGCGATTTTCGAATCAAGTTGAAGATTACAAAGTTGAAGAAAATTGAAGAGGAATTTTAGGACCGCTATCGGCGCGTTTAGAACGGAGAACTCAGCGGCTTCAGTAGGCCGAAATCCGTCAGGCCGTTCGCGACGAACTGCACCGCCAGCGCCACCAGGAGCAATCCCATCAATCGCGTCATAATGCGGATTCCAGTGTCGCCGAGGTAACGCCGTACGCGGTTCGCTCCCGCCAGGACCAGATACGAAACAAATGACACAAGAAGAATGGTCGCGTAAATCACTCCGTGCTGCCAGATAGCGTGGGATTCGCCGACTAAAACCATGACCGTGGAAATTGCCCCGGGGCCGGCCAGCATCGGCATACCCAGAGGAATAATGCTCGCGTCAGCCTTGTTAGTGCCTTCTTGAGTTTCTTCCGGCGTGACCTTGGTGCCCGACGGACGCGCCTGCAGCATGTCGAGACCAATCCCCAACAGGATGATGCCGCCGGCAATTTTGAATGCCGGCAGCGTGATTCCAAACATTTTGAAAATCAAGCTGCCGGCCAGAGCGAACGAGCACAGCACAATCGCGCAAGTCCACGCGGCACGGCGCGCCACTTGCCGGCGCTCGGAATCGGATGAGTCTTCCGTGACTGCAACAAACATCGGAATCACGGTGAACGGATCAACCAGAAAGAATACGGACGTAACCGCAAGCAGGGCGAATTCGAGGATCGCTGTGACGTTTATACTCATTCAATATGCCAAGCATTTACGCCGCAAAAAACGCGACCGCGCCAAGGTAGCATTTTTGCGCGGAAGTTTGTAGCGCTGCGATTGGTCCTCGTTTTCGCCAGCTAGTTGAGCGATGGCGGCTGAGGCTGGACGGATTTAGGAGCCGTTGCCGGAGCGGCCGACGGCGCCGGCGCGGGCGCAGCGCCTTCCCCCGGCTGATTGTGAGGCTTGAAGTCCGTGGAGCGAATCACCAGCCGCAGCGGCAGCTCTTCATCGTTGGGTCCCTTGATATAATCATCCGAGCGCGTGTAAGTGGGCAGCCAGTATTTCTCCTGGAAATTCTCGCGGTAGGTTTCGAACATGGTGAAGGGCAAGCTTGTTCCGTTGCCTGAAATCTCGCTCACGAACTTGCCATAGCTCTTTACGATCGCGAAATCGTGATCGTCAACCCAGATGACTCCCTCAAAAAAACGCTGTTTGCGGCTCAGCAGCTTCGGCTTAACTTGAAAAATGTAGGTGGTCAACTGGTCCAGTTTTTCCTGCCCCGCGTATTTGAAATTGTAGTTTCCAATTTCCTTCGAGGTAAGAGAGAACAGCGGAAGGCTTGCCATCGTGCGCGCATCCTCCAGCGAGAAGTGCTCCACCTTCAGATCGGATTCAGGCTGCTTGGCGACGCGCAAAAAGCGCTGGCCATCGGGCCGCGTATAGACCTCGCCTGTCACGCTGAACTTTCCGCCCGGGTCGGCCATTTCCTCGATGCGAATCGTTTCAGTAAAATCGTAGCTTTCGTACTTCTGCTTCATCACGTCTTCATTGGCCGCAAATTTCTGGATAATCTCCTGCTCGGGGATGGGTGGGGGTCCAGGATGCGGCTCGGACGGGATGCGCTTCACTTCGTATTTTGGAGGAGGCGCCATCGGGCCAGCGCTTACTTGCGCGCGGGCGCTTACGGCAAATAACAGCAAGAGCGCTGAGGGAATTAGGAGCGAGAAGTGTTTTTTCATTGTGCGGTTCTTCAAAACCCTTCCGAACTTTAGATGCGATTGCCGTTCCTCGCGTACAGTCGCGAAGGCCCGGTATCTCCATAATTTCGAAACTATCACATTTGCAAGCCCCCATGGTGAAAAGCGCCCACTCGTCCGAAGCGGGGATTCGCGGATTTTTCAGGCTAGTATGGCCCCCCTCTGATAAAATTCTTCGTTCGCGATGTCTGAAAGTCCCATCCAGGAAAAACAGGAAAATCACCAGGCTCGGCGCTATCGCGTCAGCGGAAGGGTGCAAGGCGTGGGGTTTCGCTATTTTGCGAGCCGCCTCGCTCGCGGGCTAGGCCTAACCGGCTACGCGAGGAACTTGCGCGATGGCAGCGTGGAAGTTTACGCCATCGGTACCGCCGGGATGCTTGCCGCGCTGCGCAAGGAACTTCAGAAAGGGCCGCGCTCAGC
>PKWH01000287.1:11021-12538 GCA_003131985.1 Acidobacteriota bacterium | reverse complement strand
AGCGGAATGTTTGCAGTCTTAGGATCCGCGCGAAGAATCGGAGCCATTTCGTGCGCACCCATGTCGCGCAAATTGGTGGCGCAAAGGATTGCTGTGGGGGCGTTCCATTCGAGCATGGTGAGCGCATAGGCGGCCTGCGTGCTCGGGATCACTTCGAAGCCCTGCTGCTGCAAAGCGTCAGTCAGACGCTTTGAGAAATAGACGTTGCTGTCGATCAGCAGAATCTTCGGAAGATTTGGCAGCATGTTCATGCCCGGTTCTCCGCAGACTCGATTCCGTTTGGCTCTGCATTCGCGGACCCTGCATTCGCGGAATTGACCAGAGCGTTCAAGTCCAGGACCTGGATGTTTTCTTCGCCGATCGTCAATGTACCTGAAATATATTTTGGACTTGTCGGATCCGGGTTTTGTATAGGAGCAGTCACAAGCTCGCATTCGCCGTCAACCGGAATCGCGCCAGGCTCACTCGCCGATCCAAAGTCGCGGGCCGCCACCAGGTAAAATCGATGCGCTGGAGAATTCTTGCCGGCCAATATCCGGCTGACGTCATATACCGGCACGATCCGTCCACGCCGAACGATCACTCCCGCCACCAGGGGCGAGCTCTGCGGAAAGTGGTGTAGCCGGACCGGCGGCGCGAGCTCTGAAACCGTAGCGGCGGACATCGCAAATTGGCGGTTTCCGATTTGGACAAGTACATACGATTTCGCATTCGTATTGTCCGTCGCGTTCATACTTGTACCGCCCCTTCCAACGTTCGTTGCGAGGCTGCTTCTGCTAGGGAGCCGTCGAGCCGCTTGAATTCGTTTGCCGTCAAAAATCCCAGCGGGTTAATGACCGGAATTACCTGGTCTTCGAAATACGCCAGGCCGCGATACCACCGGCATTCCACGCCGATAAAAGCTCGCGGCAGAGCATGAATTGCTGAAACTTCCGTCATGCGTTCGATCTTGTCTACAAGCACGGCCACGCGTACTTGCCTCAAGATCAGAACTAACGTCGGCCGCACCACCCTTAAGCCGAAATGTATGCACGCGTTCACCACGAAGTAAGTCCGGTGGTTGCGCTCGACGGTGTGGCGCACCTTCGGAATTTCCTGCTGCTCGATCTCCAGAGCCGCGCCAAGGCTGTCTGTACTTCGAATTTCCTGCACCGAATCCGCCGCAATAGCAAACAGCTGATTCGCCACGGTGAACAAAATTACCGCTTCCGTCCGGCGAACCCGGCGCGATTTTGTCGGCTCCTGTGCTGCGATCTTCATTACACTCCGACCGGGACTAGCTTGGAGAATTTCACCACGCGCCTTTCGATGGCCGCGCTGATTTCGTTTATATCCACCACTTCGTCGACGGCACCCGTCTTGATAGCCTCAGCGGGCATGCCGAATATTACGGAGGACGCCTCATCCTGCGCGATCACGTAGCCGCTGTTGGCTTTCACCGACTTCACGCCCTTGGCGGCGTCGTTGCCCATACCGGTCAGCACGACGGCGATAGCCATCAAGCGCGAATATGCCGC
>PKWH01000287.1:2881-10935 GCA_003131985.1 Acidobacteriota bacterium | reverse complement strand
AGCGTAAACGGTTTTGTAAACGCCGCCGGCATATGCAACACGAGCAGCACAGCGCCCGGAAAATCTTTCGGCAATCCCGCGACTACTCGCATCACTGCAGCAGGCCCCCCCGTGGATGCAGCGATAACCACAATCGGGAATTTCCCGCCATTCTGAGATGTGGCCGGCGTATCGGCGCCAGTTTTCCTATTCACCGGAATACCTGCCTGTAGAACGGGAGCCTTTCCGCGGGTCGCCGTGCGCACCACGCGAACTTTGGCAGCCATTTTAAGCTTGCGAGTCAGTTCGTCGCGGACGCTGCGCATATCCAAATCCACGCCGCTGGAAGGTTTGGGAACGAAGTCAATTGCGCCCAGCTCAAGGGCTCGCAAAGTGCTCGAAGCGCCTTCGCGAGACTCGGAGCTGACGATGACGATAGGTCTGGGGTGCTGCGACATGATCATTTCTGTGGCTTGCAAGCCATCGACGTGCGGCATATTAATATCCATCGTGATTACGTCGGGCCGCAACGATTCNNTCGGAGTTGATGATCTCCTGAAGCACCTTGCACATGAAGGCGGAGTCATCCACCACCAGCACTCGAATCTTCTTTTCGGGGCTCTTAATCATTTCCATCCTGCATCACCGGCACTCTCAACGCTGGACGGCCCTTCGGTTTCACCGGGTCAATCAGACCCTCGACGGTTGAAATCAACTGATCTTCCTGCACCGGCTTGGTCAGGAATCCGGAAGCGCCTTCTTTCATGGCGCGATCGCGATGCTTCGCACCCGCTCGAGAAGTAACTACGAGCACGGGAATCTTGCGCGTCATGGGGTCCTGCCGCAGACGCGCCAGCAATTCGTAACCGTTCATTCGCGGCATTTCGAGGTCCGTGATGACCAGATGGCAGCCCACTTCCGCGATGATTTCGGAGGCTTCCAGGCCGTCGGAAGCAAGCTTCACGCGGTAGCCCGCTTTTTCGAGCATGCGTCCGACAAACTTTCTGACGCTGATCGAATCATCTGCAACCACCACAACGCGATCGTTTTCTACCGGGTCGACCGCCGCTGCCGGGATGTTCCCCGCGGCCACGGCCTCTGCGCCCGGCGCAAATACGCGCGCAGCAGGTGACGACGATGGCAGCGCGTGGCGCTCCACGCTATCGTTCGAAACCAAACGATTCAAGTCGATGAGAAGTATCAAACTTCCATCCGGGGCAATTGTCGTGCCCGGGAAAAGTTTTACCCGCCGCAGATAATTGCCCAGATTCTTGATAACGATTTCATCCTTGCCCAGAACTTCCTCGACGATCACACCCACCTGTTTTCCAGCTACCTTCACGATGACCATGTGAAAATAGCCGTTCACCGGTTCGAGCGCCGGAAGTGCAAGCTGTAGATCCAAACGGACGACTTCGGTCACAACATCGCGCACACGCGCGAAAAGTTTTCCACCCACGTCTTCAATTTCCGCAGGTTTTAGGCGGCGAATTTCCTCGATCACCGCCAGCGGCAATGCAAACACGGCGTTGCCGCAACGCACGAACAAGGCTTGCGAAATAATCAGAGTTAGCGGCACCTTGACGGTGAAGCAGGCGCCGCGCCCCGGCTCCGAGCGAACCTCGATTTCGCCGTTGAGCGCGTGGACGTTTGCGCGCACGACGTCGAGACCCACTCCTCGGCCGGCAAGCTCCGTCATCGAAGAAGCGGTTGTGAATCCGGGGCGGAAGAGGAACTCACGCAGCTCTCGTTCGTTCAGCTCCGCTGCGGCCACTGGTGACATCGCGCCGGACTCGATCACTCGGCTACGGACGCCGTCGTAATCAATTCCGCGGCCATCGTCTTCGACTTCAATGAAAATATGATTGCCGCGATGGTAGGCGCGCACTTCCACTCGGCCCTTTTCAGACTTCCCACCTTGCCGGCGCGCCGAGGGGTCTTCGAGGCCGTGTGCAACGGCGTTGCGTACGAGATGAATCAGCGGATCGGAAATGTGCTGGATAATATTGTTGTCGAGTTCCGTCTCGGCGCCTTCCAGCGAAAGCTCCACCGGTTTTCCCGCCGCCTTGGACGCGTCTCTTACCGTTCGCGAAAGCCGCGTATAGAGGTTGCCAATGGGCACCATGCGCGCCGCCGTGATCTCGTCCTGCAAGTGGTGCGCTAGTTTCGTGAACTCGTCGATGTCCGAATCCACTCTTCCCATGAATCCTTCCAACTGCGTGAGCACTTCGGTCACGTCAGCCGATATCTCCGTCAAGGAACGGGACAAAATATTGAAATCGTCGTAGCGATCCATTTCTAGATCGCTGAACTCCAGCAGATCGTTGGACATGATCGCCGGCATGTTTCCCAAAGTTCCGCGGAAAGTGTCCATTTGCGGCGGATGGCTGCCGAAGGTTCGAGCGGCACCGACGCGATTGAATTCGTGCTTTTCCTGAAAGTCGCCGACCTTTCCGGAAAGGCGCCGTTTCGAAAAACTAAGTATCTCGACCAGTTTCGCGAGTTCGGACAAGCGGCCCAACATACGCGTTCGGTTTATTACCAGTTCGCCCACCGCGTTCATCATGCGGTCGAGGCGCTCGAGCGAGATGCGCACGGACTTGGCCTGTGGCAAAACCTGTCTCGCTGCAGAACTCGAAGCAGCCGCCTGGTCTTGCGCTGCCGCAGCCTGTTGCGATTCTGCCGGAGTTCCAACCTCGTGATTGCTCTCGGATTTCGTTTCGGAGGCGACCTCAGGTGCTAGGTCCTCAATTCTAGCGAGCAGCGTATCAACGGCAGCGCGCATCTCTGTGTCGCTCGACCATTGCCGGTGCAGAAACTTTTTCAGCACGTCGACGGATTCCAGGCAAATATCGATGAAGTTGGCGTTCGGTTGCAAAGCGCCATCTCGCAACTCGCCAATTAAGTCTTCGACGCGATGCGCTACGGCGGAAAGCCGGTGGAGTCCCACTTGAGCCGCCGAACCTTTCACCGTGTGCATCGAGCGGAACAAGCGGTGAATATCGTCTGCCTTCGGATTCGCTTCGAGTGCGAGCAGACATTCCGTCACCGCCTGCAAGTGCTCTTCAGCTTCAGGGATAAAAAAGTCGAGAACTTCGTCAGGCACTTCGCCATCGGCCGGCAACTTGTCGGCATAAGAAACCGTTGGGAAGATTTCGGGTATAGGCTGCCCTTCGCCGGCCGCTGCTCCGCCGTATTCATCATCCGCGCATTGCTTGGACTGGGACGGCTCGGCAGGAAATGCGAACGAATAGCGTTGCTTAAATGCGGCGAGGTCCTCCATTGTTTCTGCGCCGCTCGAACTGATTTGCAATAGATCGAATTCAAGCACCGAAATTGCATCGGAAATAAACTCCGTGAGAGGTCCCTGCATATCCGGCGTGAGTGTCGCGTTCATGGCGTAATGGAAAATGTGGGCCATCTTGGCGGCCACTTCTGAAAACTGGGGAAATCCGTAACTCGCGGATGTTCCGGCCAGCGTGTGAGATGCGATGTAAAGTTTCTCGAGATCTTCAGGCTTAGTCTGCGGCTCCTGCAACATGCCCGAGTACTCGCGCAGAAACTGGAGGTTCTCGGAAGCCTCCTGGAGAAACAGTTCCGCCGATTCCTGGTTTGGCAAGTTCACGGCAGTTCCTCCACGAAGGCGAGCATCCGTGGAGCCTCGGAAGAAACGGGCTTGCGATAGATCAAACAATCACCAAGTCTGATGGATTCCAGGTTCAGCGAAACATTCGAAAGCGTCTCCGAGTGGCCCAGCAGAAAATATCCGCCGGGTTCGAGCGCGTCGTAAAAGCGGCGCAGGATCGCAAGCCGTCTCTTCTCTGAGAAGTACATCAACACGTTCATGCAAAAGATGCAGTCGAACTTGCCGAAATACGCCGGCTCGACGAGATTCATCTGCACGAATGAAATCATCTTTCGAATTCGCGGCTTCACTTGGTATCCATGTTTCGTCGTCGAAAAGTGTGTCTCTACCTGCCCTAGCGAAACATCTTGCAAGCTGCGCTTGGCGTAGATCCCGCGTTCGGCGTGGGACAATGCCCGGCGGCTGATATCGGTTGCCAGGATTTCGATTTCCCATGCCTCAGCAAATTTCAACGAATCGCACAGTGTGATTGCAATCGAACAAGGTTCCTCGCCGGTCGAACATCCCGCACTCCAAATGCGAAGCGCTCGCGGATCTTGCCAGAACTTTCTCTCCTGAACTTCAGGCAGAATCTTTTTCCTCAATGCTTCGTACACCGCTGGATAGCGGAAAAAGGAAGTCTCCTGCGTCAGCAACTGCTCCAGCAGGGCGTCGTATTCGGTAACGGACGCACGCACGATTTGCAGCAGCTCTGTTCCGCTCTCAATATGTTTCTCGCCGAGATATTCGCGGAGGCGAGTTGAAAAGAAACGCTCGCGCGAAGAATCGAGCAAAATCGCGGAGCGCTGCTCAATCAGTGTGCGAATCTCGCCGAGTTCCGCCTCGGTAAGCTGCGCGGTAGTGAGATGTGGTTTCATGTTCGGCAAGCGTTAGCGACCGGCCTCTTCGGCAGCCGCTCCGGCACACCGTTATCGATGTGCCCCCACAGGAGCCGCCGGTCGCGTTTCCTCAGATGCAGCCGATTCCGGCCGGCCGGATTGCGAACGAAATTGCGCAAGCGCTTCGTTGAGCTGTTCCGAGAGCTTCACCATGTTTCCCACGGTGGATGCTGTCTGCCGCGCGCCCTGTGTCGTCTGGCGCGTGATGCCGGAAATAATCTGCATGGCATTTGCCACGCCTTCCGTCCCGCGCACCTGCTGCTTCGACGCGAGCGAGATTTCCTGCACCAGCTCGGCTGACTGTCGGACCACGCTCGAAATGGCTTCGAGCGCCTTTCCGGCTTGATCGGCAAGTCCGGCTCCCACTTCCACCTCGCGCGTGCCTTCTTCCATCACCACCACGGCTTCGTTTGTCTCGGCTTGAATGGCTTTGATCAGCGCAGCGATATCCTTGGTGGCGCTCCGTGAGTGTTCGGCCAGTTTACGAACTTCATCTGCGACTACCGCGAAACCTCGGCCGGCTTCTCCGGCGCGCGCTGCTTCAATAGCCGCGTTGAGTGCCAGCAAATTCGTTTGTTCGGTGATGTCGTTAATTACGTTGATGATTTCCGAAATTTCGAGCGAGCGATCGCCCAGGGACTTGATTTTCTTGGCGGTAGCTTGCACCGAAGCGCGAATCCGCTGCATACCATCCAGCGTATCGCGCACGGCGCGGTTGCCTTGTTCGGCGGCGTCCAGAGCGCGACGGGCAGCTTCCGCGCTGGCTTCCGCGTTGTTCGATACTTGTTTCATCGAAACAGTTAGCTCTTCCACGGCCGACGAAGTGTTCGTGATTTCCTGGTCTTGTTGCGTGGCGCCGGCAGTCATGTCGTCCGCGGCTTCGAGAATCTTGTTCGCGCTGGTGCTGACGTCGACGGCGGCCTTCCTGACACGCTCGAGAACCTTGGTGAAGTTGTCGAGCATGAAATTCACGGAATCCACGACATTGCCCAGGGCGTCGTTGCTCACCTTTCCGCGGATATTCAAGTCGCCTCGCGCCACCTGGCTGATGGTATTGAGCAAATCCGTGATGCTGCGTTGAAGTGAATCCTGAGCCTGCTGATTCGTCACCGCGTGGGCGACCTTCGCTGCACTGCGATTAAAATTCTCTGCGATGAATCCGAACTCGTCATTCGCCACAATTTCTACCCGCGCGCGCACGTCGCCGGCGACAAGACGTTCGGAGAATGTTGCAATCTCCTGTACCGGGGTCAGCACACGCTTGCCCAGCACATAGACAAGCGAAATGGCTCCGAGAAGCCCGAGCGTGGCGGCCGCGACCAGAGCCCCATTTGCTCCACCGGGGAAAGATGTGGTGTCGGCGCCTGCCGCGGCGTGCGAGCCGGCGTAATACGCCAGCCCTAACACGCCAAAGAATGCGGCGCCGATCCAAAAGACCAGCAACCAAATTGTCGAACTCAAACGAGCTTTCATGACTTCCTCCAAAGAACTTGTTTACCGTGCGACTCGCACTGCGAATCGCGAGCGCTGAGCGGCCGGAGAATTCATCCGACTCAGCTCAGCCAAAAACTGTGTGACACATCCTTCAAGTTGCCGGGCTTCAAATTACCGGAACTGGAAAAACATCAGTCAGCCGCCGCAAGTCAACCACTAGCGCGAGCCGGTCATCATGCCGCAACATTCCTCGACAGTGCGGCACTTCAGCAGGCGCTTGATCGAGCATCGATTCTTCGCTCGCGGAATACGTGCCGATCACTTCATCTGCTGCAATACCCAGCCGCAAATCTCCGCGCTGCGAATCGCCTCTCAGCGCCGCAACCACCACGTGCTTCGGAAGAAGCCCAGGACGCCGGCCTTCGGTGAATGCAATATCTACCAGCGGCACGATCGTTCCGCGCAGGTTGAAGACGCCCATAAGAAAGGCGGGCGCCAACGGGACTCGGGTCACGATCGGCCAATCCACCACTTCCTCCACTTCAAGAACAGAGAAACAAAAGCGCTCACGCCCGGCGCGGAAAACGCAGTACTGCCGTTCAGGCAGCCGCTCTTCAGAAAACGACTCGCTCTCGAGAAACTCTCCCCCAGCGAGTTCGGCATGCGACAGCTCTACGTTTTCGCGCTCGTTCGGCATCAAACAAACCTCTTCACCGCACTCAGCAATTCATCCGGAGTGAACGGTTTGGCAACGTAGCCATTCGCGCCTTGCTGTTCGCCCCAGTAGCGATCGCTGGGCGCCGTCTTGGAAGTCACCAGGATCACCGGAATCTGTGAATACGATTCGTGGCTCTTCAAGTCGCGACAAGCCTGAAATCCATTCCGCTGGGGCATTACGACGTCGAGCAGAATCACGTTCGGCCGCTCTTCGTCGATCGCTTCCTCAATCTTTGTGGGGTCGGAGATGCCCACGGACTGAAAGCCCCCGGCTTGCAACATGTTTTGCATCAACCGAATCTCAGCCTGCGAATCGTCTACGACCAGAATTTTCTTCAACATGCCTCCGCCTCCCGATTGGAGTCCCGAGAAGGAATTGCAACTCGGCGGCCACCTGCCGCGCGAAATTCTCCTCCTGCGGACATCTCAACAACTCTTTGTAGCGCCTGCTCTTACGCGTCTTTTCTTCGCTCCCTAAGTCCCGGAGACCAGATGATGAGAATCCTCTGGCGTATCAGCTTGAGACTCTTTCTCACCAGCCCGCATTTCCGCGGCAAGTGATGAGAATCGCTGCATGATCTCGTGTAGCCGCAGGGCCATGGTATGAACCGTGCGAATTTGATCGCGACATTCGGCAGTCACTTGCGCTGGTTCCATCAACAATAGATCTGCGTTGCCTAATATCGAGGTCAGTGCATTATTGACGCTGGGACGCACTTCGAGCATGTAGCGGCCAAGCGCGGCGTGCCCTTGGTTTTCAATCGCAAGCCGCTCGGCACGCTGAGCCCGCGCTACAGCTTGCACACGTCTGATTGCTTCGCTGGCAACGAGAATCAGTGTGGAAGTCCAGCCATCCTGCCGCGGCACGATCAGCACATGCGGGTGCGTGGATTGCAGGAAGGAAATCTCCTTGTCGTCCTCCGAAACACAAACGGGTGTAACGTTTGGATAAGAGCGGAGAGCAGAGAGAATTGCCGAAGTCTTGCGATCACGAACAGGCCCCAGAATTACCAGGTCATAGCTCGCCGCGCTTGAGCCGTGCCATACGTCGCTCGTAACCAGAGTAATCTCGGGAGCGTGCCGCTCAGCGTGCCAGCGCCCCGCAACCGACCGAGCAAACTCAGTGTCGTCCGAGACAATCAGGACGCTGGCGTGATTCAAGTAGTCCCCCATTCGCTTTCGTCTCAGGGCTGAAGTTTTTCCGCTTCCTCGATGGTAGAAAGCAGACGTTTCGTGCTGATGCCGAGGTTCACAGCGGCTTCCGTATTCTTTGCGCGTTTGGCCTGTTCTACGCGGCCTTGGAAGTAGGAAACTTCCGTTCGCGCCAATACAAGCGCGGATGCGAGCTGCGTCAAATCGCCGGAGCGCTTTCGCTGATCCATTGCAAGCCCTAGCAACGC
>PKWH01000287.1:0-2869 GCA_003131985.1 Acidobacteriota bacterium | reverse complement strand
GTGGACATTGAACGCCCGCGGGAAGGCGGAGCAGCGATCAGTTGCTCCCAAATTCCCTCAAGGCACTTCTCCATTTCTGCTGTGCTTGTCGCTGGGGCAGGTCCATCGTTGGTCGAGTCCGCAGGCTGGCTCACAGCCGGCGGAATGCTTGGCGGTCTCGGAGCGACCGAATTCGCGTTTTTGCCCGCATCTGTTTTCTTGGGCGCAGGCGCATTGGCCGGCGAAACTTGTACTGCTGCCGGGGCTGGTCTGGCGAGGACTGGTGTTTTTTCCGCTTCGCTATTCGCGGAAGAGACTGATTCTTGGATCGCCTCTCCGGAAATGCCAGCAGGGGACTTACTGCTCTTGGGAGTTCCCAGCGCTTCTTCAAGATCAGCGCGCAGTGCCAGTAGCTGTTCGAAGGCTTGCCTAACGGAACTCGCCGTATAGTCTTTATGAAAGGGCTGCCGCCAGTTTTCGAAGTAGTAGCGAAGCTGAATCGTCGTTTCGGCGGCGGAGAACCCAGCGCGGCGGCAGTCCACAGTTTTCACTCCGCTGGAATCGAGAGTCTCCACGGCTTCTTGCACCGCGCTCAAGTCCGCATGCAGCAAACGAATGAACGCTCGGCGAAGCAGAAAGTTAAATCGACAAAATGCGATGAGGGCTGCCGGATCGTAGAACATGGGTCCGGCAGATTCCTTCACCAGTCGCCCTTGTTCGAGCAGGCCATGTTCCATCATGTCGCGCAAGCTCTGGCACTGCGCGATTTTTTCGAGGATCTGGTCCAAAGGCGCGCACCATTCCAGCTGCGCTACACTCGCATCGCCCAAGGCAGGTTGCAAAACTCGGGCGACGTCATCGAGTCCAATATCTTTGCGATAGAGGTCTTCAGGAGCGCATAGCGCGAAATATTGCACGAGCAGCAAATCGATTTTGTCGCGGTCGGCGGGCGTCTTTTCCTGCTTCTTCAACTGGCGTTGCAGAAAGGCGCGCAGCCCTTCTTCGCTGGCGTTCAGGATTTCCGGTGGAAGCTGGCGAATTTGAAATGCGCGCAGGCTTTCGTCAATTGTGTCGAACCACTTTAGATCCGCGTCAAACACGTCGCGAGTGGGCCGCTGGGGAGGCAATTCTCCCGCGGGATGTGGAAGCGGAGCGAGATTGAACTGCACGGACAACGCCGCATACAAGGAGTAAGCAAGCCGCGCTTCGCTCCATTGCGTAGCGATATCGGAAGGGCTCAGCGTGCTTTTCAAATTCGAAATGTTCGTGTTTGTAGTCATGGTTTGATAATCCAGTTGTCGATATGCCCCACAAAACGCGCCGCCACGGCTTTCCGGCCGTCGTGATACCTCACGGCAACCACGGTGGCCCAGGCATCCAGCGACCCGTCTGAATTCAACATCCGGACTCGATCTTCGAATTCCAACGGCAGAGTTGAAGAGAACAAGACCTCGTGGGCCGTGCCGAACTCAATCACAGTCTGTTCCTGCAACCGCTTTCGGCCGGTGCCCGTGGTCAGAACCCGCACAGGTATGCGCACGGGCGAAATTCCGGTAAAAAGCTGAGCTAATTTCTCAATGCACGTCTGTCCCGCGGAAGCGAATGTTACTTCGGCCTCACTCAGCACGAGTCCCCCGATCCTTTCGCGGGCTGCGGTCTTTAAAGCTTCAGGCTCCAGAGCGACAGAGCGAGCGCAGCAACACGACGTATGGAAGCGCAAAACTTCCCCGATGGAGAATGCACACCGACGGCCAAAGATTTTTAGGAGATTAGAATATTAAGTGATTTTATTTCATGCTATTGCAGGATGACGAGTGGAGTGTTCGTCTCGCGACGTCTCAGTGTGCGACAGACTGTCTCATCGCCCCGCGTAAAATTGTGGCTTGAATCGAGAAACGAGATTTAACTCACTTCGCGGGCCCGATCAGGACGCCATGCGCACATGTTCTTTGTGCGCCGACCGCAACGGGATATTGTAGAGCTTAAGTTTTCGATACAAAGTAGCGCGGCTGATTCCCAGCATTCTTCCAGCGAGTGCTTTATCGCCGCCCGCCTGTTCGAAGACGCGCAATATGGTTATGCGCTCCAGATCAGAGAGAGCCGTGGTCGAAAGCGCCGAATCGGTAGCCTGCGCGTCAGCTTCCTGTCCCACGCGAACGGCAGGCGGCAAATCACCCACATCAATCGTGCGATGATCGCCCAGCGCAACAGCGCGTGCGATGCAATTCTCAAGCTCGCGTACATTTCCGGGCCAGTCATACTGCAGAAAACTCTTCATGGCATTCGGCGTCACCTGGATATTTTCGCCCGGAGCGTAGCGGTCCAGAAAGCAATGTGCAAGTTGCGGTATGTCAGAGCGGCGTTCTCGCAAGCTGGGCAAATGCACAGTGACCACATTTAAACGAAAATAAAGGTCTTTGCGAAACGTGCCGGCGCGATAAGCGGATTCCAAATCGCGGTTAGTCGCGGCGATTACGCGAACATCCACCGGAACCTTCACATTGCTGCCAACGGGCCGAACCTCTTTTTCTTGCAGCACGCGCAGCAGTTTGGCCTGCAATTCCAGCGGCAATTCCCCGATCTCGTCCAGAAAAATCGTTCCGCCGTTCGCGGCTTGGAAAAGTCCCGCTTTTGTTTTTAGCGCGCCGGTGAAGGAACCTTTTTCGTGGCCGAAAAGCTCGCTTTCCATCAGTGTCGGAACCAGTGAGCCGCAGTCAACGGCGACAAACGGCATTTGCGCCAGCGGTCCGCGGAAATGAATCGCTCGCGCCACCAACTCTTTTCCCGTGCCGCTCTCTCCCGTCACTAGCACGGGTGTACGCGTTTCCTTAAGCCTGGAAATCATTCGCATCACATCTTCGATCTTCACCGACGTTCCAACGATCCCGTC
>PKWH01000105.1:7627-16353 GCA_003131985.1 Acidobacteriota bacterium | reverse complement strand
ATCGCCTGCGCCAATATCGCCAACCTGCTTCTCACGCGAGCCACTTCTCGCTCGAAAGAAATTGCCGTTCGTATTGCCCTCGGCGCCGGGCGCGCCCGAATTATTCGCCAGATGCTCAGCGAAACCGCCGTCCTCGGTCTGCTCGGTGGAATTATCGGCATAGCTCTCGCCTACGCAGGAGTTCAAGCGCTCAGTTCGCTAATGCCTGAGGGTCTTCCGCGCTTGAACGCGATTCGCGTCGACAATTTCGTCTTGGTTTTTGCACTGGCCCTCTCCGCCGCATCAAGCGTGGCTTTCGGCTTGGTTCCGGCGATGTTTTCCGCCAATTCCAATATACAAGCGAACCTTCGCGAGGGCGGCGGCCGCTCCGGCGAGAGCGGGAACCGCCGCCGCGCTCGCAGTTTCCTCGCGGCTTCAGAAATCGCGCTGGCGATGGTGCTGCTCGTTGGCGCGGGTTTGCTACTGCGCAGCTTTTCGAAGCTCACGGCGGTCAGCCCGGGGTTTAACGCAGATCACCTCGTGAAGGCTGAGATTTCACTGCCGCAATATCAGTATTCCACGCCGCAGCAGTGGATCGCTTTCTCCGACGAATTGCTCGCGCGAGTCCAAGCTCAACCCGGAATGAAAGACACCGCCGTGGCGATTCCGTTACCGATTGTGAACGGCAAGATCAATCTTGCGTTCGATATCGTGGGCACTCCGCCGGCGTCCGAAGGCGAATCACGGCTCGCTGACTACGCCTCCGTCAGTCCGGAATATCTTCGCGTGATGGGAATTCCACTGCTTGCCGGCCGCTTTTTCAATCAGCAGGATATCCTCTCGGGCCCGCGCGTTTCGGTGATCAGCAAAACATTTGCGCAACGTTATTTTCCAAATCAGGATCCCATCGGCAAGCGCCTCAACGTCGGTTTTCCTCCCAATGCCGACGTCGACCGCGAAATCGTCGGAATCGTCGGCGATGTGCGCGACATTTCTCTCGGTGAAGTTCCTGGCCCGATGATGTACGTGCCGTACGCGCAAGCGCCTTTTTGGGGCGCGAATTTGGTGGTGAAGAGTACATTGAGCACATCCGCGGTAGCAGCGGCGATTCGCCAGGAAGTTCAAAAAATCGATAAAGACTTGCCTATAACTGAAGTGGGAAAAATGCCGGACTTTATCGACGCTTCCGTCTCGCAACAAAGATTTCGCACTTTCTTACTCGGCCTTTTTGCCGCCATGGCCCTGATTCTCGCCGCCACAGGAATCTTCGGCGTGATTTCTTATTCTGTATCGTGCCGCACAAACGAAATTGGCATCCGCGTCGCTCTCGGCGCCTCGAGCGGCACAATCCTTCGCATGATCTTGCGCGAAACCCTGCTTCTCACATTCGTTGGCCTACTCATTGGGGTTCCCTGTGCGCTCGCCGCCTCTCACCTCATCGGCTTTTTGCTCTTCGGCGTCTCCGTGCACGATCCTGTTACCCTAACAGCCGTCGCGTTCATTCTCGCTGCCGTAGCAATCCTGGCCGGCTTCGTCCCCGCGCGCCGCGCCATGCAAGTCGACCCCATGATCGCCCTCCGCCACGAATAAAACGATAAAGTTGGCGCGAAAGGGAACCTCTTTTTCCCCGTCATTCGTTTTAAATATGGTGAGTTGACTTCACTGCCCAACGCTTCGGAGAAAATCAGCCTGGTCTGATGGTAGGAAATGCTACTTTGAAACGCGGGCTTTCAGTTTTACGCGGCCGCCTTCTATGCTCACTGTGTATTCCACTTCCTGGCCGCCCTTGTCCTTAAGCTCTTTCGTCTTCTTACGGACGAAGCCCTGGAAATCCTTCAGGCTCGGCGCGCCGGCTTTTTCCCCGGTTTCCGTTCGAGCTTCAATCAGCTTTTGATAAAGCTCCTGCACCTTTTCTTTCTCGCGCTCCGGGTCGGAAAATGACGCGGCAAACGCTTCCGCCGCTTTTCTCTCCGCCACCGCAACTCCATGGCCCTCGGGAGAAGCAGCCGGCGGGTTCGATGCCACCTGGCGCGCCCGTTCCGCCTCAATCGCTTTTGCGGCTGCGCCGAAATGGCGTTGCTGGCCGCCCGATTCTTTCTGCATGGTTTTCTTGCGCCACATATCGACGTATTTCGCGTACGTCTGCGAAAGATTGTTGTAGCGAAACCGCTGCGCGAAGCTCAACTCTGCCGTACGCTCGTTATACCGCCTTAGCAGAGACTCCACACGCCATTGCGTGTCCGCCGGAGGACGCGGACGACCGCCGCCGAAGTATTGTTCGTACTCAATCTTCAGCGTCCGAATGTCACGCTCGATCTGATTTAGCTCTTCGTCAACTGTAGGCATAGTCGTGTCAGGGGCAATTCCAGCGTAGGGTGTGTGGCAGTCCGCGTCAATGCGGGTGTGCGCGGCTATGTCGCAAGAGAAATCCCCCGGAGATACACGTGATTGCTAGTCTGTTTCCGCTTGTGTTCAAATACTCCGGCGATGAAGCGGTTAACCAATCCCGCGCAGAAAACGCAAAATAGCTCTAGCGCTAGGATGCGTGGAATTCCTTCTGTGGATGAATTGCTCGGCCGCCCGCGCCTGCTCGCTCTTGCCGAGAAGGCTGGCCGCAGGCTGGTCATCCAATCCGCGCGCACCGTGCTGGCGAATTTGCGAGAGCGATTGAAAAAGGGCGCTGGCGGCGATTCGGCTACGGATTCTGCTCAACTCGAAATGGACGTGGTCGCCGAAGTGGAAGCGCAGGTCGCACCGTCGTTGGTCCGTGTGATCAACGCCACCGGCGTGATCCTGCACACAAATCTTGGTCGCGCGCCACTTTCCGCCGAAGCAGCCGCGCACATCTCTGAAATCGCCACGCGCTACTCCAATCTCGAATACGCCCTCGAAACCGGCCGTCGAGGTCAGCGCGATGTTCACACTTCCCGTATGCTCGCCGGCCTGGCAGGCGCGGAAGCCGCTATCGTCGTGAACAACAACGCCGCCGCCGTATTTCTGGTGTTGAACACGCTTTCGAAAGGCGCGGAAACAATTGTCTCGCGCGGGGAACTGATCGAAATCGGCGACGGCTTCCGCATTCCGGACATCATGGCCGAAAGCGGCGCCACCGTCCGCGAAGTGGGAACCACGAATCGCACGCGCATTCGCGATTACGAACGCGCCATCACGAAAGGCACGCGTCTGCTCCTTCGCGTGCACCCGTCGAATTTCCGCATGACCGGTTTCACCGAGCGCCCCCTGCTCGAAGAGTTAATCGCGCTAGGACGCCGCTCGAAAATTCCTATCTTCGAAGACCTGGGTTCAGGATGCCTTGCCGATCTTTCAGCGCATGGCATTTCCGAGCCGGTCGTGGCGAAGAGTTGCGCCGCGGGCGTTTCGGTGGTTTCGTTCAGTGGAGATAAATTGCTAGGAGGCCCGCAAGCTGGAATCATCGCCGGCAAAAAGCAAATCATCGAACGCATCCGTCGGAATCCGCTTTTCCGTGCGCTGCGCGTGGATAAACTCACCATCGCCGCGCTCGAACTCACTTTGCGCGCGTACCTGCGCGGCGCACTCGACGAAATTCCAGCGCTTCGAATGATTCGCCTCGAAGCCGGCATCATCGGCGAGCGCGCGCGAAAATTTATCGCGCAATTGCAGCTATCGGTAGCGAGCGATGTAACGTTCCGAATCGCCGCGGGATTTTCAGTGATTGGCGGAGGCTCCACGCCGGACCAGCAGCTTCCCACGCACCTGATTTCAATTCTGAGCCCGCGCCATTCCGCCGCGGAACTGGAAGCGCGTTTGCACAAGCCCGCTAATGCAACGCCCGTGATCGCGCGCATCGAAAACAAACAGCTAATCCTCGATCTCCGCACCGTTTCCGCGAGTGAAGAATCCGAACTCGCCGCCGCCCTCGCTTCCGCCCTCAGCTGATCGCATTACAGCCGGTTGATCACGCTCGCCACGCAACCCGCGCCAAAACCATTGTCAATATTCACGACGCTCACATTCGACGCGCAACTGTTCAACATTCCAAGCAGCGCCGTAAGCCCTCCGAAGCTCGATCCATACCCTGTGCTAGTTGGCACCGCAATCACCGGCACGCCCACCAGTCCCCCGACCACGCTCGGCAACGCCCCTTCCATTCCCGCAACGCATACGATCACTCGCGCTTCCGCGAGTTTCTTCCGGTGCTCGAGCAGCCGATGCAGCCCCGCCACGCCAACGTCATACACCGCTTCCACTCGATTGCCCATCGTCTCCGCGGTAACCACCGCTTCCTCCGCTACGGGGATGTCGCTCGTCCCCGCGGTTACCACCAGGACCAATCCTTTGCCGCTCGTGATACGGCTGCGCTGAATTGCAATCGCGCCGGAAAGCGAATGAAACTTCGCCGCGCGCGCTATCTTCTTCACCGCGGCAAAAATCTTTTTGTCCGCGCGCGTAATTAAAATATTGTGTGACGCCTTCGCGCGCAACATTCCCCGCGCGATTTCGCTTACCTGTTTAGCGGTCTTGCCTCTTGCGAAAATTACCTCGGGATAGCCCTGCCGCAGCGCGCGATGATGATCGATCTTCGCGAAGCCCAGGTCTTCGTAGGGCAGCCCGCGCAGCCGCTCCACAGCCGCCTCCACCGAGAGCTTCCCGCTTCGCACCTCGGAAAGAAATTTTCGAACGTCTCGCTCGTCCATGTTTTTTCACTCGGCAGCGTTCACTCAACGTGAACTCGCACCCGCATTCTAGCATCTCTCTCAAACCTGCCGTGCGACGCATCCGCGTGGGACTTCAGCATTCGTCGGAGGGGAACTCAAGATTCGCGCGGGCGCGACCGAAACTCTCTTGGCCGCGCATTCTGAAGCGCCTGCATTCCACTTATGCTAGAGTTGCGCCCAGTTAGGCGTCCCACCCCGCCGTTGGAAGACGCCTTTAGTCCAATCACTCACCTTGGAGGCAAACTATGTGGCTGCTTTGGGAAATCTTGATCGGTATCCTCGTCGGTTTCCTCGCCGGACAAATCGTAAAAGGTCGCGGCATGGGCGTCTTGGTTGACCTGATCGTCGGCATTATCGGCTCGCTTCTCGGTGGCTGGATATTCGGCTTGCTGGGCCTTGCCGCTTACGGATTGATCGGACAACTCGTGATGGGAGTCGTCGGCGCCGTAGTGCTGCTTCTGTTGGTCCGTCTGATCAAGCGAACTTAGCTAAAAGAGAAAAGGGCATGCACGATTCTGGTGCATGCCCGGAAACCTGGCAGTAACGGAAGGGCGGGGTTTTAACCCCGCCGTACGCTTGATTACTTCAGGGGTTTTAACCCCTGAAGTTTCGCATCGGACTACTGGGGATAGCGCCGTGCCGCAGTTAATTCTCCGCTTTTCCCTTCACGTCAACCACCGTAACCGAGCCGTATTTTGCCAGCGTGTCCTGAATCTGTTTGCGGTCACCCACAGCCACCCATTGCATGTGGCTTAGGTCCACGAATTTCTTCGCCGCTGCCTGCACGCCCGCTGCATCTATCGCCCCAATGTGATCCGGATACTTGTCCCAGTAATCCATCGGCAACCCGAAATGCTGCACGGTCAGCCAGTCGTTCAATAGCTGCGCAGGTTGTTCCAGCGACAGCGCGAAATTCGCGATGATCGCGCGGTGCGCGTCGTCAAGTTCGCTCTGCGGCACCGGCTCACTATTGATGCGCTTGAATTCGAACACGAAGCGCTCCATCGCGTCGCCTGTCACGGCTGTGCGCACTGGAGCAAACGCGAACCAGTCGCCGGGATAAATCTCGGCATTGAACCGGCTGTACGATCCATACGTCAAGCTATGCTCTTCACGCAAATCAAGAAACAGCCGCGCCTGCGCTCCGCCTCCTTCAATCTGATTCATCACCACCAGCCCGTAATACTCCGGATCGACCCGCCGAATGCCGCGATTCCCGCCGACGATATACGTCTGTACCGAAGCAGGCCGGTCCACCAGCGTGATTTTTGTCGCCTCCGGCGTGGCCGCAGGGTACGACACTGTCGCTTCCGCTGCGCCCTTCCATGCGCCAAAATATTTCTCCAGCATCGCCTGCATCTCGGCACTCTTGAAATCGCCGGTCACTCCCAGGATCGTATTGCCGGGAACAAAATGCTTATCGTGAAATTTCTTCAAATCTTCCGCGCTTAGCTTTTCGATCGATTCCTTGGTCGCTGACGTGATAGCCATGGGCGTGTCGCCGTAAAGCACGCGGCGGAACGCTTGTTGCCCCAGAAAATTGGGATTCGCGAGCCGCGCTTCAAGCCCTGCTTCTTCACGTTGCTTGTACTTCTCAAGCTCGCTCGCCGGAAATGCGGGATGCAGCACCACGTCGCTCATCAAATCGAGTATTTGCGGCGTGCTGTTGATCAAGCCCGAAGCATTTACCGACGTGTAGCTGACTCCAAATCGCGAACTCGCATCCAACGTCGCACCCAGCTTGGCCACTTCTTCCGCGATCTGCGCGCTCGTTCGGCGTTCGGTGCCTTCAGTCAACATGTCNNCGGATCCACATAGTGAATGCAATCGTCGGCAACTTGTGGTCTTCCTGTAGCACGAGCGTCAGTCCGTTCGGCAGTTTCGCAACCGTCGGACGCGGAAGCTGAACGCGCAGTATCTCCTTATTCACCGGCGCGCGATTCAGCCGTTGAACCTGGCTCATCGGAGCAGCCTTGTCCTGCCCTTGTGCCCGCGCGCACGGCGCCGCAAAAATCAGCAGCGCAAACATCGCGGCCGCAGTTACGCTGCATGCCGCGGACGTCGAAACCAGTCTCCTCATCGCGCCTTCTCCCTCCAACTGGACTCTCACCGCGAACCGCAAGTTTGCTGCGCTCATTTTCCCGCCTTTGGTGCATTGGCCGCGTCGGCAGCGGCCGGCATCGTAATCACCACGGTTCGCTGATCACGCACTAAAAATTTCTTTACTGCTGCGTTCACCTCATCCAGCGTCACCGCATTTTCCTTATCCAGAATGGTGTTAATCAGGTTCGGGTCATTGAAATAAACGGCATAATTGCCGATCGTAATTGCGGTAAACAGAGAAGAGCGCCTGCGCTCGATGAATTGCCGCAAAAGCTGCGTTTTGGCTTTGGCGAGTTCGTCCGGCGTNNGTCTTCCACTTTCACGCCCGGACGCGGACTCGCAAAAATGTACAGAAGGCTCGCGCCGATTCGCTCATCGCCCTGCACCCCTACTTCCGAGGCCAGTTGCTTATCCTTCACCAGGTGCTGGTAAAAACGCGAACTGTCGCCCCGCCCCAGAATGATCGCGAGCTGCTGAATAGCGTAGTTTTCCGGCGTGTTGCCCGGGGGAATGTGATACGCCATGATGATTTGCGGCAGCCGCGCCAGCGGATCGTAAACCGTCTCGCGCCGCTCGCCGTAGTGCGGCTCTTCATCCAGAAGGACCTTAGGTGGCGCGGGCTGCGACGGAATTCCGCCAAAATATTTTTTCACCTTCGTAAGCGCTTCGTCCGGATCGAAATCGCCCACCAAAGTCAGCACCGCGTTATTGGGCGCATAGTAGATGCGGAAGAAGTCCGACACGTCCTGCACCGTTGCGGCATTCAGATCCGACATCGAGCCGATCGTCGAATGCTTGTATGCGAAATTGTCGTAGGAAAGATTGTCCACGTCCAGATTCGCCCGGCCGTAGGGCTGATTGTCGATGCCTTGCCGCCGTTCTTCCTGCACCGCGTTGCGCTGGTTATCCAGGTTCGCTTGCGTGATGTTCAGCGAGCGCATGCGGTCAGCTTCCAGGAACAATCCGAGATCCAGTTGGTTTTTCGGCAGCTCCTCGAAATACGTCGTGCGGTCTTCGTTCGTGGTGCCGTTCATCCCGCCGCCGTTGTTCAACACTTGGATGAAATGCTCGCCCTTGCCCACATTTTCCGACCCTTGAAACATCATGTGCTCGAAAAGGTGCGCAAATCCGGTCCGCCCCGGCCGCTCGTTGCGGCTGCCGACGTTGTAGCAAACGTCGATGGAATACACCGGCGCGCTGTGATCCGGCACCAGTATCACGCGCAGCCCGTTGTCCAGTTTCACTTCGCGAAATTCAAGCTTCGGTAGCTTTAAATCATTATCCGGCGACGCATTCAGCGCCGCGCTCAGCCCAAAACACACGGCGAGCCCCGCGACGAGAACGACGGCCGATCTCCGCTTCACAAACATTTTCACACCTCCAAAATATCGGTGTTTATTGTGCACACTTTTGCTACGTCTGGCAAACAACACTTACGCCTGCATGGTTTAGACGCAATTTTGCTTCGGGCGATAGCCGAAAGGGAATTTGAAGAGAAGTTAAACTGCGAGGCGGTAATAGAAAAAGCGCCGGTCGCAAATAGCCGACCGGCGCGCTGCTCGAAAGCAGATTTAAGTTAGTTTTCCAATTGCACTTGCAAAATCTCTCCTGCAAGCCGGGTCATCCGTTGCGAACTCGGCCCCGTCCTCTGACGCAACGCTGTTTCCATGCGTCCGATCAGAACTGGTTTGCGGTTGAGAACGGTCGGTGCCGGCTCATCGGCCAACTGGACTCGCTCGATACGAAGACCAAGCGTCCGCTCGATTTGCATCAACTCCGAGCGTTGTTCGCGCCCAAAAAGTGTCGAAGCAATTCCGCGTTCGCCCGCGCGTCCTGTACGTCCGACGCGATGGATGAAGTTCTCCGCGATATCCGGCAAATCGTAATTGATCACATGCGCGATATCCTGCACGTGAATGCCGCGCGAAGCCAAATCCGTCGCGATCA
>PKWH01000105.1:4038-7613 GCA_003131985.1 Acidobacteriota bacterium | reverse complement strand
CAAGCGGTGCAGCACTCCGAATTTCCGATCGCTCGAAACTTCGAAAGCCTGCAATTGTACGTTTTCCGACGGCTTCAGTATCGACCCGAACGCGAGCCGCACTGGATTCCGCATGTAGTCGTGCACCAAGTGCGCAACCGAAGCTTCCAGCGTTGCCGAAAAACACATCGTCTGGCGCTCTTTCGGCAGTACTGCTGCAATCCTGCGAATCGCCGGCAGAAAACCCATGTCCAGCATGCGGTCGGCTTCATCCAGCACGAGCACACGCAGTGAACGGAAGTTCACCAGCTTGCGGCCGAGAAAATCTTCGAGCCGTCCAGGAGTTGCCACCACTACGCGAGCGCCCTTGCGCAGCGCGTTCAGCTGTGTCCCTTCGGACAAGCCTCCCACCACCAGCGCCGCCGGTGCGAGCTGTTTGCCTCGCAACGCGTCATACTGCGCCACGACCTGCATCGCAAGTTCGCGCGTAGGAACCAGCACGAGCGCCGCGATTCCTGGCGTCACCTGCTGCAATAGCTGCTCGATCATCGGAATCAGGAACGCAAGAGTCTTGCCTGTTCCCGTTTGCGCGGTGGCAAGTACGTCTTTGCCTTCCAGCGCCTTTGGGATCGCCGCCGACTGCACCGGAGTCGGTATCGAAAACCCGGCTGCTGCCAGCCGCTCCTTGGTGTAAGCGGAAATCGCCATCTTTGAAAATACTTCTACTTCTGAAATCACTTCTGTGGAACTTTGCATCATTTACCTTTTTTGTCTGGCAGGCCGTCGCCGCGCACACACACCATTTAGGCGGGGCACGACGATCAGCTCATAACCAGTTCTTTTGTTTTAAATTACGCTGAAGACTTACGGAGAAGACTGATGGCGGGTGTTCTCAGATCAACTACTTCCAGAGGAACCGCACAACACAACCGCGGTATTAAGCGCAAACGCAGTATAACACAGAACTCCGCCGCGTGTCGTTATTATTTGGCCCTGTGTTTATCCCGCATCCGGAGTGCATCCGGAGCATTCCTATCCAAACCAATCCGTCCGATACGCAAACCACCAACTCACAATCCCAATCGGAATCGTAGCCGCCAGCGCCCACCACAGCGGCAAAGCCATGTCCGCCACAATCCCCAGCAGCGCGAACGTAGCCCAAAAGATCTTCCGTTGCATCCTTCCATTCTAGCCCCACGCCACCAACGCCTGACGCACGATGTCGTACCCGCCACCAGCGTGGCCTTCAAGTTCGCTTCTAGCCTCTCCTCTCAATTCCCAAACGAAATGATCAACTGGTCGAGCGGCAGCCCGTTCGTCACCTGACGAGCGGGCGCTACCGGAGTGATCGCAAGCGCCGTCCCTTGCGCAGCCGCCGTGTCAAACGCTGCGGTGCCAGGTGCCGTCGCCGTCACTCGAAAGCTGTCAATCTCGTACGGCAGTCCGTTGGACGCGAGCGGCGACGCGTGATTCATCACGTGGAAGTGCAAATGCGGTTCAAGCGTATTCCCCGAATTTCCNNGCGTACAGCCCATATCGTCCGCCTCCGAGATCGAGCACAATCGAATTCCCGTCAGCTTGCTCGATGGCAACATTCGTGGGCATCCTCCCCGGCGCTTGATTCGGCAGATCGTCCGTCGCCGAGACCACCGTCGCGTCAGCCACCGCCAGCACATCCTTGCCGTATATGTTGTAGCTCGTCACATCCGTCCCATCGCCGCGATAGACGCGGCCTTCCTCATCGAGCTGCTCCCAATCCACGGCATATCGCTGCGCCAACCACACGCGCCCGTTCACCGGCAGCGCCGCGCGGGTGTGCCGGCTCGCATCGCAGCACGAATCCGCGGAGATGTAACGATCTCCGCGTAACGGCGGCCCGATTACCACCACCGGTTGCGTGTCCACTCCCGTCTCCCCGCCAGTCTCCGCGATTTCCTGCTGGCCCGGCGGCGCAGCCTCCGCGCGCAGCCGCACGCGATGAGTCAGCTGCTGCGGAACCGTCTGGCCATCAGCCAGCACCACATGAATGAACAGAATCGCGTCCGTACTCGCGGCCATCGCGCCGCTCGATTCTCGAAATCCCGCCTGTTGCAGCCGCCCCGCAATCTCACCTGCATCAAGCGTCGCCAGCACACCGCCGTTGCTCAGAATCTCCACTTGCTCCACCGAAACTTTGCCGCTGGAAAAGTTCGTCATCCACAACTCATAAACCAGATGTGTCCGCCCGTCCGATCCCGTGAAGGGAACCGGCGCATCCTGCACCGCCAGCAGCACCGGAGTGATCCGCTCCGCAGCAGCCGCCCCGCCCAAACTGCCGCCCAAAGCGCTGCCCAAAAACAAAACCGCCGCACTCATCGCAGCAATCCTCGCCACTCCCGTTCGTCTCATCATGCCCCCATGCTCTCCGGCCCCAATCCTTCCAACCTCGCGCATGTCCCGAACCTGCCTTGTTGCCCGCTTCTAATGTAGCGCCGGGCTTCAGCCCGGCATCTTGCTTGTTTGCCTTTCGTTCTTCGTAGCGTCGATGATTTCCGAAGGATCACAGGTGCAGAAACTTCTTTTGATATAGCCGCCCAGCGCCTACGACTGCAACAAATCCAAACGCAGCATATTCAGCCTTAAAAATCCCCGCCAAAGCGGCAGCGAGACCCGCGGCAGCAAGCGAATACACACGCACGCTCATTCGAGATTGGTCGGCCCTTTCCATCTCGGCCAGATTGTTGGTGTGAACCGTTCGGTACCACAAAAGCGCGATAAAGAACGCGATACCGAATTGGTCGCCGAAGTAAAAAACCATCGCCGTGGCGTTGTAGGAATAGCGGCCGAGCATTGCAGCTGCAAACGGGAGAAGGGACACAAACAACATCGATGCCAAGCTAAAAAACAGGCTCGCGCGATCCACAATTCGCATGACCACGAAGATTCGTTGCTGGATTAGCCAGAAGAGGGCCGCAAGACAGAACGTTACCCAAAAGCTGAAGAAAACCCGCCAGTTTGAACCGATCGCCCGCAACAGTTCGTGCGCTCCGACGCGACCTTCCATTTCGGGTACTTTCAAGTCCAGCACGAGCAGCGTCATCACAATGGCGAACAGCCCGTCAGACAAGCCTTCGATGCGATGCTTTGAAAGAGTGAATATTTCCTTCGGCGCGCGGGGAGCGTGAGGTGTCTCAGCCATTGGGCGTAGATGATGCCACGCTGGGACAAATTTTGCCAAGCCGGCCTTCGACCCGACACCGGGGTTTTAAAGCCCCGCTTTTAATGTAGCTCACCTCTTTAGAGGGGAGGCAGTTGACGCGCTTTTTGTGAATCCCTACGGAATTCGCCGCCTAATGCGGACTGCCTAATTTCTCCAGCCAATGGAAAAATCGGAAGATATACATCATGTGTGACAAGCACAGCGCGACGCCCGCTTTCGAATCTGTGTCTCCCATGCTCACGGCTTTTTCAAAACACGGCAGCGCTTTCCGATATTTGCCGATATTCGCTAACGCCGCTCCCTTGTTGCACCATGCCCAGGCAAAATTCGGGTCGATCTCAATCGCGCGTTCGTTGCAGTCCAAAGCCTCCCGGTACCTCTTCAGGTCAAGGAGCGA
>PKWH01000105.1:0-4012 GCA_003131985.1 Acidobacteriota bacterium | reverse complement strand
TCGCAGTGAAACAAGGCCTCTTCAAATTTCCCCAACGCGAAAAGCGTTTCGCAAAGCCCTTGGCTGGCGCCGCGATCCCCCAGCCGGAAAGCCTCGCTGAAAGGCGGGTGGCCGATCTTTCCGCGCGGCACCGGATTCCACTCAAAGGGCGACAGAAACTCGCGGGGGTGCCGAACCCTTCGGGGTCTGAAGGGTTCGGGTTTTTGACGTCGCGCTTCTAATTTGTTCCCGATTTCCACCTCGCTCCCGAACTCGGAAGCGTGCCCGTTTCTACTTGCCGTACAAAATCAGTTTCCCGTCCACTACCACCGCGACGTACCGACGATCCTGAATAAACTGCATCACCTTTTTGCCCGAGCGTGCCATCAGCGCCCATCGCGATTTCGTTTTCGGATTTTGCTCTATCCCCATGATCGTCTTTCCGTCAAACACAAATGCCACTTGTCGCAGCCCATTCGTCTTACTCATCGTGACGGGATAATTTTCTGCGTCCAGCTTCACGATGTCAGTGTTATCGACGAGGGCCTGGCGCCACACACCAATAAGAGCATCTTCGAAGTTCATTGCAAGGAATGCTACCAGCAGAGCGCCGACTTTTGGTGCTAGAATCCCCACCTACCAAGCGGATCTGTGCATCGGCACTGGTTTAACGATTGAGCGAAGTGCGGTTTGCGCTTGTGCGCGGCCGGGGATTCGATTGAAATAGATTTACGAAAAAGGACGCCAATGCCCACAAGCGACGCAGCTGTTTCATTCGCGCGAGATATCAAACCTCTCTTCCGCCCGATTGACGTTCTTCACATGAAGCCTTCAGGTCATTTTCTAGATCAGTACGCGTATATGTCGGATCCGAAAAACAATCACGAGAATGCTCAACGCGTCTACGAATCTCTGATCGGAAACCCGCCCAAGATGCCTCCCGGCGGCCCCTACTGGACTGCACAGCAACTGGAGCTATACGCCAGTTGGATGCAAGGCGGCTACCTGCCGTGAATTCGCTTCGGCATCCATTCTGAAGTTCCGGTGTGGCCGCGCCAATCTTACAAGTCATTCATTTCAAATGATATGTCACAACCGAATTTCGCGCGTCTCCAGTTACGACACCACCTCACCCCGCTTGCCTTGTAAGCAGCTTTATGCCGGGCGTATACTCGGTTGAATAGCGGTTATCGGGCAGTACCTCGGCCAGACTCTCGCTCGTTGTTCCGCGCAAAAAAGGAAGTCATGTCGGAGAACCGACAACACGCCGACAAGAAGCGTCTCGCGATTGACGAGAGACGTCTTAGTGTACGCGCGCCGGTTTCGCCGCAAGCCTTTGTGAAATTCGGTGCCAATAACTACGGCTTCGTTTTCAATATCAGCGAAACTGGCTTGGTATTTTCCCCCACTGGCACTTTAACTTTAGCCGTCGGTGCCGTCGCGAAGATGCGGTTTCTCCTGCCGGAATCTCGAGAATGGATCGAAACCAGCGGGGAAGTAGCCTGGATCGGCGACTCGCAAAAAGAAGCAGGGGTACGCTTCGTTGATCTGGCCGACGAGACACGCGCGAGGATACGAAACTGGATTGCGCACGAACCTTCACGCGCCCAACCCCCTCATCCGCGATTTGCCGTCCCCGAGTTAGCCAAGAGCCCCGAGGGCGACACACCCGTTCATGCTTCGAGCGCAAGCTTGGAGGCGAAGCCAGGCACTTTTGTGGACAGTGCGGCTTTGAAATCTATTCTTGCGGATCCCGCCAGATTATTGCGCGAAACCAAGACCGCCAGGGAAAAGCTTGCTCCGCAACTCGCGAAGACCGTCGAAGCCAAGCCGCGTCCAGCACCGAGCAACGTGCATGTCCCGGAACGCCGCTCCCACAGACGCCGGCGCGTTTTGTCGCTCGAATACATCGATCTAGGTTCTTTCAACGGAGGCATCCTTCTAAACCTGAGTGAGGGAGGACTGTACGTGCAGGCCGTTGCAGGCTTGTCCAACGACGACCTTCCCGAGCTAAGTTTTCGGCTGCCTGACTCTACGTACGTCGTCAAGACAAACGCCCAGATCGCGTGGACCGGGGAATCGAGAAAAGATGCGGGAATACAATTTGTGGATCTGCCCGAAGAAGCACGTTTGAAAATACGCGAGTGGGTTGCTTTAGAACTGCCGCCGGTTGAAAGTGCGAACGCATCCGATGCGAACGTCGCTCCCGTTCGGAAGAAGACCGAACGCCTGCTCGAAATGCCGGCCCCGGCCCAGTCTAAAAAGGCCGCGAATTTTCAGGAAGCTCCGGCCCGGATTCCGCAAAGCCGAGACAGCACCGTCGTTTCATCTTCGGTTCCATCTTCGATTGTCGCATCCGAAAACCCTCGCCCTTCAAGTGCGGCTGAATTGCTGCATTTGTCGGGTCCCATTCTGCAGAAGCGTCTCGGCCAACCACCGAATATCAGCGAAGCGGCCAATGCCAATCTGAACAGTCCCGAAGTGACCAGCCCCGCCGCCGGTCAACCGCGCAGTTGGCGGGGCCTCGTGGCTGTCATTTTCGCCGCAGTGCTCCTGGCTTTTGTTGCCGGATGGATGGTGGCAGGCCCGGGAGGCAGAGCGCAATTCCTGGCAATGTTCGATAGGCAGCAAAGCAATGCCTCCATCTCGGCGCAGAATTCGTCCCCGACGCCAACGAGCGCCGCTGCGACCGAAAATGTCCCGAACACGCCAACGGCAAATGAAACGCCGCAGCAGCATCTACAACAAACTCCGTCTGCGCCCATCGTGACGAGTAGGACCCCGGACAAGTCTCAGTCCGCAAAGCTGAATGGAAATGTCCAGCCGTCACCGAGCCATGCCAACACCTCAAATCTTTCGGTAGCTAATTCTTCGCCGTCAAAAACGCAAACACCCGCGCCTGTCACTCGCACAAATATTCCGTCTACTGCGTCAACTGACGTGAATCGCTCAACGCGCCCTTCCCAGCCCCTAGCATCCAACGACGCTCCGAACTCTTCCGCCGCGCCAACCCAGACCAAATCTCAAGCAATCCAGCCTGCGGAGCAGCCGCGCCCGGTAACTGCAACCGTTGTCTCGAATTCTGCGGTGAAGACCACGCCGCCACCCGCTGCGTCAAACACATCGCCGCAGCCGCCGACGAGCACTGTCGCGTCGCAGACGCCGAACGCGACCCCGAATCCCATCGCGACACAGCCGCCCGCCCACGTCGACACGCCGCCCGTCGTTGCAAAGCCGCCCGCACCGGTCGAAGTCGTCAAAGGCACAGTTTCAGTCAGCTCGAGTCCCTTTCCTTCGATCCGCGTTCCGCCCGAGATGAAATCGCAAATATCCAAACAAGGTGCCAGCCTGCAACTGGGCCAACTGATCTCCCGCGTCGAACCCGTCTATCCCGAAGACGCCGAGCGCCAGCGCATCGAAGGCGTCGTCAAGTTGCACGTAATCATCGACCGCGACGGCAACATCCAGAACGTTGACCAGATGACTGGCCCGCCTCTCCTCGTGGCTGCCGCTGCGAATGCCGTTCGCCAGTGGAAATATAAGCCAACTTCTCTCGGCGGCCAGCCCGTCGAAGCCGGAGTGGACGTAACCGTAGTCTTCCGCTTGCAAACCACCCACGCAAACTAGCGCGCCTGCGCCAGTCGCCGCGTTGCAAACTCAAATCCGTAGCCTGTCAGTGTATTGAATTGCTGGATGGAATTACTGAAAGGTTTCTCGGTCTAACGTGGAGAACACCGCGCTCGCACCGTAATTATTCCGTTGCCTCTGCAGGACTAACCGGCGGCGTACTCGAATGCTTGCCGCCCAACGCCAGCCCGATGCCTGCCGCGCCCGCCCCCGCCGCTCCAATAATTATCCACAAAGTATAATTTTTCTTCTGCTGCACGGTCCCCGGCGTCGGATTGGGGGGCGTCACCTCTTTCACCGCCGACAATTGTCCCTGCCCGGAAATGCTCACCGTTTGTCCCGCTTGCATCAAAAGCCCGTTGGTTCCCGCCGTCGGCACCAGAATCACGCTGCCGTCGAGGCAAGT
>PKWH01000339.1 GCA_003131985.1 Acidobacteriota bacterium | reverse complement strand
ACTTCCTTGATGTACCCCCGGTCGAGAATGAGCAGGCCTAAGCCGACGATCAGCAGAAGCGATATCAAATAATCCGCCGTGTACATATGCAGAAACTTCAGCGGCACACCTAGCGTAAGCAGCAGCACGCCCGTCAGCGCCGCGACCGCAACCTCGGTGAGCGAGAGGGCGTACGGCGGACGCGTTCCACTCGGCTCTACATGCGGCCATATGAAAAACGACGTTGCGAGTGTGGCGCAAAGAGGAAACAAGAGCAGGATACCGATCAGTCCGAGCACCGCTCCAGCCAACCGATGACGCCCTCGGTTTGCCGTCGCGTAGGGAGCCAAATCAAGATTCAGCGCCAGCGTCTCCGGCGGGATGTCCGGAAATAGAGTTTGCATGATCCAACGCTCAGACTGATGGGCGACGTTGCGGTCCGTAATCAGGCTGGTGTGCGTCGCATGCGCGACGTATCGCAAATCGAAAGCGCGCTTCTGCGCGAAATCCTCCGGCGACGCGCGATTTCCTCCGGCCGCTTGCAAGAGCGCCGCTGCGGCGCGATGCAGAACGTCGAGTTCATATTGTCCGCTGAAAACGAGTAGGTTTGACGGCATGCGTTTTGGCAGAGTCATGGGAGCCGGCGAAATAGCAATCGCGCCGGCTACGGGGATGCGATCCGCCATTCCGATGGCAATCGCCGCGCCCATCGAATGCCCAACGAGAACTGTCTTTGTCGGATCGATCTGGCCGCTGCGGCTCAAATACTCTATCGCTGCCGCTGCGCACTCCGCCGATTTGGCGAACGAAAAGGAATCCGCGCTATCGCCGTGGCCTGGAAAATCGAGCGCATAGACCTGCAAACCGTGTCCCGCAAACTCCGAAGCCAGATACATCATGATCCGCCGATTGGCCGCCAATCCGTGCAGCAGGATCACGGTCCCGGGCGGCTCGTTCGTGATGCGCGGATTCAGTATCGTGGCCGGCGTGTGGCAGCCGCCCGTATCGAGCACGATTCGCTGTTCGGGCAGTTCGCCGCTGCGAACCCATTTCGTTCCCAGTATCAGGCAAATGACGCCTGCCACGGCAAGAGCCATTTCCCACCACTTTGGCTTAACGATATTCATCTCGTAGAGCTCGGTGCGTGCCCGGCGACGATTCCGAGGCGCATGATAGAATTAACTGTTTGCGGCTTTCTATTATCTTGCAAGAAGGAGCAGAAGATTGGCAGTCGTTTCGCAAAGTGAGTTGATTCTCCAACGCCGCGAATGGAAACGCAATGGAAAGCGTGTGGTCTGCGCGATAGGCGTTTTCGATCTATTGCATCCCGGGCATGTCCGCTTGCTTGAGCAGGCGCGGGCATCGGGCGACATTTTAGTCGTCGGCGTTCATAGCGACGCTCGTGCGCGTGAAGAAAAAGGCCCAAACCGGCCCGTTACTCCTGCTGCCGAGCGCGCTGAAATTCTCTCTGCCCTGGAGGCGGTCGATTTCGCGGTGATATTGAACGATGAGCGGGCGGACGCATTCCTCGCGCGATTCGCTCCTGATGCCGTGGTGCTGGGTCGGGAAACAGCCTCCGCCAAACATATTGCAGCTGAAATCAGCGCGGCACAGGCAGCCGGAGTAAAAGTGATTCAGATTCCGCCCGAGCCCGGCCATTCAACCTCGCGACTGATCGAACGCATCAAACAACTTCGCGCATGATTCTCTCTCTGGTCTCTGAGCTTCTCAGTCGGGTTGCGCGCCGACCCGAAATTGAGGAAGCACTCGACGCGCTCCGGCGCAGCGCAGGCGAAGTGCGTCTCGCCGGCCTCACCGACCCAGCCAAAGCCTTTGTCAGTGCCGTTGCCACTGCTCAGCTTGGACGCCCTACGATTTTGATTGTGGAGTCCAATCAGCGTGCAGAAATGCTCGTCGAGCCTGTGCGCTGGTTTTACCGCGCTATCACAGGCAAGCCCGGTCGTCGCGTCGCGCTCTTGCCCGCCTACGACGTGTTGCCCTACGAATCACGTTCGCCGCACGCGGAAATTTCGGAGGACCGCGCAGTCGCGCTCTGGAGATTTGCCCTGGGCGAAGCTGATCTCTTGATCGTGCCCATTCAGGCGGCGGTCTGGCGCCTGCGCGAGCCGGAATTCTACGGCGAACTTGCGCTTACAATCGCGCGTGACCAATCCATCGCGCACGAAGACCTTCTCACTTTTCTTTCGAGCGCCGGCTACGACAAGCAAGTCACCTGCGAAATGCCGGGCCAGTATTCCGTTCGTGGCGGCATCATTGACATCTTTTCCCCGGAATCGCCGCAGCCGATCCGCGTAGAGCTACTTGGCGACACTATCGAATCGATCCGCGCGTTCGATCCCAATACGCAGCGTTCAACAAATCCCGTAGAACGCGCCGCGCTTATGCCGCTCACGGAATTTCCCCGTCACCGTGAAGTCCTCGACCGTTTGCGTGTGCCGTCCGCGTCAAATCGCGAAGACGATTCTCCGCCGGAAGGCTTTTATCCCGGATGGGAATTTCGAGAGGTGTTGCACGAAGAACGCAAATCTACGGTCCTCGACCTCGGACCCGACCCGCTCGTAATCGAAGACGAGCCTTCGCTGCTCGTTGACTGCCTGGAGAAATATCGCAAGCAACTCCAAGAATCTTTTGACGAAAGCGATGACCCGCTCGCCGAGCCGCCCGGCGCTTACCTCTTCAACGACGAAGAATGGCTGCATGCGACACGGCGCCTGCCCCGTCTAGCCATCGAACATTTAGACGTCGAACGCGAAGGCAGCACGTCCGACCGCACTCTTCACACGCAGCCCACCACTCGTTATCACGGTGACGTCGCCGCTTTTGTGGCTGAAGTTCGCGGCCGCATCGCCGCAGGGGAACACGTTCTTGTTTCAGCCGCCAGCACCGGTGAACTTGAGCGCTTCGCCGATATTTGCCACGAGTTTGAGTTGCCATACCGCATGGGCGAGCTGGAAGAAAACACGACGGTGACGCGCCTCGCGGAAGAAGGCTCCGGTGCCGCGGGTCCGTCCATGGTGCTGATCAAAGCTCCGGTCGAAAGCGGCGTCGTATTCGTTGACGCGAAACTGGCTCTCTATGGCAATGCAGATCTTTTTGAAACTGTCGCGCCATCTTCGCAGCAGCGTTCGCGCTCGCGGCCAAAAACAGCGAGTTTCTTCAGCGATTTCTCCGATCTGAAACCGGGCGATTATGTGGTGCACATCGATCACGGCATCGGCCAATTCGAAGGCTTGCGCCAGGTCGCAGTGGAAGGTGCGACCGGCGAATTCATGCTCTTGCGCTACGCTGGTGACGCAAAACTTTACGTTCCCCTCGCCCGGCTCGATTTGGTGCAGAAATATCAATCGCTCGGCGGCGCGCAGCCGGTGCTGGACCGTCTGGGCACCACGATTTGGGAAGCGCGCAAAACGCGCGTGCGCAAATCCGTCACGGACATGGCGGATCAACTCCTAAAGCTTTATGCCGAGCGAAAGACCGCGCCCGGCCACGCATTTCCAGCCGACACCAACTGGACCCGGGAATTCGAGGACGCGTTCGAATTTGACGAAACTCCTGACCAATTGCGTGCCATAGAAGATGTGAAGCGCGATATGGAGTCCACGCTCCCCATGGATCGCTTGCTCTGCGGCGACGTCGGGTACGGCAAAACCGAAGTCGCCATGCGCGCCGCATTTAAAGCTATCGCGGACTCAAAACAAGTGGCCGTGCTGGCGCCGACAACCGTTCTCGCTTTCCAGCATTTTCAAACTTTCAAACGCCGCTTCTCCGCTTTTCCCGTGCGCGTCGAAATGCTCAGCCGCTTCCGTACGGAGAAAGAGCAGAAGAAAGTTCTCGAAGAAATGGAAGCCGGGAAAGTGGACATCCTGATCGGCACGCACCGGCTGCTTTCGAAGGACGTGAAATTTCAGGACCTTGGCCTGCTGGTCGTGGACGAAGAGCAGCGTTTCGGAGTCGCGCACAAAGAGCGTTTGAAAGAGATGCGGAAGAATGTAGACGTACTGACCATGTCGGCCACGCCAATTCCGCGCACGCTGCACATGTCTCTGGTCGGCCTCCGCGATATGAGCGTGATCGAAACCCCTCCCAAAGATCGCCTGGCCATCCAAACTACAGTCGCTCCATTCAGCGAGACTCTTATTCAACACGTGGTCGAAGAGGAACTCGCTCGGGACGGCCAGGTATTTTTCGTTCACAATCGCGTGGAATCCATCGCCACACTTGCCGCGCTGATTCAGCGACTGGTTCCGAAGGCGCGCATTGTGGTCGGCCACGGGCAGATGCGCGAGACGGAATTGGAAAAAGTAATGTTGAAATTCGTGCGCGACGAAGCGGACGTCCTAGTGTCCACCACCATCATCGAAAACGGCTTGGACATTCCGCGCGCCAATACAATCGTGATCGACCGCGCCGACTGTTTTGGACTCTCCGAGCTGTACCAGCTTCGCGGCCGCGTGGGCCGCTCGAATCAGCGAGCGTACGCCTATCTTCT
>PKWH01000231.1 GCA_003131985.1 Acidobacteriota bacterium | reverse complement strand
ACGGCGGCTTTTGGATTTGAATCCACTTCAACTTTCAAGCCTGGAAAGTCGAGACCCGTTCCTACTTTTTCGAGGTTGAACTGAACTTCCACGAGCGGCAGGCGGCTGGGGTCGCGCCGCATCTTCAGTTTGCGAACAAGCGTGCCGTAAGTGTAAGTCTGGTGCTCGTAGGCGTCGAGCAGTGTGCGCTTCAGTTGTTGAAGCAACGCTGAAGCTTTTTGATTCTCCGGCATGCGCGCCCGAACAGGCAAGAAATTGACGCAATGGCCGACAAGATTGCCGTCATCGAGCAGTGATTGGCCCGCAGTAGGAATTCCGATCACGATGTCGTCCTGCGCAGTCAGGCGATGGAGCAGCGTAGCGAAGCCGGTGAGCAGTGTTACGAACAGCGTGCAGCCTTGCTGAGCTCCGGCCTTTTTGATCTGCTTGTACGTCGCAGCGTCGATGTGCGCGCGAACCGCGGATCCTTGAAACGATTTCACCGCAGGGCGTGGCCTGTCAGTAGGAAGATTGAGAACTGGGGGGAGTTGCTCGAATTGCTTGAGCCAATACGCTTCAACCAAAGCTAATTCAGCGGCCACTGGAGCGCTTGATTGTGCGCGGGCATATTCGCTGAACTGCATCGCAGCCGGGAGTGCGGTGTCGGCGCCTCTAAGCCGGGCGGAATAAAGTTTGCTCAAGTCATCGAGCAGGACGTTTGTGGACCAACCGTCACAGACTATGTGGTGGCTGGTTACGATGAGCGCGTGGAGTTGCGGCTCCAAACGGAACAAACGCATGCGAATCAGCGGACCGCGGGATAGATCAAACGGCGTGTTGGCTTCTTCCGCAGTTGCGGCTTCCAGGCGGGCTTCGCGTTCGGGCGGAGCCAGAGTAGAAATATCCGTGACTGGGATGTCCAGCCGAAGCTGCGGAGCGAAATGCAGTGACGAGCCGTCCGCAGCGACGGTCGCGCGGAGTGCGTCATGCCGGTTCAGCAATTCTTGAAGCGAGTCGCGCAAAGCCGGCTCATCAAGAGCGCCGCGCATGCGAAGTGTGAACGATTCGTTGTAAGCGCAGGAAGCTTCCTTGCTGAGCTGATCTGAAAGCCAGACTTCACGCTGCGATTCGGTAAGAGGTGCGTCGGAGGCGGCAGCAGCCGGCATTCCAGTTGCGGCGAGCACGCCGCCCGCTGCAACCTCATGGGTGTCTGGTCGTGGCGTTGCAGGTGTCGGCGGCGAGAAGAAACCGCCTTCCTGCATTTCGACGGCGCTTTCCTTAAATGCGCGAATGACCTTCTCGATGTCTTCGTCGGTATGCGTGGTGGTGAGGAAAACCGGGAAACCTTCGAGAAGATGGATTCCCTTCAAGCGCAAATAATAGTAGAAGAGGCTGGCGAAGCGTTCTTCGCCGGGGAAACTGAAATAACAAACGCTCTTAAAATTCGCGAGACGTGTGGGAATACCCTTTTGCTCGAAGAAATCGTTGATGGTGCGAACCATGTACTGCATACGGTTGCTGACGCGTTCCTGCAGCTCCGGACCTTCGGCCTTAAAATATTTCAGCACCGCCTTTACGGCAGCAAGAGCCAGGGGATGACGCACGAAAGTGCCGGCGAAAAATGTGACGCCGACTTCCGGGAAGGAATCATCGCCGAAATTCCACGCTCCGCCGTCGAGCGCGTCCATAAACTGCGCTTTACCGGCAAGGATACCGATGGGCATTCCTCCTGCGACGACTTTTCCATAAGTAGCCAGGTCGGCGCGAATTCCGAAGAGCGCCTGGCATCCGCCGGGATGAGTGCGGAAGCCGGTGACCACTTCATCGAAAATCAGCGCGGTGCCGGATTGCTCGGTGATTTTGCGAATTTCCTTCAAATATTCCGGGAGAACCATTTCGGGATGGCGGCTCTGAACCGGCTCGACCAGAACTGCTGCCAGGTCTTTGGCATTTTGGCGAATTAATTCGAGCGCTTCGGGCGTGCCGTAGTCGAGCACGAGAATGTTATCGACTTTTTCTTGAGGTATGCCTGGAGCGACGGGGGAGGAATGCGCCACACCGCCGCGCTTGAAGCCTTTCACCAGCACTTCGTCAAACATACCGTGATAAGCGTTTGCAAACAGGGCTACTTTTTTCCGTCCGGTCACCGTGCGCGCAACGCGCATCGCAGCCATCACCGCTTCAGAACCAGTGTTGCAGAAGGTCATGCGCTCGTTACCGGTCATCTCGCAAAACATTTTGGCTACTTCGCCGGCGAGCGGCGTCTGAGGGCCGATTTCGAAGCCTTTCTTGAGTTGAGCTTCAATCGCGGCGGTGACAAACGCCGGACGGTGTCCAAGAAAGATTGGGCCGAAGCCGTTCAGCACATCCACGTATTCGTTGCCGTCCAAATCCCACAGGTGAGGCCCTTCTGAACGATCCGTAACAATCGGATAGACGATTTCTTTCCACTGCGAGCGGAAGCCCGCGACCACTCGGGGATCAGCAAGGGGCTGGCGATACTCTTCGGTGAAACTTTTCGACTTGGCGGTGCGCTTCGAGTATCGCTCGACAAGCGATTGGAGGCTTTCTTTTTGCCGTTGCGTGAGTTCGCCCGAAACTCCCTTCTGCGGCGGCTTGTATGGACCGAAGGGCTTAAATTCTTCCTTCGGACTTTCTACCGGCACGGGAGGCATTGTTCTCGACTCCGGCGCTGCAGCCTGCGATGAGGATGCGGCGGCAGAAGTTTTAAGCGACGCCGCAACTGTAGGCGCCGGAACTTGAGATGATCCGCGCAAAGCCTCGAGCTGTTTTGCAAACAACTGGTTCATGGCATCGAGCTGCTCGCGTACCAAGCGCTCTACTTGAGTACCGGCCGGAAACGCGGAATCAACAATCGATGTGCCCGAAGCCAATGCTGTTCCTTGGGTGGCAGAAGCGGGCGGAGCCATGGCTGCCAGCGAAGCAGAGGAAACGGCAGCCGGCATAGGCTCGGCAAGCGCCTCGGCTGGGAGTTTTTCGTCCACATATGCTGTCAAAGCGTCCAAGGTGGATTGATCGCCAAGCAGCTGGCGGAACGTAATCTTCAAGCTGAATTTATTTTGCAGAGCTTGCGTAACCTGGGTGAGGAAGAGCGAATCAAAGCCCATCTCGAGGAACGTCGTAGAGCCATCGGCTTGCGAGATCTGCACGCCGGAAAGCTCTTCGAAAAGTTCAGCGAGAATTGTGCGAATTCTGGTGGCGCGGCTTTGAACATTTGCAGCAGCCGCTTGGGGTTGGGTATTGGCGCTCACTGGTTCTTTTTCCTCCGTCGCAGGAATTCCGACGAAACTTGGTTGATCCGTTTGCGCTGCAGGATGTGCTTGCTCGAGAGACGCTTCAGCCTCGGGCGCATCCAGCCAGAAAAGCTTTCGTTCAAACGGATAGGTGGGTAAGGAAATGCGCTGACGGTGCTCTCCAGCGTGCACGGCCGGCCAATCGGGGTGTACACCAGCAAGCCATAGAGAGCCGAGGGCGGTCATCAGACTCGCAGCATCACCTTCGCCGGAATATCCGTCGGAAAGAGAAGAGACGATCACTTGTTCGGTGTTTTGCTTAGGCGAGGTTCCTGCGTGTTGCCGCGCGAGAGTGCTCAGGACATTCCCTGGGCCAACTTCCAGCAGAACGGCGCTCGGATTCTTGCGCAGCTCCGTGACGCCAGCAGAAAACTGCACGGCTTGGCGGAAATGCCGAGCCCAGTAGGATGGGTCCGTCGCTTCCTGAGGCGTGATCCACTTGCCGGTGACGCCGGAAACGTAGGGAATGTTCGGCGCGTGCAGATGCACTTGCGCAACACGCGCGGTAAAAGGCTCAATGAGCGGATCCATCATGGCCGAATGGAAGGCGTGCGAAGTGACGAGCCGGCGACAGGCAATGCCTTCGCGGCTCAATTCCTGCTCAAATTTTTCCAGCGCGTCGAATGGCCCGGCGACGACGCACAAGCTCGGTGCGTTCACTGCGGCAAGAGCGAGAGCGCCATTTAGCCGGGAACGGACTTCCGATTCGGGCATGCGCACGGAAAGCATTCCGCCGGCGGGCACTTCCTGCATCATCCGCCCACGCGCTGCGACAAGACTCAGCGCATCTTCCAGGGTGAAGATACCGGCGAGACAGGCGGCCACGAATTCACCGATGCTATGTCCCAGCATGGCTTGCGGACGGATTCCCCAGCTCATCCAGAGCTGTGCCAGAGCGTACTCGATGGTGAAGATAGCGGGCTGCGCAACGATGGTTTCGGTTACGCGCCGCTTGGCTTCCTCAGTGGCGCCGTCTGGCGGATAAAGCAAAGTGCGCAGGTCGGCGCCGAGATGCGGCAGGAGAATTTTTGCGCAGCGATCGACGGCTTCGCGGAAAACCGGCTCGGTGTCGTAAATTTCCCTGGCCATATTCGCGTGCTGCGAGCCTTGACCAGGAAACAGAAAATAAACTTCAGGCTTTTCGCTGGGGCGGAGCCGCGTCTGCACACGTTTGCGGTCTTTCTGCGTTAAGGCAGCGATCGCTTCCGTGACATCGCGCGCGACCACGGCGCGGCGACATAGAAATGCGCGGCGGCCTGCCTGGAGCGTCCAAGCGGCGTCCGCCAGGTTCACGTCTGAGTGAGACTTAAAATATTCAGCAAGGTTTTCGGTGGCACGGTCGAGTGAGGCTTCCGAACGCGCGGAGAGAGTGAGAAGCTGCACAGGCCGGGCAGAAGCAGGAGAAGTTCGCTCGGGCGCTTGTTCGATAACTACGTGAGCGTTAGTTCCTCCGACGCCGAATGCGCTGACACCCGCTCTTCGCGGGGTTTTCTGCGACTTCCATTCCTTGAGCTTTGAATTGACGTAAAAAGGACTGTGCTCCAAATCNNTGGAATGCCTGCGTGAGCGCGGCAAGTTCAATTGGATCACCCAGCGGCGTACCGGTGCCGTGCGCCTCAATGTAACCGATGGTCTCGGGATTCACTCCGGCGGCTTCGTGCGCCAGGGCAATCACCCGCGCTTGTCCCTCGACACTGGGCGCCGTGTAACCAACTTTCGCCGAACCGTCGTTGTTCGCAGCAAAACCTCGAATCACGGCATAGATTTGGTCGCCATCGCGCACGGCGTCTTCCAGGCGCTTCAGCAGTACGACGGCAACACCGCTTCCGAAAACGGTTCCTTGCGCGTCGGCGCTGAACGTGCGGCAGTGGCCGTCCGGCGAAACCATGCCGCCGTCCTGATAATACGAGCCGCGTTTTTGGGGAAAGGTGATCGAACTGCCGCCGGCGAGCGCCATATCGCTCTGGTAGGTGAGCAGCGACTGGCAAGCTTGGGTGACGGCCATCAGCGAGGTGGAGCAGCCCGACACCATGGTGAAACTGGGACCGCGAAGATTCAGTTTGTAAGAAACGCGCGTACACAGGAAATCGGGATTGTTCCCCATCATCTCCGGATAGCTGCCTACCTGATAGCCGCCGGAATATTTAGCAATGAAGCCTGGACTGGTGCACAGGCGAGTGAGGAAATAAGAGCTCTGGCTGCTGCCTGCGAACACGCCGACGGAACCCGGGTATATGGAAGGATCGTAACCGGCATCTTCGAAAGCTTGCCAGCAGGATTCCAGGAAAAGACGCTGTTGCGGATCCATCAATTCAGCATCGCGCGGAAGGATACCGAAAAATTCCGCGTCGAAGAGACCGACGTCTTCCAGAACCGACCGGGCACGAACGTAACTCGGATCCTTCGACAATTCCGCTGCATTTGGAACTTCGAGTTCATCCACTCGAAAATGAGAAATCGCTTCGACGCCGTTGAGCTGGTTTCGCCAGAACTCGGCTACACTCTGGGCTCCCGGAAAGCGCCCGGCCATTCCGATAATTGCGACGCCCTCAAGGAGAGGGCTTTGGTTATCGCGCGAGCTCACGAAGCACCGCCGCCGTGACGTTCGCGCTTTCGAGCAAAAGCTTCGCGTTGCTTCTGCGCCTGCTGCTGCACGCCGGAGAAGGAAGGTTCCGGCGAGGCGCCCTCACGCAGGTGCTTGCCCAGGGTTCGAACCGTGGTGTATTCGAATAAGTCAGTCACCGGTATTTCAATGTTTAGCAGCTTTTGAAGATTGGAGTGAACCGCGACGAGCAGTAATGAATCGCCGCCGATATCGAAGAAATTATCGTCAAGCCCGACACGCTCCACGCGCAGTACCCGGCGCCATAGATCCAAAACTGTCTTGTCCATCTCGTTCGTCGGCGCCTCGGCAGAGGAGCCATCCGCAGCACCGAATACCGGAGCAGGCAGAGCAGAGCGATCCACCTTTCCGTTGGTGGAAAGCGGCAACGACTCTAGCGCAACGAACAGCGCAGGAACCATATACTGAGGCAGCTTTCCCTGAAGAAATTGGCGGAGTTCGCGCGGTGTTGGTCCATCCTCAGACGAACATGCATAGTAAGCGATCAGACGCTTGGTGCCGTTTTCGTCTGTTTGAGCCACGACGGAAACATGCTTCACGCCTTGGTGCATCGTCAAAACTGTTTCGATTTCCCCTGGTTCGATGCGATGACCCAGAATTTTTACCTGATTGTCGATTCGCCCGAGAAACTCAACGTTGCCGTCTTCGGTCCAACGAGCGAGATCGCCGGTGCGATACATTCGTTCGTTGCGGTTCGCGGCGAAAGGATCGGGCAGGAATTTTTCTTCTGTCTCGCTCGCGTTGTTCAAGTACCCGCGCGCAACGCCATCACCAGCCGTATAGATCTCTCCCGATTCACCCGCCGGAACGGGACGCAGCGTTTCGTCCAGAATGTAGACACGCGCATTCGAGATTGGGCGGCCGATTGGAATCGAAACGAATGACGCATGATCCTTAGGTACCGGGTAAAACGTACTGAACGTAGTGTTTTCAGTCGGCCCGTACACGTGATAGAGGGCGCAATTCGGCAGATGTTCGTGCACCAGGCGAAAATGGCGAGGGGAAACAAACTCACCACCAGTGAAGAGTTGACGAACGGGTATAAGGTCTTCCAGACGCTGATCCACCATCAGGTTGAAAAATGCAGTGGTGAGAAACAAAGTCGTCACGCTATTTTCGCGCAGGACGCGGCCAAGCTCGTCGAGCGAACTGGCGCGCGGCGGCATCACAACCAAACGGCCACCGTTCAATAAGGGGCCCCAAATCTCAAACGTCGAAGCGTCGAAGGCAACTGGAGCGAACAGAACGAAAACTTCTTCGGGGCCGAACCTGCAGTAGTTCGTGTTCCGAACGAGACGAATAATGGCGCGGTTTTCGATCATTACGCCCTTCGGCTTACCCGTCGATCCGGATGTGTACATAACGTAAGCGAGACTCTCCGGACCGCCGAGTGATACCGGATTCGAGTCATCACCGGAAGATGACGCGTCATCGAGATCGTCGACACAGAGTAAAGAAGCGCCGGTTCTCCTAAAAACTGTCGATGTGAAGGGCTTCTGCGTAAGTATCACTTTCGGATTTGTGTCTTCTAGCATCAGATCAAAGCGCTCTTTGGGATATGAAGGATCGAGCGGGACATACGCACCACCGGCCTTAAGTATGGCGACCAGCGCAACGATGAGTTCGAGAGAACGATCAATACAGCACCCAACCATGACTTCTTCCCGCACTCCCATATGGCGGAGCCGGTGCGCCAAGTGGTTGGCCCGCACGTTCAACTCATGGTAGGTGAGCCGCTGCTTCCCAAATACCACCGCGACACTGTCAGGTTGCACTAAGACGATCTGTTCAAAGAGGTGAGCGACGGTCTTGTTCCTTGGGTATTCGGAGCGAGTGGCGTTCCAAGTCTGAAACGGCTCCGGGAGTTTATCAGCCCCGGTTTCTCCGTTTGCTACGCTCGCGACTTTTTGAGATTCGAATTTCATACAAAGCGTCTCGCCGAATAGAAGAACATAGAAAGAACTACGGCAGAAGGATCTCCTTCTCTCCAAACAATCGCTCCGCGGTGATACCGCGCTTGCGGCAGGTCTCAATCAAACGATTGGACTGAATGATCGGGTTTGATTTCTCAGTGTACTTAATGCTGGAAATGTAGTTCAACCAAGGTTCTTGACCCATGGCGTAGACGTAAACCTCTTTGCAATGGAATTGCTCCACCATAGCCATGGCGCGCTCGAAATTTGATCCGGCCAAGCGCCGCGACTGGTCCTTAGGACGATCCAGGCGCTGCGTGAGCAGCGGGCCATAAATCCAGGAGACGGGAGCGCCATCGCATTCCATTCCGACAAAAAACGCGTCCACATCACCTGTTTCACGCTGGATGTGTTCGTACATTTTCGGTGAGATGTTGCACGAGTCCGCGGCGAAGAGCAGTTTGTGATTGTCCACTCGCAGCAGGTATGCGGACTTGGTCATCACGTTCAGGTCACCGTGCTCGCCAAGGAATGGAATAGCAGTGATCGAACCGCGTTCAAATGGAATTTGTTCCATTTCCGAAATTTCGATCACATTCTTAAATCCGCACTGCTTCAGAAGGAGTTTCAGAGAAGGATCCTGCAGCGCGCCCCCGCCGTTACGCGGCACAACGATGTTTCGAATGCGGTGGCGGAGTTGCAGAAGCGTTTCAAACAAAATGTGGTCTTGGTGATTGTGGGTGATCAAAGCGTAGTCGATCACTTCGGGCAAATCGGAATAGGTGTAGCGCGAAATTTGTGTGTCGTAGGTATAGCTGAGCATGGGGTCAAGCAGAACGCTCACTCCCCGCGTTTCCAGCAGAATGCAAGCGTGCCCGAAATAGCGCCAGCGCGCGCCATCACCTTCATATTTCGCGTACGGCTTCGGCACCTCGGTGGTGAGGAAAGAGCGAAAACGTTCGGCGTCTCCGGCGCTCAGGCTGAGCGCGTCGCCAATGGCCTCGAGCGAAGAAGGCTCGTTTTTCATTCGAAACAATGTATCGAGCCGCTCGCTTGCGAAGGGCACTTCCAAATTGATGGAATCACCTTCATCGACACGCGGAGTGCTCAGAACAAACGGCCGGTCATCACCGGAAATTTCCGAAAGCATCACGCTTTGCAACGATGAATCGTAAAACGGGCTCTTATAAAGCAGCGGCTCGATCAGTCTGAAGGATGGATGATTGTTGAGATCGTAGACGAGTTCTACGTAGCCTTGCAGGCAAGCGGGGACTTCGGCGTACAGCGATTCCAAACTGTAGCCCGTCGCCTTTTCGCGTAACAGAGCATCGAGCTGTTCGATGGCGCGAGAAAGATTGATCAAGTGGCTTCGCTGGGTCAAAGTGCGTTCACGAAGTTTTTTTACGGCTTCCACTCTATTACGATCAAAATCCATGAAGGGACCGCCCAGCAGGGCCGGGTTTCTGACCGCTGATTCATGCGTTTCCGGAGAGTCGATGTAAGAATCCATAATCCGCAAGTGGCGCTCGGTGAGATTTCGAGCCGTGGTCGCCGGGGGAATCAAGTGGGCCCAGGCGTACCATCCGTCAACAAGGGGCTCCATCATCACGTTCGGCTTCAAAAAGTAGAGTTCGTTCTTCATCGATTCCGGAGGTCCTGTGCCGCCTTCTACGAAACACCATGAACTGAACTATCTGAAACTGACACCCTTACAAGCCTAGAAACCCCGAACCGGGGGCTGGCTGGCTCTTATTCTGCAACTGTCCGGCCACTCATAAATGAAGTTAATCCATTACAAACACGCCACTTAGGCAAATCTTTTGAGGCATTGCGCCGGAGAGCCCGGCGGAAGAAGTGGAAATAGTTTTCTCAAAAGGAGTCTGGGGCATCCACTCTTTGGCCATTCCTCAGACTTATCCTCATTTTAGCAGGTGATATCGAGGAACGCCCTTATTTGCTGCAGATTTGTGCGCAATGCATCTAGATTCAGAGGAGGGGCTATCGCTATCTGGCTAGTCTTCGCTATGGGCGAGATTCGTAACCTTAAGAAAATAAAAGGGAAATTCCATCATTTGAGGCCGGTCTTGGAACCGGAAAGTGGACACACGATTGCTCACTATTGTAGTTGTTAATCCTCATCTGTCAGAATTATTTCTCCGACTCTTAGGGTCATCACGTGCGATGCTTGTAACGGCCGAAAAGTATGATAGATAGTCCCCAGTTGCAGCTCAAACTTAACAATACGACCGTGGAATATCCGGATCGAAACCGCAGCTTGCACTCTCTGGTCGAGGCGCAGGCATCGCGGACACCGGAGCAAGTGGCATTAGTTTTTGAAGACGAGAAAGTCAGCTATCGCGAACTCAACGAACGGTCCAACCAGTTAGCGCACTATCTACGAAAACAAGGAATAGCGCCGAACGTGCTCGTAGGGATTTGTGTGGAGCGGTCGATCGAGATGGTGGTCGCGCTGCTTGCCATTCTGAAAGCCGGCGGAGCTTACGTACCTCTCGATCCTGAATATCCTACTGAGCGGCTGGCTATGATGATCGAGGATTCTCAAACGCCGGGTGTACTCACACAGCAAAAGCTGCTTGCTCATTTCTCCGGCCGCGACACACCCACGTTCTGTCTCGATACAGACTGGAAAACTCTCGTAAGCGAGAGCACCTCGAACCTCAATATCGCGGTCAGTCCGAGCGATGCGGCCTATGCCATCTACACATCGGGATCCACGGGAAAGCCAAAAGGTGTCGTCAACGTGCATCAAGGTATCGTGAATCGCCTGCTGTGGATGCAGGATGCGTACCGGCTGACGAGCGAAGATCGTGTGTTACAGAAAACTCCCTACAGCTTCGATGTCTCGGTCTGGGAGTTTTTCTGGCCATTGATAACCGGTGCGCGGTTGGTTATTGCTCGCCCAGGTGACCATCGAGATCCGCGATATTTAGCCGACGTAATCACTCACGAACAGATCACCACAATGCATTTTGTACCATCGATGCTTAGGAGTTTTCTTGAAGCCGCCGAGATCCCGAAGCGCAGCACTGTGCGGCAGATTTTTTGCAGCGGAGAAGCGCTGCCGGCCGACTTGCAACGCCAGTTTTTTTCGCGCATGGATGCAGAGCTATACAATCTTTACGGCCCCACCGAAGCTTCCGTTGACGTCACTCACTGGACCTGCCGCCGCGATGACAATCGCTCTTTTGTGCCCATCGGCCGTCCAATCGCCAATATGGAGATTTACATCCTCGATGAACAATTGCGGCCCACTCCGGCCGGGGCCGAAGGAGAGTTGCACATCGGCGGAATTGGCCTGGCACGCGGCTATTTGAACCGCCCGGAGCTCACCGCGGAGAAATTTATCCGCAATCCATTCAGCAACGATCCTAACGCTCGGCTTTACAAATCGGGAGATCTCGCGCGTTTTCTTCCGTCTGGCGACGTCGAATACCTCGGGCGACTCGATTACCAAGTCAAGATCCGGGGCTTCCGCATCGAGCTTGGCGAGATCGAGGTGGTCATAGGCCAATATCCAGGCATTCGACAAGTGGTCGTTGTCGCTCGCGAAGATACGCCAGGCGATAAGCGTCTCGTCGCATATGTGGTGCCCGTTCAAGTTGAACAATTTAAGACCGCTGGGCTGCAAGAATTCCTAAAGACCCAACTTCCGGATTACATGGTGCCAGTCGTAGTTGTTCTAGAGGTGATGCCTCTTTCCTCGAATGGAAAAGTTGATCGTAAGTCCCTTCCAGCAGCGACGTTTGAAAACCATGCGGTGGCAATCGAGTTCATCCCAGCGCGGAACGAAATTGAGAAAGGGCTTGTCGGCATCTGGTCCGAGCTCCTCGCTATTCAGCAGATCGGGATCAGAGACAATTTTTTCGAGCTGGGTGGACATTCGTTGCTCGCTATTCGACTGGTGTCGCGTATCGAACAATCGTTCGGCAAAGAGCTTTCGCTGGCCTCTTTATTGGAGGCTCAGACCATTGAGCAACAAGCCGATCTGATCCTCGGGCAGAACGGGCAAGCGCAGCCAGTTCGTGACCACAGCATCAATCACTCCGAGCGGACGGCGCAACTTCCGTTTTTTTTCCTGGGCGGCGATGCTACGTTTTTGCCGCTTTCACAGGGCCTTAGAGCGGTACACGAGTTGCATAGCCTGGGAATGCAGCCTTCCTTTCTCCAGACTGGAAGGGAATCAGACTCACTGCCTGCTATTGCCGAGCATTTCGTTCGCGCCATTCGCGCGCGCCAACCACAAGGACCATATATGCTGGCCGGATGGTGCGCTCACGGATTGCTCGCGCTTGAAGTAGCACAACAATTACGGGCGCAGGGCGAACAAATCGCCCTTCTGATGATGATCGAGGTGACGCATCCGGTTCGGCGGAGGGAATATCCAAAATGGAAACGCCTCATTTCTGCCGCGCAGCTTAAATGGCATCTTCTACAGTTCGAATACGCTTACCTCGGGCAGGTTTCGCGAGCACAGAAATTCAGATACATCGGAGGGCGTTTCTCGAGAAAAGCTTCGGGGATCAAGCGGGCCGTGTGGAATTGGCTCAGGTCGTCGAGCGCAATTGAAAAGCTTCGAAGCAACAAGAGCCCGGTGGAAGCGCTGTATAGTGCGGTGGAGAATTACCAACCAAAGCCATATTGCGGACCAACCGTGCTCTTCAGAAGCGTTGAACGGACTTTCGGTTTTGGACAAGATCTGCGACTGGGCTGGGCTGATACTCTGGGTAAGGAACTGGAAATTTGTGAGTCACCCGGGAATCACTACACAATTTACATGGAGCCCCATGTCCGCGAACTGATTCGAAATATAATAGCCCGCGTGGAGAAAGCGGAAGCGCGCACCGCAGAACCGGGCGCTGCAACAATTGCTCGCTAATGGTCTTCATAAAGCCTTTGACATGGATAATTCTTACGTCTGGCCGCGTCCCCCGATAAACCTCGAACTAGCGGAAAACGAAATTCATGTTTGGCGCGCGTCTCTAGATTTGAACAAGGAAATTCTTGACCGGTGCGCATCCGTTCTTTCGCAGGATGAAAAACTTCGCGCGAGCCGGTTCCTTTTCCCAGGCGATCGGGATCACTTCGTGGCTGCGAGAGGGATCTTGCGCGAGTTGCTGGGAAAGTATGCGGTGAGTCCACCTGCGCTGCTGCAATTTCAGTACGGGGCGCACGGGAAACCCGCTCTTCTTACGGAGAATGGCAAATCGCCAATTCGTTTCAATCTCTCGCATTCCCGCAGTCTGGCTGTCTATGGTTTCGCTCGCCATCGAGAACTAGGGATTGATCTAGAACCGATCCGGCCTGAATTTGCCGGCGAGGCTATTGCAGAACGCCACTTCTCACCGCGTGAGCTCGAGGAGTGGCACACGTTGACTCCCGGACTCCGCGCTGAGGCCTTTTTTCTTTGTTGGACGCGGAAGGAAGCTTACGTGAAAGCAAGAGGCGAAGGTTTGCAGATTCCACTGGCTAGTTTCAGCGTCACATTGACGCCTGGACAACCGGAGGAACTGCAGAGCGTCGATAGCGCCAGGTGGCACTTGCATTCCTTCGAACCGGCTCCGGGATATGCTGCTGCGATAGTCGGCGAGGAGAAAGACTGGCGGTTACTTCAGTGGGATTGGCAACCTTAAGGAACTGGAAACAACAAAGACACGAAGCGGTGCAGCGAATTCACTGCGAAGCGATTAAGTTTTCTCGGCGGTTACCCGACCCCTTGGAGATCGCACGAGAGAATCCACCAGATTAAGGTAAGTGCCCTTATTAACGTCCCAGCTGTATTTAGAAACAAATTCCGAGGCATCGCGGATAAATTTTTGCCGGAGCTCGGGATTTTTGATCATCAACAGCATTGCATCGGCTAAGCTCTGTTCATCGTTTGCCTGGAAAAATTTCACGACAGAATCGTTAAAGTAGTAGCTATCGATGGCCGTATCCGGCACGATAACGGGAACGCCCAGAGACATAAACTCCAGTATCTTCGTGCTGAATGCTTCGTTACCGAAAGAATTTTTCCTTTTGGGAACAATGCCAAGATCTGCGTTTTCAATGACCGACGCAATTTCGTGAAGCGCCTTGGTTCCCTTTAGAAAAACTCGGTTTTCCAATCCGAGTTCTTTGACCAGAACCCTAAGAGACTCTAATTGTTCTCCCGAGCCGTAAATATGAAATTCCGCTTCCGGAACTTGATCTTTGATGAGCGCCAGGGCGCGAACCGCAATATCGATTCCCTGATGATAGTTAAGGGTTCCGGGATAAAGAATAACGAACTTGTTGTCCGTTCTAGTGCGCCCGCGAGCTTGAAAAATTTCGGTGTCCGGAAAATTCAATATAGTCGTGCACTTAGATTCCTTCACGGATCTTCCGTGGAGCCGTTTCTCCCAAATGTGATTGGCCGCGATCACGTGATCGGAAAACCAGGCGGACATCCGTTCGACCCTAGTGAGTAGGCGGAAAGTCAAAGAGCGGTCGGAACTCTTGAATTTGCTCAGATAGAACTCAGGGACCAAATCATGGATATCCAAGATGATCTTAGATCCCGTTAATTTCGGCACCAGGGCGGCGAAAACTTCAAAATCCGGTACGGAATGAACGTGCACGAGGTCGTAGCGTTCTTTCATCTGTTCTACGCTGAGAAAAACCATCGAGCGCATGAAAAAGAGCAACAACCTGCCTAAATAGCTGAACTTCGTTTTTTCGTTAACCACTCGGCGTTGAATGCGAAATACGCGGACACCGTTAACGATCCCTTGAGCCGGCTGTCCATTTTGTCTGAGCGACACAACATCGACCCGATCACCCCGCCTCACGAGGGTTTCCGCATAGCGGCGGACTCGGTTGTCCCCCTCGTAGAACGAATATGCGACCATGCAGACTCTCATTGTGGGATCTTCCAGCGACGAACGGCCAGCGCGTAGTTTAATCTGTTGCGTAACAGCCGCAGTGCGAGGGAAGCACCGAACTCACCCCACTCGCGACTGCTTTCTAGCTTCAAATGCGAACACCTCAAGCGTTCGAACGGAATTTAGCCGTCAGAAGGAACGCTATTTTCGCCTGTTTTGTTTATACCGCTGGGCTTGGGGCTTGGCGATATTTCCAAGGTTGCAATGGGCCTCGCCAAGTGTCAAGCGCGGCTTTCAGCGTGGTGCGCAGTCAGGGTCTGCGGGTCTGGATGGTAATGTGTTTAAATGGTTTAGGATAGAAACCCGAATCTATTAATTTCCGTTACACCACTTAGGATCGAAAGTGCGTTAACCTCGAAACGCCAAAATCTGTCGCGGTGAATTCCCATCAAATGCCCTTTCCTCGGAAGAGTCTCTTGATGAATAAATAAGAGAGCAAAGGCGCCTCCAGCAAGCCAGGCAAGGGATCATCGGCAGCAAAAACGGCAGATTCTTTCGGCTCGGTTAACGAGCGGACATATTCGCGCACTGACAGTTGACCCAATTGAATTGCTTTAAGAGATGCCAGGAAGTCCGGTAGCAGTCGAACCCATCGTTCTCCGGTACGCGCATGTATTTCGCTTATCGGCTTATCCTGATAGAGCTGCCAAAGGATATGCGCGAAGTCTACTCCGGCTCGCCGACAGAGGGAAAACCAGCCCCAAACGCGCGGGTTAANNGCACGGCCAAAGTCCACGGGAAATTGGCGGGTTCGACGGGCAACTAGAGAAGCGACAGGCTGCCCATCTTTCCAAAGGCCCGCGTAAGAAAACTGAGTTTCCCCACCCCCCGGTATGAACTCCTGAATCATCAGCATTTCGGGCGGAAGGAGTTGGCAAGCTTTATGGTACTGGACGACAAGAGTTTCTAGGTCATCAGCGCGCCAAGCTTTTGCCGCAGTCAATTGATTGAAATTGTCACGCCGCGTGGGTTTGAGAATCACCGGGAAAGACAGCTCTAGAGAAGCCAGCTCCTCCGCGCAGAAGGGGTAGTAAGTTATCGGGTGATCCACTCCGATCTGATCCGATAGTTTGTTCATGAGCCGCTTGTCTACTGCCCATTGGAGAATTTCCCATGGAAGTACAGTCATTTCATAGAATTCCGCGAGTTGTTCATGATGCTCTGCCGACAACCGGACGCTCTCGTCAGAAGTCGGGAACAGCAACCATCCCTTTAGATTATGCTTTCGCCCCAATTCGAGGAGAAAAGCGACCCCGCCTCCATCTTCCCAATCGCGGTAGAACAGAGTGCGACTGGCATATTTCGACATTCCAGCTAATCGCTGATCCGCTTGATTTATTACCCATACGGGTACCTGTTGACGGCCCAAGCTTCGTACCAAGGCAAGCCCGCGATAGTCTCCGCCCATAACTATTGCGCCGTGAGGGGCTTGAGCCACCTTCGCGGCAACACCTCGAATCCGGTGGGGCGCTGAGAGTGTGGTCGGCATCTCTTTCATACTCGAGGATTTCGGAGCTTCGTCATAACTCCCTGAGCTAATGCTCTTGATGCAAAATCGGCGCCCGCTACGAATCGCATTAGTGGTCCAAAGCTCCAAGCTGCTGGGGATCCCAGAAAGTGGAGGCCCGGCAATGACGACCCAAAGGCGGAATCCAGCACTGGATATCCATCAACCTGCCGTATATATGACAGAAGTTCAGCTGAAAGAAATCGGTACATCCCGATATTCACGCGGTAGCCGGTGGCGAGCAGGACGTGGTCAGCTCGGCGCTCGCTGCCGTCATCTAAAGTGAGCTTCACTTCATCTTGGGAAACGATGGCGGACCGGACCGTACGATTTAAGGTGATCGGTACGCCTTGCAGACGAGGTTTCAACCAGGCAGCGCCGGCAGCACGAATTGAACGCGGCGCGAGACGGTCTTGCAGATCACGGGGCAGCTTATTGAAGATATTTGGCGCCGCGATTACATGGCTCAGACCGGCCGGGCCCACATCCGGCCAGGCGTACAACAGAGCAGATACAGGCCATCGATGAAACAAGGGCCGCTGATGCAGCCAACGAATGGCCGGAGCCCTGACTATCACCTCAACTTCAGTTCCCATTTCGTGTAGCAATGCGGCTGTTTCAAGAGCGCTCTGCCCTGCGCCGATCACGATTAATCGCCGCCCTTGGAATTCCCTCAGATCGCGGTGTTCCGACGTGTGGGAAGCATGCGCCGCCGACAATTCACTGAACTCTAACGGCTTCCGTGCAAAAGGCAATATCCCACTGGCGATGACGACACGACGTGAAGTTACTAGCTCGCCGTCTTCCAAAATCAACCGAAAACCAAGAGGCCCAACGTCTATCCGCGCCACCCTCCTAGAATCGACGCGGGGCACGGCACAGCGCTGAAACCAGCGGCCATAGTCTATGAAGCGTTTAAGAGGGAGAGGGGCGGAGAGGTGATTCCCATTGACTAACTTGAACGCGTCAAGGGTAAATTGGCTTCTGGGATCCGAAAAATGCGATCCCGCCCAAGGAGAACGAAGCAGCATTCCCTCCGGCATGTGACTTTCCCAAAATGACATGCACTCCCCGAACACACGAACATCCATTCCCCCCGCTTTCAGATGCGCGGCAGCCGAGAGCCCGTAGGGACCTGCCCCCACAATCGCGATGTCGCAAATTCCCATGCTAGCGCTCAGCAGGCACGCTTTGGGCCGTTCCTAAACATGGGTCGATCGCACCGTAGACGCTCCACGGATAACGTCAACTCGGGGCCTGACCGACTAGAGGGTCTACTGGGATTGCCGCATTGGGGAGGGTCCGGCGCGGTTCGGATTTCTGCAGCAGTAGAAGTACGGGAAAGAGTATGGCTAACGCCAACAGGAAAAAGACGAAACCCCCGTCGTGATGCAGGTTCCCGCGCAGAAAGCTCGGGTCGACATAAACACTAAGGAGCGTAAGCGTCACAATCCTTATCGCGTTCTTAACGATTGATACAGGAAAGACTAGAACGACAAACAACAATATTTTCCATGGTGTCCGCAAAAACAAATGCGCCGCAAGGAGACAGGTGATGAACAGGGCAATGCTCGAACGGATTCCACTGCATGCTTTGGCAACCTCGATCGTTTGACCGGGGACTGATAATAAAAAACCCTGGCGGAAAACGGGCACGCCAACCAGCTTGAAGAGCGAGAAGGAAAGGCTGGTTGAGCCTGCTTGCAAGAGGTAGATTGTGCGATCCAATACTGGCTCAGGCAGGGGAACCATGAGCAAGAGAAAGAGGAGAGGAAAGATTGCGGCACGCCAAGCGCGATATCCGTAACAAATGAGAAATCCCCCCGTCCAGATCAACACAATCGCCAGCGTGGAACCGGGCAAATACTCGGCGGGACTTTGCACCGATGAATGAGCCATCGCCCGCCAGTAAAGCGCTGCTGCTGTCAGAACCAACACCGACCCGAGCGCCGCGGACGAGTGCACCTCTCGAAATACAAGCTGCCTTTCTATGTAGAGCAGGTAAAGACTCAGCACTGGGATCAAGAAAACGTGAGAGGAGAACTCGTGATGAAATGAAAACACCGCCAGAGTGCTGATGGCCGGCCAACAAACGGCCACAGAAGCAAGAACGAACGCAGCCATAAATAGATGTCTTCGCGCGATCAAAGGGGTGTTCGCTTGTTAGATTTCCAGATTGACTTCGGCAACTGCAATGCAATCCAGGGCATTTAGTCTGCCCCATCCACAGTATAAACAATACTATCGCCCTGCCGTGTCGCGTAGGCGATCCGCGCTCTTTCTTTGTCCGGGCCCTCGATGCGCCAGCCGCCACCTGCACGGATCAGCTTCATCTGACTTCGATTTCTCCACCAAAGGTTGACCTCGGATGGCAAAGCCATCCATATTTTCTTTTCCGCGCGCGTCCTAGCTAAATGCCCTAGCAAATCCAGGTACACTTTCCGAGCATTTTTCTCGATCAGGTAGTCCGGATGCGCAATGAAGCTGATCAACCCATTTCTCTGAATGATCAGATCGATTTGTTGCTTCCAAAGCACGATCGAGTAATCGCCCAAGATGTGAAAGAGGGAGTAATCCTGTGTGGTCGTTAATGGCAGCTCGAGGATTTTGCCGATGAAGTAGGGCATCAAAGTACAGCAACCGCCTCGTTGCGGCTCAAGATGAGCCACATTTGGAACGGACATGTCGTAAGAAAAGTCAAAGGCCTCATACCAGTCCTGGTTCCTATACATCGCTCCAGCACGAAATCCTTGAGCGCCAAACCCCTTTGCGTACAGATTGATTTGTTCAGCTCGTCGAAGGAATTTTTCCTTGTGTTGAAATAATTCTCCATCGTGGTTCAGATCGTGAACGTTCACTTCAAAACCTCTTTTTCGGAACCCATCCAGAAAATCGGCGCGCGCGTCGTAACGCATTTCAGGAACGACCTGAAACGCCGATTTGATGCCGAAGGAGTCGTCAATATCCATGAGTTGCGCGCAGAAGTCCCGTCCGGCCGCAGCTTCTATATCGTGGGTCATGATTAAGCAAGCTGGCGCGCCATTGGGCCAAAACCAGATGAATGGAACTCGTTCAATCTGCCGAGCCTTCAAAATCAACGAAACGGTGTGCGCCATTAGAGATTCAATTGTGGAATCTACCGGCCAATGCGGAAATAGAATCTTATCCCAGCCGCTCAAACGGGCTCTTTGGAGGTGTTTTCTCACCGATACTGGAAGGATGGGGCGCAGCAGATAGTAAATAGCCCTGGTAACTTTTCCGCCCGTTATCTTTTCCAAGGAATGCCAAGAATTGAGTTGGTAACGCTCACTCCGAAGATTGTCCACGATTTGATCGAGATCAAATGGCAGATAAAGATGCTTACTTTCGATTCGAACTGCCTGAGTCGCGTCGGGAAGGCCGTGAACCAAGTACTTCGAAGGTAGACCACCGGAATATTGGCCGTAGCAGATGTCTTGACCAAATTGGAAATATCCCGGATCCGAGGATACCGGCCCGTTAACTTCGAGTTGGGCGAAGTCCTCAGGACAGCGAAAATATTCCACCAACGCCTTATCCATGGTTTAGGTTGTGGTTCGGAACTCGCTCTGAAATAGGCTCTGTGTGCCTTCTCTTTGGGCCGGATGGAAAAAAGTTTAAAGGATAGAAATGAAATAGCTAAAGACAATCAACGTAACACCATAACCGCTATCGTAGTAGTTAGATGAACTTAGTTTGCTTGTCAAGAGAACTGACGCTATTCAAGTGTGCGATTTCGCTCAAGAGGTAGGGGGCAAGGTCGAGAAAATTAGTCGGCCTACCCGACGTGTTTATACAAGAGATTAGCTGCCAGCGAAAGAAATCCGTTGGGCGCGTGAGTGAAGACTTGCTTCGCAAGGCGGGATTTCCAATCCGCGCTGGTTTGTTTCGGGGCGATCGGCAATCGCCCGGAACCCACATGCCTTAAATAGCCCAGTGTGGACCGCGTAGCTCCCCAGCGATCCTTGAAGGTAATCAAGCCTTCGTTGTCGAGGTCAGATCGGCCCAAATCGAACTGNNAATAGATGCATGCCTCCGAGATTGTTAAATTCAGCGTCGGAGCATCCGTACTTATAGACCAGAGAATTCTTATGACGAAGTGTAAGAATTCCGGCAATCGACCGATCGCCTTTGAATGCCAATCGGATCNNGGAGCGCTTCACCAAAACAATCGATCATGTTTCGAAACCAGCTGCGGGGCTGTGGCGGGACACCATGCCTACGGCGCGTAAGCAACTGCAAACGATAGAACTTCTCAAGGATCGATTCGGAGCGTCCCACTTGCTCCGTTAACCTTTCGCGTTCGGCGCGTTTGATTTTTCTTTGCGTGGAATCCTTATGGAAATTGTGGAAAAGAGTCTCGAGGGTTGGCTCGAGGTTCAGCGCGTGAAAGCAATACGCCGCGGTGGGGCTAAAAAATGGCTGAATCCCGTCGGGCGGGCAAAGTGGACGTATCTCAACATAAGCTTGTTTCTGTTTCTCGCACTCCCGCGCCAGAGTAGCCAGCAGGGCTGGGACGCTTGCTGGAGTATTAATTAGAAAGTCGCAATGATCCGAAAAAGGCAGCGAGACAAACCGACGGCCTGTGATCCAGCTCTCCACTCGACAAAACACAAGTCCGTTTTGGAGAGGATCACTCGGAGGAGAGGTTGTGAGACAGATTGGCTGGTAACCGTAGGTACGCCGAAGCGTATCGAGCCAAGCAGTTGTATGAAACACCGACGAGCGAGGATGCCTGGCTAGAAACTCCTCCCATCGCGGGTCTTGGAGAGGAGAAATTTGATAAACGGGAGTCAATTCTTTGAACTGGGCCAGACATCGTCAATCCCTGCCCGAGCAAGTTTATTCTGCAACGGGACAAGAATACCTTTCGTTGTCACTCAGTCTGCCGCCTTCATGAGAGACGGGCACATTGCCTCCGTCGGAGAAGATGCGATGCCACAATTCTAGAACTGCGAGACAAAAGATTTCCTTTGAGTAAGCGCCGGTTTCCGAATTCTTCGAAAACAAATTCTCAACGCCGCGCCGATCGAAGTAGCCCCTTTCCATCGCGCGCTGCGAGAACAGCAGATCCCGAAGCCATGAGTTTAAATCCGTCCGGAGCCAGGATTCGTACGGGACCGGGAATCCGGTCTTCTTTCGATTAATAATCTCTTGCGGAACCCTGTGGCTCAGAGCTTTCTTTGCCAGATATTTCGTAGTGAAACCGTGGACCTTGAAGTTGGTGGGAAGCGAAGCTGCGAATTCCATTACCTTATGATCGAGAAACGGAACACGCAATTCGATGGAATTAGCCATCGTGATCTTATCGGCTTTTATAAGCAAATCGTCAGGTAGCCAGGTTTTCGTGTCCACATATAACATCTTGTTTAGATTGTTCAGGTCGCCTTGGAGATACTTCTGCACGACAGACACGGACTTTCTCTTGTCCACAACACTGGCGAAAGCCGATGAATACACGGGATTGGTGGGCAGATTGAAAAAACTAAACGGGCTCGCCGTTCGGCTGTAGTAATACGAACTTAATGGCATATCAAGCAGCGGCAGGTATTTCGCAATTTTCTTTGACCGCGCGACAGAATTAAAAGCGCCAAGGACCCCTGAAAAAACGCTTTTCAACGGGCCCGCAGCGGATTTCAGGCGCTCCAGCCAAAGAAGATTTCTGTAGTTTGGGTACCCCGCGAAAGCCTCGTCCCCGCCTTCTCCGGAAATCAAAACCTTCACATGTTCTTTCGCCAATTTTGAGATGTAATAGAGCGCGACCGCAGGCGGCTCGCAAACTCCCTCTTCCATGTGCCAGACATACTGGGGCAGAAAATCCACGAAATCTTTCGACGTGATCGTCATCTCATAGTGCTTCACGCCGTATCGGCTTGCTGCCAGACGAGCGTAGGGTCTTTCGTCTTCAATCCCTGGTTCGGAAAAACCAATCGTATAACTGCTAATCGGTTGGTCGCTCTTACCGGCTGCCAGAGACAGCATCGCGGTTGAATCCAAACCGCCGCTCAGTAAGAAACCGACCGGAACGTCGCTGATCATGTGCAGCCGGACTGACTCTTCGAGTAAATTCACCAGTTGTTCTTCAGCTTGCTTCTGATTCGGATGCTCTGGCTCGGTCGAGAAATGCAGATCCCAATACTGGCGAATGTGCAATTCGCCTTGACGTACTACGATGTAGTGGCCGGGCTGAAGCTTGCGGATATTCTTGAAGAAAGTTTCCTCTCCTGGAGTGTAGTTAAAAGAGAGAAACCGGTCGATTGTGGCAGGTTCGACTTCTCGGCGAACTTCGGGATCCGCCAAAATCGCCTTCATCTCGGACGCGAAGACTAACGATTTGGAGGACGACGCATAGTAAAGCGGTTTGATCCCCAGACGATCCCGCGCGATAAAGAGCAGCTTGTTGCGATTATCCCAAATGGCGAAGGCGAACATTCCCCGCAGCTTCTCGACGCAACCCTCGCCGAACTCTTCATAGAGATGAACGATTACCTCCGTATCAGTTCGCGTCTTGAAGACATGTCCCCGAGACAATAAGTGCTCGCGCAATTCCTGGTAGTTGTAGATCTCGCCGTTAAAGACGATCCAGACGCTGCCATCTTCGTTTGAGATGGGTTGGTGACCCGTGTTTAGATCGATGATAGAAAGGCGGCGAAAGCCCAAGCCGATCGGGCCAGAGACGTAATACCCCTCATCATCTGGACCTCGATGCGAAATCGCGTCGGCCATCGCCTTTACGAGCGCCGGCGAGACACTCGCCTGAAGGTCAAATTCGAATTTGCCGCAGATACCGCACATACAATCTCAGATCACCTCTATTGGAATAATGCGGTTGGTCGCCTAACTTCTAAATAAGAAATCTTAAGCCGTTTTAAATTCGCGTTAAGTTGCAATAAGCGTCGGGTTCCGCAAAAAACAAACCTCGCTTCCATGCACATCCATCATGAGGAGGTTTCGATGGCAGCGGGCGTTTGTCGCGGCCGTGCGGAACGCCGGACCTTTTTTGCCAGGTATTGCGCGGCGTGCAGCCAATCGTAGTGGCCTTCTAGTTTCGCGCGAAACAGCGGAATGTCGTCCCAGGAATTCACGGGCAGCCTGGGAAGAAGAAATCTATCTGACTCACGGCCGGAGCTCCCAATAATTGTGGTGACTCCGTTCTTATAACCGTGCTTCTCAAGCAGTTCTCGAAGAGTTTGGGAAAATACGGCCTCGGACTCCGGGAACGCGTAGGGATAGGAGAACGATCTTATGGAGTGGCCGATCTTATCCTCGATAGTCTGCTTCGAGTCCGACACCTCTGCCTCCAACTCTGACGTTCGCAAGAATTTCAACTCACGGTGCGTAACGGAATGCGATCCAATCTCAATGCCATTCGTATGAAGCTCTCGAATCTCGTCCCAAGTCAGGCACTCCCTTTGCTGAAAATGCGCGCGTTCATCCTGAATCAAGCCGGACGGAACGAATAGCGCCGCTGTGTGACCGAATTCCGCCATGATTGGGTAGGCGGCCGTCAGAAAGTCGCGATAACCATCATCGAAAGTGATGACCACGTAGCGGGAATCCCAGTGATCCGCTGCAAGTAACTTCCAAGCCTCTTCCAAATGCACCGCTCGGTATCCCTGCTCGCGCAGGAACTTCATCTGTTGAGCGAATCGACCTGGAGATGTGTTGATGTCGAAATACGGACGCCTGTCACTCGCCCCGTCCTGGATGCTGTGGTACATCAATATTGGAATTCGATTTTGAGCCTGTCGAGAAAATGCTTCCCTTGCGGGACGAATCAATCCAAGAGTGACGGCGCGATCCAAGCGGAATCCCGGCTTGGTCGCCGCCTCACTACGCGAAGCTGTCTTAGATTTATCCATTTCCGGTACGAATCAGATTTTAGATCGCGGCGATGTCATTGTTGAATGCGTTCGGTCAATCGCGTCGCTATTATAGGAGCCGTGCCGGGCAGACCTTGCTGTCCCATTCGGTGCCCGGCGAAAGCATAGAGCAGCCAGCCGAGTTCGTATGGACGGCACTCGTGCAGGACCGCAAGTTCCTTGTGAGGTTGGGCATCTCCGCGCGCCATTAGCACCGCGAGAGCGACATCCCAATGTTTTTTGTAATCGTTGCGATAAATATATCTCCAAATTACGTTTGCCGAACTATCTCGCATATCCTGTTCAAGCTCGTTGTCCCCGTGAATCCATCGTAGTCCCTTATAAATCCAGGGAGTAAAATCTGATTGAGTCTCTTCTCCCAACGCTAGAAGGGCCATGGGCGCAATGCCATATTGGTGCACAGAGTAAACAGGATACTGACCCAATACCTTCCCAGTGGCCGCGTCGTAGTGCCACCACCACTGACCATGAGGACCCTGCAATTCGCACAGCGTCAACGCGGCGTCCAGCGCACGCTCGGCAGCCTTCGGCACTTGATACGCTCTAGAAAATTTGGCCAACGCATAGATGGGATAAACTTGATCCGCAAAACTTCCCATGCGTCCGCGCATCAGCCCGGTCAAGCCTCCGTTTTCCGCGAGGTGGCTGAACACTCCGTGCTCGCCCTGATTCTTCCTCAGAAGCTGATACGTCTCCATGGCGGTATCGCGCAGGTGCGGAAGCAGGTCCGGGCACGCTAGCTTCTGGTGGGCGAGGCCCGAGAGAAACCAGGACAGCTCCATCGTTCTTCCCCGGCGAGTCTCGTGGAAGTGAGCCAGAGCATGTTTCAAATCGAATTGGGAATCAATTTCGGCTAGGCGCTCGGGAGACACCAAGGCACAAAGCCACACAAGCAAACCGAGGTCGCCGACATTTTCAAGCCAGCGGGTGTCCTGAATCAGAACCTGCAAAATCGATGGAAGATCCAGCGGAATCGAGACTCCGGTGGATCGCAATCGTTGGAGACCCAACAGCGCGATCATGGTGTAGCGATGAGAAATTCCCTCTCGAACTAATCCACTTTCGCCCAGCCGCAGCCGGTGGCAGAAGAGTTTTCGCTCGGGATCGAACATGGAAACGAGCCCCGCCACAACAGATTGGTTCAGAGAAGCAATCTGCGTCAGGGTATCGGCTTCCACCGATAATGCGAAAAGGGGTCTAGCCATGATTCACAGCTGTATCAGCGGATACTGCATGGTAGGGAATGCTCTGTGATGCGACGATTGAAATTGCGAAAGCGCACAGAACATCCGACGATTAGACGGAAGAGGTCTGCGGCTCACGCACCGCATCCCGCTTCCCGATTTCCTTTGATGCAAATTCTTTTACGTTTTCTACAACACCACGCTGTTGCTTTTCAGTCAATTGCGGAAACATCGGAAGAGAGACAATTTCCGCGGCGATTCTCTCGGTAACCGGAAAGTCGCCGAATTTATAACCGTAATTCGCATACGCCTTCTGCATGTGCAACGGAACAGGGTAGTGAATGCCGGTATCGATTTTGGCTTCGCCAAGATGTTTCTGCAGTCCTTCTCGGTCTCGGACCCGAACTACATATAAGTGGTACACGGCGCGGGATGATTCAGGCTCGTGCGGCAGAGTGACGCCCTTGGCATCGGAAAACAACTCGTGATAGCGCCCCGCAACTTCCTGACGTTTGCGATTCCAATCAGCCAGGTGCCGGAGCTTGACGCTTAGAATTCCGGCCTGAAGCGAATCCAAACGGCCGTTGTATCCCTCGATATCGTGATAGTACTTCTTCGACTGGCCATGATCGCGCAACATGCGCATTTTTCGCGCAATGTCTTCACTATTGGTGGTGGCGGCGCCGGCTTCGCCACAGGCACCCAGATTTTTCCCCGGATAGAAGCTAAACGCTCCGGCATGTCCCATGGACCCGGCTTTCATCCAGCGATTCTCTTTCTTCGAAAAATACTCGGCGCCGTGGGCTTGGCAGGCGTCCTCTACAACAATCAAGTTGTAGCGACGCGCTAATTCCATGATCGGATCCATGTCCGCCATCTGGCCGTAGATGTGCACTGGCACAATCGCCGTCACTGGCGCTCTAAGCTTTCGGTGGTATGGCGTTCCGGTTTCGCGATCCACATAGCATTCCCGCTCGATATATTCCTTCAGCTTTACGGGGTCCATGCAGTATGTGCGTTCATCGATATCCACGAAGTCCGGACGCGCGCCCGCCTGGCTGATTCCCTCGGTGGTGGCGATGAATGTGTGGGCAACAGTGATGACCACATCCCCGGGCTGTACTCCCGCGGCCATCAGCGCAAATCGCACCGCGTCTGTGCCGCTAGCAAGCCCGACGCAGTATTTCGCATCGCAAAAGGCGGCAAATTCGCGCTCGAAATCCTCCACCATCGGCCCGCCGACAAAGGACGCCGTGCGCAGCACCTTTTGAAAAACAGGAACCAGCTCGGCTTCCAGCTCCTCGTGCAGGCTCACCAAGTCCAAGAATGGGATTTTTTCGTTGTTTGACATAATCTGGTTTTGCTCCGTGATGGTTTAGTCGTGCGCGCTGAAGGGATTAGAGCTGCAGTCGCCGAATGCCGCTTCTGAACGAAATCTTGTGCTACCGCCATGAGAGTCACAATTGACCTCTCACCTACCGGATTGCACGATGGATGCCATGACGAACCTTTGCCCTCATCCTCGTAAGTATATGACAATGAATACCTTAATTTGTAACGGCCGAGGGCGCTGGCAGCCAATGGGACGGTGGCCGAATATCTTTATGAATATTGCTATCCCAGAATGCCACTCGTTTTCCCACACCCAAACTAAACCTAATAAAGGACATAGAACCAGATTCTCATGCGTCGCGTATGTCAAAAAGCAGGCCGACGCCTGCAAAGAGCTTTCCAATCATAGCACCAAAGAAACGGGGTATATCCGGCCTTGAAGAATTATTACTTAAACTATTTACCGCGACTTCATCCTTCTCCGTTTTATTTCTGGTCCAGGGCTGCCAACGGGCGGGCCCACGCAAGGCAATCACGAAACTCATCGGCTTCCAATACGGACTTGAGGAAAGGGCGCAGTCGATCGAGTCCCGCCGCAGAAAATCCAACTAAACCTGGGAAACGAGTGTTTCTTCGATTAAAAGTAGGTGGGAAGCCTTCCGTCGTTAGCAAATGTCCTTGCGCGAACTGCAAGAGTGCGACTCCGGCTGCAACATCCCACTCGCTCTTTGGCACCAGCGTCCAAGTGGCATCGGCTTTGCCAGCCGCAACCAAGGCTAGTTTGTAAGCTACCGATCCCACGGCTAGGGTCTGAAACGGACCTTGGCTGAATCGCTTCCATTCTCCGCGCTTTACTTCACTGCGGCTCGCAAGCACGAGCGCTTCGCGCGGCGGAATTTTCATTTCAGCACTATGAGCCTGCCCATTACGGCAGACGACCCCGATTTCGCGCGATCCGTATATGAGTTCATCGGTCTGGGGATTCAATATTCCCCCGGCAATAAGTTCGCCACCTTCCATTAAGGCGATCGAAATGCACCATTCTGGTATTCCCTCGACATATTCTATTGTTCCATCGAGTGGATCGACGAGCCAAACCCGCGAACATCGCAATCGATCCTCGTTATCGACGTCTTCTTCGGAAAGCCAGCCATCTCCGGCTTCTACCAGCATTTCAAACAACAGTTGATTCACTTGAAGCTCTACGTCCGTGACAGCGTCACCGCTTCCCTTCTTGTGCACACGCACATTTCCCATCGATCTCGACCGATAGATTTTGCCGCCTGCATCTAGCGCTGCTACAATTCGGTCCAGATCTTTTTGAATCCTTTTATTTTTTGTTTTATTCATTTCTTTCCAAACAAGTACCATTTTTCAATTGAACCGAAGCACTAAAACAGCGATAAACTCGCCGCAAGAGGAGCCGGATGCAGGTACTCCCTAAGCTCATCAGATTCGCGCGAAAATCCCCTCGGGAACAATTGCAGTTCCTCCGCGACAAATGGGTGGAAACGGAATGGTATTGGAAAATCCATCCAGGGAAAGACAGGACAGCTTATGTTATTGGCCTCTTCGGCAGCGGACGTCAATATGTCACCGAACTGATGCTGCAGAATATTGGAGAAAGAACACGATATTTGAGACAGACGATCCGCTTCCATGCACGTCCGACATCCATGATCTACAGCGGCCATGCCACGATCAAGTATGTTTCCGGCGGTCAAGCATTGCCGGCGGTAACCAGCCGTATATTGGAAGCGGTCAAATCGGGATTTGCCGATTTGATTTTTCTCTATCGGCATCCTCTCGATTCATTGCTAACAAATTGGATTACTATATCAGCCGCAGAAAACTGGCGCGACGGAAGCAAAATTTTTAGTATCTCCCAGGTTTACAAGAACGCAGACGAGTTGTGCGCCGGTTTGGAGCAGAATTTCTCAGAATTCAAGGCCTTTGCCGATGGCGACCATGCTTTTTGGAAGGCGTCGCCGGGCTTACGATTTTTGTCTTTCCCGGAATTTGTCGAGGAAACTGAGATTTATCTCCAAACCGCCACGCTCACGTTGCGGTTTGAGGACTTCACGATCAATCCATTAAAGGAGTTTTCCAAGATCGCTGAAGTCATGTCGGTTAATCTTGATTTGAGCCGTTTACGGGTGGTCCCTCCGAGAACCAAGCCTTATGGCTATTTAGCTGTTAAAGAAAGAGTTCCTCGATTCAGAAACTTTATCAATGAGTTGGATGCGGAGACAAAAAGACGGATCGAGCAAATGGGCTACAGTTTGTAGGTCTAAATAAGGCGCCGCGCGAATCGATCACCGTCATCCCACCCTCCGCTCTCCGCTGGGTATCACATCTTCGAGCCGGAGTTCCCCTTCCCTTACCATGTTTTGGTACAGCGTCACATCCTCCGGATTGTCGATTTCGCCCCATTGGCCATCGGTGCCAAAAGTGGCAATAGGGAGCTTCTTACCCGCTAGCAGTCGGCGCAGCAATCCGGTCGCGTCGAGGCGATCGCGGACCGGTGGCTCGAGTGTACTGAGTAGCGTCTCCACGGCACCCCAAGCAGCTGGCGTGAATTTCAAGAGACCCATATATTGCCCCTCGATATCTTCGATCCGCGCCGTCTTGCCGCCGATCTCCAGCAATTGCCCCGCGGCATCAATCTGGAACGTTTCGGCGTCGGCCAAAGGATCAGTGAAACGCCGGGTCCACAAGCGGCGCCAGGCCCGGTCGTAACTGATGACCAGTTGGCCTGGGGCGCCGGACAGACCGCGCACCAATTCGCTGAGGTAGAAGATGTCGGCATAGCTGACGATGACTGGCCCCGAGCGTAGCCAAGAAGCGGCCGCGACGAGCGACATCACCATGTTGGTTTCAGCCCATCGTTCGTTGGCGAAATAGGTGATGCCGGGGAAATCGATCATGTCGGCGCGATAGCCGCGGACCACTCCAATCTCGTCCATCCCACCGCGCCGGAGTGCCGCGATCTGGCGCTCAATCAGCGGATGGCCATTCAGGTCCACCAAGCATTTCGGGCGGCCATCGCCCAGCTGCCCCATGCGACTACCGCGACCAGCGGCAAGGATCAAGGCGCGCATCACGCCACCTTGAAGACGCGGCGGAACAGAGCGACGTCGGCAGACGTGAAAGGATCCATTCTCTCTGGATGCCACATGATACCGGTGGTCGAGTGGGCCGCATGCCGGATAGCCTTGACGACGCCGTCGTCAGCGACCGCCCAAACGTCAAGGGGTGGTCGTGATTCTAAGGCGGCGAAACGATGATAGCTGTTGACCTCTGTGGGCTCGCCGTCGATCCGAATTACCTGGTGTGGTGTCACGTGGCCTTCGACGCGACACAGCGGGATTGCGCAACGCTGCTGCACCACCTGCATCCCGCGACAGACGCCGAGCACAGGCAGCCCGCGCGATTCTGCGACGTCAAGAACCGCATTCTCGGTGGCATCCCGTTCTGGGGCATCGCCACCGAGAGCAGCGAGGTCGTTGCCGCCGGTCAACACCAATCCGGTAACGTCCGCGCCTGAGCAAAGCGCCACGGCTACCTCAATCACGTTGGGAAGCGCCACCGGCATCAGTCCGCACGCTGCCAGGAACCGTGGCCACGCCTGATCGAGACAATCACGACGCTCACCATATCCCGGGACGACTGATACCCTCTGGGTAATTGCGACTTTCTTCATGCGATGTCTAGAACCTTCCGGCTTGTACAGTCCAGGCACAACTGTATTCGCAGTCCGCCAAGCGGTAAAACCCCTCCCTACTTGATCTTTTGCGCAAAATATATCCGAGTTGTGTAGGGCACATCGATTATTTCAGGCAGTTTGTCCAAATAGCTCGCGATTTCCTCGATGATGTGATTGAAAACCGAGTCACTGCCTGCCTGGCGTTTGAGAGTCGCGTGTGATTTCCAAGCAACAATAATGTCTGACTTTGACATTTTCCATACAAAACTTCCATCTATCGATTTCGTGGCAGAGAAGTGCCCACTTGCATTGATAACGCTTGTCGGATCTTCCCTTCTAGATCCATACGAGTAAGCTGGAATCGAGGATTTGATGATGGACTCTATCCGCTGTTGAATCGGATCATCTAAATCCCGATGATTCCACATACATGCAAACCAGCCCTTGGGTACAAGCACTCTGGAAACCTCTGATAGAGTGAGGCTCTGATCAACTACATTAAATGAGCTGCCGAAAAAAACGGCGTAAGCACCGCTTGTGGGCAATCCTGTCGCCTCACCTGTGCCAACAGACCAGGTAGCTGATTTGCCCTTGGTATTTTGAATTCCGATTGTCCGCATCGCGTCGTTCGGCTCGACGGAGCTGACCGTTAATCCATGACTGAGCAGCTCCTTCGTGAGCTTACCCGTGCCTGCGCCAATCTCGGCTACGGGCTTGGAAGGGGTGCAGCCAATTGCCTTCAGCAAATTATTGATCGCATCGTGGGAGTAGTCTGCTCTCTTATCGTAATGAGAAGCGTGCTCGGTGTAATCCCAAGTTACTTTGGGCTGGGATGTGCTATTGACCATCGTTTTCCTCCGTCAGTCTGATATTCGATGATTGTGTTTGCCTGCTGTGAGTGATGGCGACCGCTTTCATGCGATGACCAAGACCTTCTGGTTCGTGCAATCGAGGCATAGCTTGCGCGCCGACTGCCATCGCCGGAACAGCGCTTCGCCGGCGCCGATTACGGCGGGTATGCCGAGCTCGCCGGCACGGATCGCCATGTGCGAATTGGCACCGCCGAACTGGGTGACGAATCCGCTGATACCACGAGTGAAGATCCAATCGAAGCCGGGGTCCGCGCTTGGCACGAAAAGAATCCGTCCAGCGAAGCTCTCCGGTGGGTCGCCGATGGACGCGACCGGTGCGGTGACGCTTTTTCGCGTGATGAAATTAGGCTGGCTTGGGGGGAGATAAAATGCGAACACTTCGTCGGGCGATGTGATGTTCGGTGGAAGAACGAGGTTGCGGGTGAGCGCGTGACGCTCTCTACCATGCGCGATGCTCTCCAGCAACACCTCGCGCACCGGAGCGCTCTCGCTATAGAGCGTGCGGATGGCGTCGTAATTTAGAAACGCACAATCCTCCGCCGAAACACCATGATCCTCGCCCAGCTCCCTGATCAGCGACAGAGCGTCGCTCAAGCTTCGCGTGAACACGAACTTTGCGTATTCGCGGCCTTCAATGCCAGCCCTGATGAACTCGATCAAGCTCAAGACGTCGATGTCGAGCTCATGTTCCTTGAGCAGCTGTTCGATGCGTCGCAACTGCTCGATCGACAGCGCAAAGCGCGGGGACGCGGACGCCGTCGTTCGGGCACTCGACCAGTCGAAATAGAGATCGGGCGCCTCGTCGTAGCGCGGCGAAAGGATGTCGTAAGTGCCCGGCCGGAGGTGGCCGTAGCGTGCGAGGAAATCTGCCTTCGGAAGTTGCGCGAAATCTTGGCCGATGCGAGACCCGACGGTATCGACACTCGCCATGAATGTCGCAGCCTCTTCGGCAGTGAGAACGCCCACTTCAACGAAAGACTGGAGCAGCTGAACCGCTATGAAGCCCGCTCGCGCCAGACCGGCGAACGGCAGCGTGCCGTATCGCTTGCAGTCTTCGATCAGCCAGTAAATGCGGCTGATCTTGTCGATTTTTGCGTTGCAGATCGTCGGTAACCGCCGTGCCAGCAGGTCAATCTTAGCGCGGTCGCCCCGCCACAGCGCGGTGTCGCCATGGATGATGCGATTGGTGAGGCGCCGTAGGGCGCCCGAAACTTCGGCAAGGTCTTCTGCGGAAAATCCGTGCTCGGCCAGCCTGCGCATTCGTTTCGGCAAATCCAACGTGTAGCAGGAGAAGATGATCTCGAATTCGACTTTGTCATGGAGATGCGGTTCGGATAGGAGGCGAGCGATGTAGTAATTTACGAGACGCCCGGCTAGATCGTCGGGTACGTCGCTTGGTATGAAGGAGTTGAAGCTGACACGCACGTCGATGTAGGGCAGTCCGTGAAAGCTGACCAGCAGCGGAAAACTGCGAAGATTCTTGTATCCGTAGTTGTCTCTCTGATACGCCCAGATCGCGTCGGTGATAAGTTCGCGGTAGAGCGACAACGAGAGTGGCCAGGGCCGCACCCCGATGATTTCCGCCGGGTTCCAGTCCGGCATGACTCCGAATACTGCTTTGCTACCGTGCAAGTATGGATGCGGGCGGCTGAGCAGCTCGACCTTGCGCGCGACATCAGCAAGCGCGGCGTCGACCTTTGCGTCTGCTGCCCGCTCCCACCGGTCGACGGCGAGTGGGCGAACTTGCAGAAGGTAGAGCTGCTCGTCGTCACCAACGGCGAATTCCACGTCGATTGCATCACACCCCAAGAGAGTTTCGAGCTCGCTCATGAGAGCGATAACCGGCGCCAGCAACGGGGGACAAGCCTCAGGCCGCGATTTGAGGCAAAGAAAAGTCTCGAGATTGTCTCCGACACCGGCGGTCACGCGATCGGTCAGGCCGGAACGGTCGTCGTAATTGATAACAAAATAAGGGCCGCCGCCGGGACTGCGCGAGAAAGCCACGCCGGCCATCGATACGCGGTCAAGCATGGGTTGCACGAAGATCTGGTCGTCGCTACTCTCATCGGCAAAGGAGTCAATCACCTGATCGATTGCCTGTGCCAGTGCTGCGCTGCCGACGACACCGAGTACGGAATCGTATCTCCCGGCCTGGGAGCTCTCTGCGCCGTCTTCGCTCCGTGCACTGCTACGCACGATGACCCGTTTTGAACCCCAGGGCACGGCGGCGACGGCAGCGAGCACGCCAGCGGCGTCCGAGCGCCAATCGCCAACTGAAAATCGGACCTGCGGCAGGACGCGCCCATTGCGCAGCAGCGGCGCCAGCGCTTCCAGAGATTCCGCCTTCGTCTTGAAGGTAACGAGGTGCGCCGTCCGTGCCGTGCCATCCCGCCTGTCGCAAACCGACAAGATGCGCTCGACCGCGGTGGCAACATCGAGCCCGCCATGATTGTCCAGGACCAGGTCCGGCGCCTCGGGAGCCTCCGCCGGCACGTCAAGGCCAACGACGTCGCGCGCGTCGCCGCGTTCAGCCCCGGCATAGATGCCCTTGCTATCCCGACGCTTTAGCTCATCTATCGGGACCCGTAGGTAGATTTCGCGATATCCGGGAATGTTCTCGCGGTTCCAACGCTGCACCTCGTGAAACAGTGAGATGGTCGCGCAGACGACATCGGCGCCTTGCGCCGCCAGCAACCGACACAACCGCGCGTTGCGCATCGCCGATCGCCGCCGGTCGGCCGTGCTGTGGCCAAGATCTTCGGCGATCACAGCACGGAGCGCGTCGCCGTCGAGGAAGGTGACCGGACGCCCGGCGGCGCGCAGCCGGTTCCACAATTCACGCCCCACGCTTGTCTTGCCCGCGCCGGATAAGCCGGTAATCCAGAAGACAAGCCCTGGAGCTCCATGTTGGGCCTCGATCTGGCGTCCCGCATTTTTTAGGTTTGTCTGCATGTCAAAAGGCATCGTCCCTGTAACAACAAGGATTAATCGTCAGTACTACATCCATCGTAAATGGCCATTATATATTAAATTATTCCGGCCTCGATAAATATGAGGTGCAGGATGCATGTCATACGAAATAACAAGTGTTAGCCGTAAAAAGCTCGATGCAGCTGCGTTCGCCATGCCGGTAACTGGAAGCCAAATGTCTTCATCAGGCGAGCATTCGACAAAATTGAATAAGCCGGGCGGCGAGCGGGAGTTGGAAATTCTTGCGTCGTGATGGGAATGACGCGACGCGTAATCACCGGATTTCCGCCGGTCGCGGCGGCGAACCAGGGCGTGGCTTTCGGCGCGTGTGAAGCCTCCTCCAAAATCGCCGTTGCAAATTCGTGCCAATTCGTCACACCGGCGGCGGTCATGTGATAGGTCCCGCTCACAGTAGATAAAGAATCCTGGCCGCTTTCTCTGCCGTAAAGTCGCGACAGGATTTTAGTAGTCGCATCGGCGATTTCGCGGCTCCAAGTCGGCGCACCGATCTGGTCCCGAACAATTCTTAGCTCTTCCCGTTGAGTCGCTAGTCGCAAAATGGTGAGCAGAAAATTTCGAGCGCGTGTCGCATACACCCAGGAAGTCCGAAAGATCAGGTGAGGCATCCCGGAAGCGCGAATTGCCTGTTCGCCGGCGAGCTTCGTCATTCCGTATACATTGATGGGGCCGGTCGGATCGTCTTCCACGTACGGATTTCCCTTCAGTCCGTCGAATACATAGTCGGTGGAATAGTGCACTAGCGACGCACCGATTTTCTTCGCTTCCTCAGCCATTATCGCAACAGCGTTACAATTAATTTCGTTAGCCGCAGTTTCTTCCTTTTCGGCTTGGTCCACGGCGGTGTAGGCGGCGGCGTTGACGATCAGGTTCGGCCGGATTTCTCGAATCGTCCGGCGAATATCTTCCGGGTTCGATAGATCTAGTTCTTGCCGGCCCAACGCGACAACTTCGCCGAGTTGCGGCAAGAGCCGCTCGAGATCTTCACCAACTTGACCGTTCTTCCCGGTCAGCAAAATCTTGGGTCTCATCTTACCGGATACTGGGGAAGAAATTCCGGGCGCACATCGGCGAGCCGCGAAAAGCCAGCGTCTTTTCCGGAAATAAGAGGACTGGCAAAGCCCCAGGAGATGTTGAGATCAGAATCGTTCCATGCGACACCGCGTTCGTCGGCTGGATCGTAGAACTCGTCGCATTTATAGAGGAACTGCACGGAATCGGTGAGAGCCAGGAATCCATGTGCAAACCCTCGCGGAATATAAATCTGATTGTGGTCTTTTGAAGAGAGAACCACGCTGGCCCATTTTCCGAAATGGGGCGAACCGGTTCGGATGTCCACCGCGACATCGAGCGCTTCTCCCTCCACTACGCGGCAAAGCTTGGCTTGCGGATGGTGCAATTGGTAGTGAAGCCCGCGTAGTGTTCCTTTTGACGAGCGCGAATGATTGTCCTGAACGAAGGAATCTACGATTCCCAGTTTCGCGAAAGCCCCGCGGTTGTAGGTCTCCATGAAAAAGCCGCGCGCGTCAGAGAAAACTTTGGGCCGAAGTTCCCAGACACCTGGAAGATTTGTTTCGATCCGTTGCATCGAATTCACACCCTATGAAAATATCGGGCTCGCCTGGAGAGTCTAACATCGTGCGAGGACGGCGGATTTTCGCTACCGTGGAGCTTTCCCACCGTCCGCGATTGCGTGAAGCGAAGTATCGCGGTTCACGTAATACTTGTCGTAGTAGGAGAGGTAGTCGCCCTTGCGAACCCCCGCCATCCAATCCGAATTGCTTTGGTACCAGCCGATCGTCTGACGCAGTCCTTCGTCGAGCGAAATAGCCGGCTTCCAGCCGAGTTCCTTTTCCATCTTCGCGCAATCGAGCGCGTACCGGCGATCGTGTCCGGGCCGGTCTTTTACGTAGGTGAGCAGCGAATCCGGCTTCCCGAGTACGCGAAGCAGACGATGCAACATGGTCAAATTTTCTTCTACGTCGAGCCCTCCAATGTTGTAAACCTCGCCGATGCGTCCTCTTTCGAGCACCGCTACGACGCCGCGACAATTATCCTCAACGTGGAGCCAATCGCGTTGCTGCTTCCCATCGCCGTAGATGGGAAGCGGTTTGTCGTCTAGGGCATTCGTGATCATCAAAGGCATAAATTTTTCCGGAAACTGAAAAGGACCGTAATTGTTCGACGAGCGCGTGATCAGCGCCGGGAATCCGTAAGTGCGCACGTACGAACGCACAAGCAGATCCGAACCGGCCTTGGACGAAGAATACGGACTGCTGGGTTGCAACGGCGAGTTTTCGTCAGCGAAAGCGCCGGGAAGCATGTCGCCATAGACTTCATCGGTGGAGATGTGAACGAACCGTTCGACGCCCAGTTTTCGGGCGATTTGCAGAAGAACGAATGTACCCTTCACATTCGTCTCGATCGAAGCGGCGGGCTCATAGATGCTGCGATCCACGTGCGATTCCGCCGCGAAGTGAACTATCGCGTTGCAGCCTCGCAAAGCTTGTTCCACTGCGGCTGCATCGCAAATGTCGCCTCTGACGAACGAATAGCGAGGGTCTTCCGCAATCGATTCCAGGTTCGCCAGATTGCCGGCATAGGTCAACTTGTCGTAGTTAACGACCGAATAACCCTTCTTCAAAGCCAGGACATGACGGATAAAGTTCGAGCCGATGAAACCGGCTCCGCCTGTAACGAAGAGCTTCATCGAGTCACTTCCTGCCGTGCGGCCACCGCACCGCGGCTGCCGTGCGCCAACTTGTTCGCGCCTGTTTTAGCGACCAGCGTGTTGGCGTGGAGCAGCGATTCGAACGTTCCGGCATCGGTCCACCAACCGTCGAGAATTTCATACGTCAACTTATCTTCCTCGATGTAGAAGTTGTTGACGTCGGTGATTTCCAGCTCGCCGCGGCCCGAAGGCTTGAGGCGGCGGATCTTTTGAAACACGCTCGCGTCGTACAGATAGATGCCGATCACGGCATAGTTTGATTTCGGAGCTTTGGGCTTTTCCTCGATCCCCACAACGTGCTCGCCGCGAAGTTCCGCAACGCCAAATCGCTGGGCGTCCGTCACTTCTTTGAGAAGAATTTTTGCGCCGCTTTCCTGCTTCTGGAAATTCTTAACCGCGTCGCAGACGTTGTTTTCGATGATGTTGTCGCCAAGGATCACGCAGATTGGTTCACCGCCTGCAAAGAATTCCGCCAAGCCCAGGGCTTCAGCGATGCCGCCTTCTCCTTCTTGATAGGTGTAGTTCAAATGTTTCAAGCCGAAATCTCGGCCGTTTCCCAGGAGCCTGAGGAAATCTCCGGCGTTCTTGCCGCCGGTGACCAGCAGGATTTCTTCAATCCCGGCGTTTACAAGAGTCTGGATCGGGTAATACACCATGGGCTTGTCGTAAATGGGCAGCAGATGCTTGTTCGTTACCCGGGTCAACGGATTCAGCCGACTGCCCGTCCCGCCCGCCAGTACTACACCTTTCATGGATTCCTCTCATTTCCGAAGAGCCGACTCAAGCGGCGCCCGGAACGTTCGAATCAAATCGCCCAAAGTTGCTAAACGTACACCACAACGACGTAACCGATAAAGATAAACGCACTTATCGTACCAAGGTGCGTGAATCTTGAGATTACTAGCTCAATAACTCATTTATTTTCTTATTGATACGTAGATATTCGACCGGAGCAGTGGCCATCACATCCCGCTGAACCTAATTACGGAAAAACGGTCCCCAAAAGTGCGGAAAATGTTCCGCTCTTCAAATTTGTTCCAGAGAATGTCATCTCCAAATCGTTTCACGACCCCACAAGCGGCTGAGCTGCTGGCGTCGCAGATAGTTGATCGTCTCGGGATCATTCACCTGCGGAACTCGTTTCAAGTATCCGCTGATGAATCCATAAAATAGCGCAGTAGAACCGATGACATAAGGTCTTTGGACCAGCCGGAGCAGACATTTGGAAACCATGAACAGCGGATGATAGCCGCAGATGTAGTTCGCTCTTCCGTTCTTGACCATGCCGGCCCACCAACCCTCCGCTGTTCCCGTAAACCTGTGGTGGAGAATATGGAGGTCTGGAAAACTCATGGTTGTCCAACCCAGCATGCTGGCTTTTACTTCATCCATCGTGTCCCAGCCGGGCGCGGGCCAAAACCCGCCGATGGCATCCCAACAGCCGCGCCTGTAAATCTTAGTGGCTCCCCGAACGTGAAAAGCCGGGCACTTTTCGAATTCCTTCACTCCATTAATGATGTAGCAAATCGCGCCTCCGCCTACACCCAAGCGAGGATCGCTCTCAAAATTCGCAAAACACTTTTCGAAATAATCAGGCTCAAAGGAAAGATCGCCATCCAGTTTGACCACGAAGTCCCAGTCTTGAAATTGGATCGCTTGGTAGCCCTCATTGAACGCATCCACAACGCCGCCGCCCGCTTTTCGAAAGCCCCGGTTCCCGCGGTGAATGACCCGAATCCAGGGATATTGCCGGGCATATTCATCGATGATGCTTCCCGTATTGTCCGTGGAGCCGTCATCTACGATGATCCATTCTTTGGGAAGAATCGTTTGACGGGCCATGCAGTCGACCGTAAATCGAATATAAGCCTCTTCATCGCGAACGGGGCTTATGACTACATAGTTTGTGGTCGATGCACTCATATTCATATTCTATAGGGAATCGAGCCGCTTGGCGGACGGGATATATCTTTATGCATCAGTAACAAACTAGCGGTGCGGCCTGTTGTCGAACGCACTGCTCGAACCGTGAGCTGAATTCGAGAAGCCGCCGCAAATTCCTTGACTCTCGAGTCTCAGCTCGGCGCAGATTGAGTCAACAAGACGCTTAGAATGGTGCGCCACTTCGCCAGAGCCGAATTCAAATCCGTCTTCGGCGCAAACGTGTTTCCGAACACCGACGCAATCTTAATAACCGCAAGGCGCCCCATGGCAGTCAATGCCATGACGATTCGGAAAATAAACCCGTAGAATCGTCCCCGGCTCTTGTCGCAAAAGCGCGGGATGGCTCTCCATTTCATCATGGTCGCTGACTGAGGTTCGCTGCTCTTCCCTCCGTAATGGATGACCGTCCCTTCGCCGGTATAGTAATTTGCGAAACCAGCCTGGACGACTTTGTAGCAAAGATCCAAATCTTCGGCATACATGAAATAGTCTTCGCTGAACAAAGAGACCTTTTCAAACACAGCGCGCTTGATCATCAAACACGCGCCAGACACGACTTCCACCTTTGCGGGTTCAGTGCTATCTGAGTAAAGCGGGCCAATCCCCCACAATGGACTCTTCGGCCAGCGCCGTCGCAGAAAATCGACATCGAGAACCTGATTAAGAATGGTCGGAAAGGTCTGAATGCAACTCGTCTGCACGGACAGGTCGGAATTCAACAACTTGCATCCGATGATTCCGGCGTCCGGCAACGACCGAAGATGCCGCAGCATGGCGTTGATCGCCGGGCTCACCAGCTTCGTGTCCGGATTCAGAAAAAGTATGTTTTCGCCCGAGCAACTTTTGTAACCAAGATTGTTTGCTCCCGCAAATCCAACATTCGTCGCGCTTTTTATCAGTGTGATAGCCGGGAACTGCTCTTTAAGCAGGTCCACATTCCCGGCGGATGAAGCATTGTCCACCACAATAATTTCAAATTGGATTCCGTGAGTCTGTTCGTAAACACTGCGGATGGACTCGGCGATATAGTCCGCCGAGTTCCAGTTCACGTAAACGATCGACACATCCATGCGCGTCTCGTTTTCTTGTTTTTCCCTGCCGGATTGCGGAAAGTCGGCCGTCACTCTCGCGCATCCGCCAAGCGGTACTCTGCCGGCCGCGCTTCGCTCTTTTTCATTTCGATCGTCTCTCGATACACATCCACTAGTATCTTCCCCGCAGCCGTCCAAGTGATTTCGTTGATGGTGCGCAACGAGTTCACGCGCAGTCTCTCCAAGAGTGCGCGATCCTCATGCAACATTGTGATGTGCTGACTAAGCGCTGCGACATCTCCGACGGAGTGCACGAGACCATTTTCCATATGCTTACAAATCGCGCCGGCGGCATCCGATACCAGCAACACACATCCGCTGCCCCTTGCTTCCGAAGTCACCAGTGCGCTCCCTTCCTCAATGCTTGGCAGAATGAGGATGTCGGCTTCCCGCATCAGTTCCGGGACATCTTTTCGGTGTCCCAGCACGTGCACGCTGCGGTCGGATAGCATGGGCCCGAGTTTTTCGGCGTATGCCGGCAGAAACTCCCCTGCAATCAGGAAACTTCCATTCCGGTGAGCCGGCGATTGCAACCAGGCTTCCAAGGCGTAATGGACGCCCTTTCTGGGTGCGCAGCCGCCAACAAACAAAATGGTTAACCCAGTACCCTTTTCCCGCGGCGTCACGCCGGGATGGTAAATGCGCTCGTCATAGCCATACTGATGCCGAGCAAGTTGTTCCGCAGAAAAGCCACGTTCCAGAAACGTCCGCGCAACGAAATCAGAAGGGCACAAAAGACGGGTCGCCAGCTTGTATTCCGCTTCTTCTTTTATAAGGACGCCTTCTTTGTAGGCGTGCTCGTGACCGGCGGGCAGCGTCACTCCCAGCCGTTCGCATTCCTTCTGCACTACCTCGTAAGCGAACCGCGTGTGTGCATTGGGTCTCTCAAGCACAGTCGGAATCCCAAGTCTTGCTGCCACCTGCAGGGTTCGAAGCGAGCCGAGGGGCCACGCGTGGACAATGTCAACTTCTCCGGCCAATTTTTCCAGGCGGCGCGAAACGATGTAGTCGTGGAGGGCAAAGGCGCGCATGCTGCCGAGCACCTTGTACGGAATGCGCAGCTTTCCCTTGGCCAGGGTGGGTTGAACTCTTACCCCTGGTGGTGCAGATCTGCTGAGTGCGCCGGGAAACAGCAGGACGTCCGCGCCAGCTGCCGCGATCCCGTTCACCTGTTGCCACGCGGTATGGCAAATCCGATCCGCCCCGAGTTTGTGCGGAAAGCTGTAAAGCACCCGCACTCGATCTGTCTTCCGGTTCACTTATTTCCCCATTTGGGTTAAAGGTCGTAGGAGGGAATTCATCGTGATTGTTTGCCGAACTCGAACAAGGTCCGCTCAGACGCAGTGGGCTCTCAGATCGATTTGTTCAATGAATAGATACTTGAAACGACCAAAAGTCAGCAGATCAATTACATGGGCCTTCTTGCCTAGCGGTTGATGCTCTCGCAAACCATCAACTTGGTAATTACACGACTCAAAAAGGTTCCGATAAGCGTCAGGGGTGAACCATCTCAAATGAGTTCGGTCCATCGGTCCGAAGTCCGTCAACGTCCATTTTCCTCCGGCTAACATCGATATGACTCTGTAGTAAGAAATATTGGGAGAACTCGCGAAAACCAAACTCCCTGACTTTAAGAGCGGGCGCAATTTTCGAAGTGTCGTCCAGGGGTCGACCAGGTGTTCCAGCACCTCGCTAAGAATCAGAGCGTCAAATGTTTCCGGATCCCACGGCAATTCCAGTGTCTCAACATTTCCCAAGAGAACTTCGTTAATTTTACTCTTCGCGTTTTCCGCGGCCCCTTCGCAAATCTCGATGCCGCAATAGAATCCACACTTTCCTTCTGAGAGAGCCAGCGCGCCGGTCATTCCGCTTGCGCATCCGACCTCCAGAATCTTGCCATTGGCATTTCGCGGCAATTCAGCTACATAGTCACGCCGAGCACCGGCAAAATAAGCCGCATCCTTCGACGAATATGCCTCTACTCCTCCAGATTGGTCGATGCGTTGTAGGTCCTTCGCGGCACGCGATGCATTCATTTTCTACTCCGCTATGCTTCGATTGTTATGGAGAACGAACGCCGCACTGAATACATAGGCCAGCAAGCATCCCAATACACCAACGATAATGGTCGGGACAGGGTGTGCCAGCGCCGGCGAAAGCCTCGCACCTAAGCAAACTGCGGCAACGCTAACAGACACTCCGACGGCAATCGGAAAGCTCTTCCAGTACCGCGAAAGATCAAGGTCGGTGAGGCCTCGAACGCGCGCAACCTGAAAAAGGTAGCCGACAACAACCGCGACCAGGCATGCCAACTGCCCGCCCACAAGGCCAAACCACTTAGCGAAAGGATACGTGATGACGATCATGATTATCGCCATGATCAGGACGCACCGACGGTGGAGTTGAGGACGGCCCTTTGCATAGAAAACGACCGTTATCTGTGAATTCAAAAGGTTCACCAAAGCGACGGCACAAGTCGCGATCAGAGCTGCCGTCGCCGCGCTATAGCGCTGACCGAAGACAATTGCGAGCAAAGAATGCCCGCAGAAGAACACGAACACGAGCGCAGGTACACCGAGAAATAAAAGGAGAGACGACACTTGTATCATAATTCGATTTACTCGCAAGTTATCGTTCTGAATCTGGGAAAATGTCGGCAACATTGTTTGCCCCAGCAAATTCATAATGTAATTTACCGGTGTCTGCGCCAAATAAATCGCCATGCTGTACAAGCCCAACTGTGCCGCAGGGTATAGCTTAGCCAGCACGAAAATATCGGTGCGCGCGAAGATGAGATTCAAAAAGGATAGCCCGAATAACCCTTTCGAAAACGTCAGCAGATCTTTCATGGCCTCTTTGTCCCACGAAAACAACGGAAGATACGGACAAATTATAAAAGATAGCGTGCATCGCGCGGCGCTTTCGGCGCAAACGCCCAGCACGAGTGCCCAGACATCCCGAAGGAAAAAACTCAGGGTTATCGTAATGAGTATGCCGACGATTCCGCCGCCGTGATTGATCCATGCCCATTTTGAGAACTTCATTTCCTTCATGGCTATGTACGCTTTAGAGCTGAAGGCACCGTCAAAAACAACTGCAAGCGTAGCCACGCGCAGGAGGGGCGTCATCTCCGAATTTCCGTAGAACTTCGCAATCCAAGGAGCAATAAGGCAAACGAAAGAGGCGATCGCCACCGCGCGTCCCAACGCCAGCCACCATGCTGCACGCATGTAATGCTCTTCCGTGCCCCGGGGATTTTGAATCAGAGCTTCTTTGACGCCGATATCCGTGATCGTGTGGATTGCCGAAGTTGCCGACATAATAACGGCCATGATCCCGAATGCTTCTGGTGCGAGCAACCGGGTCAAGAGCATACTGCGGCCGAACCGGAACATCTGCTCTACAACACTCCCGGTGCCCAGCCAGGCGCCTCCGCGGAAAACTTTGGCTTTGAGACCTTCTCCAGAAAGCGCACCTGCGAGATACTTCTTCAACTGTCCGTACGATTGAGAGATCAAGAGCGTGCGCACCCGTCGTTCTGAGAGGCAAGTTCAGCGCCGCCTCTCGATATGTCTCCGAGTTCGGCCAGAAGCGCTCGTCCATCCTTTACGCGGACCGCGCCAGTTTCTTTCCTGCGGATGAAGCGCAGGTAAAGTTCCAAGAGCCGCCTCTGGTACGTATAGAAATCGAATCTGGTTATTGTCACGCAAGTGGTGCTGATCGGGAGCGAGTTTTTCCACTTGCACTTCATATATCTGTAACTTTCGTAGAATTCCTTGGGAAGAATGAAAATCTGTTGCGTGTTGTGGATGCAGAATGCGGTGATGGCGTAACTCTTCAAGCCGCGAGCGGCTGCTGTCATGCAAATGTCCGCGCCATAAAAGTGGAAGTGCGGCAAGCGGTCGTCAAAGCGCAGCCCCGAGGATTTCCTCAATATTAGAACGATTTCGTCCAGAGTCTGCACAGGTCCGGGACGATCCGTGGGTTTCCCCATGACTCCCAGGCCGCCGGAGTATATGTATCCGCGGCCTTCATCGAGCGTAACGCCATAGCATCCCAAAACTCCCCACTCTGGGTCTGTCTGTTGCAACGAATCGAGCGCGCGCTGCAAATCCAACAGCCAGAATTCGGGGAATATCATGTCCTGATGCGCGAAAACGATCAAATCGTTGGTACTTCGATCGATGGCGTCATTATAGGCAATCGACGCGGAAGAAAAGCCCTCTTGCACAAGAATCTGGTGAGGATGAGAGCCGTTAAGGCACGGCGACGCCAGAAAATTGCTCTCGAAGACGTTCTTATTATTAACAGCGATAACAAATGTAATTGATTTCGTATCGGCCATATCTAACACTTCACGAGTATTTGGGAGAGTGAGCTAAGGAGTGCTGGGACCCGGCCCGCGTGGAAACGCTGGACCGGGCCTTTTTCGTATCTTAATTCCGGGGCTGCGGCAAGTTCAAACTCCTGCTAAAAACCTAGTTGTTGACGGTTGCTGCCAGATTCGCCGGTGCTGGGGGCTGGTCGGAGCTGCCGGATACGTATGCTCCGGCATCCCAGTTTCCGATGGATGGCCGATTGGATACGGTTATCGCCGGGCAAGTCACCGTATGGCCTGCGGGGTTGTAAGCACACCCATTCGAGGTGCTCTGTAGGAACGCTAGACCGAATGTGCCGGCGATGCCGGTTTCGTTCTCCACTTTCCCTGCCGTGGCTGTAGATGCTGCCGTCGGGGCATAGTCGTTGGCGGACGTGTATCCCTGCGCATTCGCTGCTGCAATCGTCTGGAATACGTCGCCCGAGCACGCGGTGTTTCCGCCGTTGACGTTTGCGGTTCCGGTGAATATATTTCCGCAGCCGGTTCCTCCATTCGTAATCCAGTGATTGTTTTGACTGGTGATGGCTCCCGGGAATGAAGTGTTGCCGAAAATCTTAAAATTCTGTCCATTGACGGGCACCGACTGCCAGGTGTTATTGTAGATCAGAATTTGCGAACTGCTATTAGATTGCCCCGATTGCCCCATATTGTTGCAGTCGCCATCACAGTTCACGTCATGGCCCACGTTATTGTAAAAATAGTCGGCTTTTCCGGGTGACGGAGTGAGCCACCAAACCGCCGAGAGCGCGTCTTGATTGTATTCCGTAGCTATATACCGAACTAAATTATTATAGAAGAAATTGTTCTGCGTCGGCTGGACATCGCTCTCGCAGAAAAACATATCCCCGTGAGTCATATTATCGTTCCCATTATTGATGTACTCGAACAGGTTGTCATGGACCGAATGGCAATTATCAAATATCTGCGTCCCACCTAAGTGCCTAAAGACGTTTTCTTCCACGTCGTAACCATCACCGAATCCGAAGCTGAATGAGAAATCGTCGGAATCCGAGCCATCCACTACGTTGAATGCGAGTACAAGTCCAGAGTCGATCGCCTGAGTGCTCCCCAGAAATGCGGATGGACCGTTGCAGGCTCCCGAGCTGGCGCAATCTGCGAAACTCGTGTGGCTCCAGCCGTGTGTGTAGGTATTGAAAATATAGCGGGGAGAACTTCCCGTGCCGCCGCCCTGAAACTGCTTAATCATATTGTGCTCGTTCGAGCCGGTGCCGCCATCGGTTCTATCGTTCCAGCACATGCCCGTGAATTCGAAATTATCGAATATCCAGAACGTGGGGCCGGTAACCGCGAAGTCATCTAAATTCCCTTGCGGAAAGGCGCAACGTGAAACAGATGTCGAGGCAGGGTTTGAAAACGCTGGAGCAGATGGCGTGAAAATAGGGTTGTCCGTAGTGATTACCGGGCGCGTCCATGCGCTGCCCGAGAACCAATTTTTGTCCACGCCGATGTAGACTGGATTCGCGCTTGTCCCGCTCACAGTCATATGCCATGCGTAGCCATTTTTGCCTGTAGGCCAGCCGCTCGGCAAGCCGATTAGAGGAGTGCCCGAAAAGTAGTGCCAGGTATCACCTCCACGCGCAATGATTCCCTCTCCCGGGCCAAAAGCAGCCTGAGCTGCAGCGCACGATGATGCGCAGTTCGGCATGAAGGGAGCATGCAAAAATGGGGCAGCTTCCGTGGTGCCGGCATTGGTGTCGAGGCCACTGTCAGCAAAGTAGAAGCAACTCGTGATGCCGATACTGGAAAGCGTTACAAGTGGTCCAGTCGGATTGGTCGGATTAACGTACTGTGCGTCGGAAGGGCATGCTCCACCTCCAGCGGCGCGAGCCGCGAGCGGAGCGAACAACAGGACCAGCATAAAAAGATATGTTTTTTTCATTCGGACACCACGAAGGACCTGAATTCCCCTAAAAAGAACTGTTTTACGCATCGTCTCCCTCATCATCCAGCCGAGACATTCCATGCCAAAAGTTCTTTCACTTTCAGCTCTGTGAAATGCAACTGGGATGATGTTATCCACAACCGCTTAGGGCGACTACTGCCCGCGGGGACAGTTTGAGGACAGGTCGGAGGCTCCTCCACGCGCCTCACAGGTCCGAACAAAGGTTAAACCCTTCTAATTCAAGCGTCCCGAACGTTTGCTGTCCCATCTGAAGCTGGGGACGCCTCCGGCCGCTGTATGTGCCAGGGCAGGCCGATTCGCAAGGCGTGAGGCGAACAATCCCCGATCGGGTACGGTCTCCGTTGCTGCCTGCGACGCCAGCATGGGAGCGCTGGCTGCGCTGATCATAGCCAGCAATACAAACCAGGCCACGCGAGTCTGGTCGAAATAGCTGATTCCGAAATACCCGACGATGTGGGCGAAAAGCCCGGCGCCGAGGATCCAGAGCATCCACTCCTTTTCTTTATCCCCTTCTATGGCTTTCCTCGCCTTCCCGATCATTCCAAAACTGACAGAGATCATGGCAATGAAACAGTACAGTGTGATCAAACCGCCGGATTCACCCTCGGCGACGAATTGATTGGTGTGATCCCACATGTCAACTCCCCAGGAATCGCTTTGAAAGGTGCCTAGGAGCCACCAATCGCCGAAATGCCTTATGAACTGGTCGATCAGGTAAGCGCGCTGGTAGCTTGAGTTCCCGCCTACTATATCCACGTGAGAAATCACGAACCAAACGGGCGCCTTCATAACGAGACTCAACGCGAGAAGCAAAATGACGATTCCCCAGCGGACCTGCCGCATCTTCTTCCGGAACGGCCACAAACATATCGCGAAGATGCCTCCGCCAAAGGCCATCAAGGCCGTACTCGATGCCGCTGCCACTACGATGACTGCCGATGAAATTACGCCAATCACGGCGAGGAATTTGGATTTCGCGATCTTCCATAGCCAGAAGAACAACGGCGCCACAGTACCGCCGAATGTGCCAGCCAAAATAGCGTGCATAAATGGGCCTTGCGCCCGGATGGTTCCCATGCGAATGGTCGGTACGATGGGGACGCCTCCCAGAAACCCGAATACATTCTGAAAGTGCAGCCTCTCGTTCAACATACCCGCAGCAGCAACAACCGCGATTAGCGCAAGAACCTTGGCGGCCCGAGTAATGTCCTCGTAGTCGCGAATTAGAAACCTCAAAAGAAAATATCCTCCAAACACGTCCCAGAGGAAACCGGATTCGCCAATCACAGCCGCTACCGATGCGTACAAAACGAGGGCTGTTAAGGTCCGGAAAACGGCCCACAGCGTGAACCACTTGTCCACGGAGTTGAATCCACCGGCAAGAAGCTCGTCTTGTGATGACATCTTTGAAATCAGCATGCGGATGCAGCCGAACAGAATGATGATCCGCATCACAAAAAGATGTAATCCGCCCACCACCACTTGCTGCCCTAGGGGTACAAGTAACGAGGTAACGAGCACCGGCACGATCACATATTTTCGGGGCAGAAATAGTATCAGGATAACTGACACAACCATTGCGACCAGCACAATGGGGTGCAGCAGTGTCTCCTGAAGACCGCCGCCAAATTGGAAATGCTTGTTGGGTACCACCGATTACGCCTCGCTCATAGGGCAGCTATGCCGTTGTTTTTTCCGGCGTGATGTAGCGCAGGATTTTTGCCGGATTGCCAGCCACAATGGCGTTTGCCGGAACGTCTTTTGTCACCACGCTCCCCGCGCCGACGATCGCGTTCTCGCCGATAACAACCTTCGAAAGAATTGTGGAGCCCGACCCAATTGACGCACGAGACTTCACCAGTGTCTGCTCCACCTTCCAGTCTTGCTCGCTTTGCAACTGACCTTCCTCTGTCGTCGCGCGCGGATAAGAATCGTTAATGAAGGTGACCCCATGACCCACAAAAACGCCGTCTTCAATGAAGACGCCTTCACAGATGAACGTATGGCTCGAAATTTTGCAGTTTTTCCCGACCTTTGAATTCTTCTGGATTTCCACGAATGCGCCGATCTTTGTATCGTCGCCTACTTCACATCCGTACAGATTAATGAACTTCGCCAGTTTTACGTTCTTGCCAAGCTTTACGTCCGGCGCCACACACAAGTACTGGTCCATATTTGGCTTCTTCCTCTTTTATTGGAAATTCAAAGCTACGAGATGAACCACGTCAGGTACTAGAGTTCGATCCTGTCCAGACGCAGTAGCCGATGACGAGACGGACTTTAGAGATTGGTTATGTCTTCCATTCAGTAACCGATTGTGGGATCATTCCGGCAATGCGTGTGAAGTCACGAGGCAGATTCCACCTTGAGCGTCTACGAAGGCATAGTCGGGTATTACCAGGTCTTTGGAATTCGTGGGCTTCTTTGCGCCTGTTCCAACCGACTTTTCGGCATACCGAAGGAGATTTCGGTCTCGCCGCGCGGCGTCAAACATCCCGTCCATATCCGGATCAGAACATCCGACGTCTCGTTGTTCAACGATCTTCTGCTTCGTCAAGCATACAACATAGCTTTGCCGTTCACGCCCAGAACGATTATTGATGCCGGGGCGAACGTCGGAATGGCCACTTTGTTCTACGCGAATAAATATCCCCTCGCAAGGATAGTTGCCGTTGAGCCTGAGCCGTCCAACTATGCCATGTTGCTGAAAAACGTGGCGGCGTACCCCAACGTCGTTCCAGTTAACGCGGCCTTGTGGAACTCTGATGGCAACCTTCATCTCGGGCCTATAAGAATAGTTCCGACGGACGAGGGAAAGTGGGCGTTCATGGTCACCGAGACCGGTATCCCCGTTCGCGGCATTACTATGCAAACCTTGATGCGCGAAACCGGGATTGAATCGATTGACCTCCTCAAAATGGACATCGAAAGCGGAGAAATCGAAGCCTTCGCGAACTGCGCCGATTGGATGCGTGGAGTCAAAGGAATTGTGATTGAATTGCACGATTATATGCGTCCAGGGTGCAAGGCGGTGCTTGATGCCGCGTGCCAAGGTTTTCGCGTCACAACCGACGGCGGAGAAATGACGTACTATATCAGGGAGTGATTTCGCCGCTTCTTGTCTTCTAAACCGCAGATTCGGTACGAAGGCGGCTACAACCGGATTACTTTTCCTCTTTGCTGCAACGACTGATCGGCGGCTTCCAGCACCTGTACAACGTGCAATCCCGCGGCTCCATCATTAAACGGCTTTTTATTGTTTAGAATGCAGTCAACGAAATACGCCGCTTCTAACTTGAGCGCTTCCACCTGTTCGACTCGAGGCGCCCACATATCGCCGGAACGGTAGCTCACGAGCAGTTGATAGACTCCGTCGCCGCTCATTTGCACACCCTTGTCGTATATTTTCAGCTTTTCGTCAGCTTCGAGATCGTTCCAAACCAGCATTTTCTTCTCACCGCCGATGAGAGTTGTACGCACCTTTACCGGCGACAGCCAGTTCACGTTAATGTGCCCGATCATGTTGTTCGGATAGTAGAGAGTGAGAAATGCGATATCGGCAACACCATTTAAATGGCGCTCACCGGTGGCGACGATCGCCTCGGGCTTATCCTTGAGCAGATAATCCATAATCGAAAGATCGTGCGGCGCCAGATCCCAGAGCACATTTACATCATGCTGAAAGAGTCCGAGGTTTACGCGCGTGGAGTCGTAGTAATAGAGATCTCCGAGCGTACCGTTATCAATGAATTCCTTGATGCGCTTGACGGCGCCGGTGAACAAAAACGTGTGGTCCACCATGATCTTCAGCTTCTTGCGCTCCGCTAGTTCGATCAGTTCCTCGGCTTGCGCCGTAGTGCACGTAAACGGCTTCTCAACGAACACGTGTTTGCCATTTTCCAAGGCGATTTTGGCAAGTTCATAGTGGGTCCAAACCGGTGTCACGATCGCGATCGCATCGATATCCGTAGCAGTGAGGATGTCATTACAATCATCGATCGCACGAATTTCCGGATAGGCCTGCCGGGCGCGCTGCAGTGACTTAGGCGTCTTGTCGCAAATGGCGACCACGCGGGAACGCTCTTGTCCGTGAAAATTCCGGACAATGTTCGGGCCCCAGTAACCGTACCCGATCACGCCCATCCTAATCACGCTCTCGTTTGAATCCCGCTGTTTCCCGAGTTTTGTCGCAGCGTCAACATCTAGACTAGTAGCCATCTTTTTTTCACCCTGAGAGTTCAAATCCTGAAAGGACAGAATTTTTGCGGCCGTCGAAACAAACCGCGCAAGCGGTCTAAATCCCCGGCGCGCTAAGCCAGAGAGCTTCGAAACGTTCGGATTTTTCCAGGAGTGTCATCAGACTAATAGGCGCCATCGCCTGAAAAAACTGCGCGAGGAGTCTGGAGAAGTATTTTCACATCCAACATAGGTGTCCACATTCTGGAGTACTGCAGATCCAACCTAACCATTTCGTCGAACGTAGTCTTGCTCCGGCCGTGTACTTGCCACAATCCTGTAATGCCCGGCTTCGACTCCAGCAATCGGCGGCGATGCCAGATATCGTAGGCTTCGATTTCATAGGGAATAGGAGGCCGCGGCCCCACCAGGGACATCTCGCCTTTCAACACGTTCCAGAATTGAGGTATCTCGTCAAGGCTCGTGCGCCGCAAGAGTCTTCCAATCCAAGTGACTCGAGGATCGTTCGTAATCTTATAGACGCCCTTCTTGCTTCCTTCCTGAGCGGAAGAATTTGCCTTCCCCACGATGAATTTTCTGACGTACTCCTTGTGAATAGCGGCGTCGGTTGAAACGTACATCGACCGGAACTTAATGAACACAAACCGCGACCCGAACTGGCCGACTCGTTCTTGGCGAAAGAAAATCGGACCCTTCGATGTTAGCTTGATAATCACAGCTAGCAGCAGAAATGCCGGTGAGAGAATCGCCACGGCTAGCGATGCCCCTACGAGATCCATCACGCGTTTGGTCAGCAATGACAGCTTTTTTTTCTCCTTAACTTCGAACAGATCGGGATACATCGTTGGGTCCACCGGCCGCTGATGCCCGTCTCCTTCCCAGCCCTCCGGGAAGGCATAGAAGGAGATTTGGAAACTGCTCAGTTGAGTGGCCTTGAATGAGTTTTGCAGTCCCGCTGTAACTTTGGCCTCGATAATTTTGACGGCTGCGCTCACATCGCAGTCTCCGAACTCAGTGAAAATTACACCAAAAACAGAATTCGCCTCGAACCATCCCGCCAGGTCAGTCTCGCGAATCGATGCGCAGAGGACCACTGCAATCTGTTCCAAAAGAGCATCCGTCTTCTTATTCTTCAATCCGCCGTCGATCAACATTAGAACCAAATGTTTTCGTGAACGCTCTGATCGCTTTCTTTCTCGGGCCAGCATTCGACGAAACTGTTCTTCGGAAAGGAAACCCGCCATCGAGCTGGCGGAATTCCCGTCAGTTCCGATCGACTTCTTCATATGTTCAACAATTCGTGGCTTTGTAGTAGACACGCCGCTCACTCAACCTCTTTGCTAAATCGTTCTCCGAAACTCATTTCAGCGTCAGCCAATTTCGCTGTTAGACCACGATCTGAACTGGCCTGCACACGGCCAATGTTTTTTCCAATCGCGATCGCTGCGACGAGGCCGTAGACGAAACAAACGCACTATCGATTTCCACTGATACGGAACGTTGAAGCAGCGTGATCGAAAGTACGAGCCGCTGAGTCCCCTTAAAATCCATCAGGATTCCTTCAAGACCGCTCAAAGAACCTGACTCAATTCGCACCCTCTCGCCTACCTGCAAAAATGGCCAGGGCTGATTTGGAATACCCGACGCTACCAAAGTCTGGATAGCGCCGATTTCAACTTCATCCACCGGAGCCGGCACGCGGTTCACTCCCACTATTTGCATTACGCCCGGAGTCTTCATAATGGGCAGCCGGTCCTGAGGATCGAACCGGCAAAATAAGTAACCAGGAAACAAGGGAGTCTGCACTTCCTTAACCCTGTCGGACCAGCGCTTGCGGCACTTGTAAAGCGGAAGAAACGACTCGTAACCTTGGCCAAGCAAATAATTCGCAACGCCTGACTCATGGCGCGTTCGAACCTGCAAAGCGAACCAGGGATACCCAATGACACCATCCTGCCTGGCTGCTTTCTCAGTGTCGCATTCGGATTTGAGATTTGGTCTCATTTTGCCACTGCGCTTATGCTACCGCCATGAGAGTCACAATTGACCCTCGACTACAGGTTTGCACGACGAATGCCACTGCAAGCTCTAGTCGCGTTTTGGGTAAATCTATGAAGCTTAATGCCTTAATTGAGAAATCCTTTGGGCACTTGCCGTCTTTGGGACACCAGTTCGAATCACTCTATGAACATTGCTATCCCAGAGTTCCACTTGTTTTCCTACACCCAAGACCAGCCTTATAAAGGACATAGAGTAGATTTCCCGGGTGCCCATCTTCAACTCGCGTATGCCTGAAACAACTCCCATCTTAGCAGGTCCTGTACGAAGCATTCGCTTGGCCAAATGGTACTCTAGGGCTAACCTGATTTGGCTTCTTCTTGCCCGTATCCGTAACCTGCGTAATAGTAAGATCCATAAGTCTGAGACTGCTCTACAGCATTCAACACCACGCCTATTACGTTCCTACCTTGCAGTTCTTGACAGGCTCGTTCAGCCGCTCCGGTTGGGGTCGAAGCCGCACGCACCACCAAAATCACACCATCAACATGGTCGGCGAGCAAGCTTGCGTCTGCCACGGGAAGTAATGGTGGGGAGTCCAGGATGACCCAGTCAAAAATTGGCGTTACCCGCTCCAACAATGTCTTCAGCCGGCCGTTTAACAGTAATTCGCTTGGGTTGGCCACCTCTTTCCCGCCTGGAATAAAGCAAAGATTCCCTTCATGACCGTGCTGAATAACCGTCACCTCGTCGGCATCTCCCAGCAAATAATCCGTCAAACCCGGAGAAGGTGGTGCGCCGAGCGGCACGTGGAGACGGGAACACCGCAGGTCCGCGTCGATAATCAAACATCTACGATCGGGCTGACGGACAATTGCTTGCGCCAAATTGTTGGTTACAAACGTTTTGCCTTCCGCGGGCACGGAACTGGCAACCAAGAGAGTGCGGAGCTGTTGGCTCCCGCGCAATTGGTAAAGCCGTGATCGCAAAGTCCGAAATTGTTCCGCCGCGTTTGCACTTAAAGCCGGATTGGAAAAAATGTTTACATTCGGATCCGGGTGCCAGTGAGGATGCGCGCACTGTTGGCACAGGTCTTCGAACCGTTTTAGATTCCCAGGCTGGGAAGCGATAGCGGTCGAATGCTTGAATATGCTGGGAGCGTCATCCGATCCTTCACGTGCACGCGGGAGGACCTCCGTCGCCGTGCTCGGTAGAGAAGGCGAGTTATCGGGCGTCTGGGCCGCAGCTCTTTCTTGTTCAGCTTTTTTTAACGCTTCGTGAATGCGACTCATGGTTTCCTTTCGCGCATCGTTACCGGCATGATATTCGCCTCGCGCAAACGATTGAGCAATTCATCTAGATTCTGGAGCAAGACCTGGGCGTCTATGGGCTGCTTGTTACCATTCGAAACCCCTGCAGGTGCGATGGGCTCGATCTCGTCAAGCTGAAATTCCCGCGCTACCTCTTCCACCAAATAGGCAGGAACGGGCCGCAAATGGTCAACGTACGCATTGATCAAAGCATGTTCGCAAAGCAAGTTGACGATTCGAGGAATTCCTCGTGAATATAAGTGAACGGTCTGAATAGCCTCTTTCGAAAATATCGGCTCCCCATTTGCGCCGGCGATACGTAAACGTTCAGCGATGTACCCGAACGTCTCCTCCAGGGTTAATGCGCCGGTCCGGCACCTTAACGTGATCCGTTGCCGCAGCTGCCGCAATTGTGGCAATTTCAGTTTCTCTTCCAGTTCCGGCTGCCCTGTGAGCACGATCTGAAGCAATTTTTCCGTCGAGGTTTCGAGATTGGTCAGCAAACGAATTTCCTCGAGTACTTGAAGCGACAGGTTCTGGGCCTCGTCCACAATCAGAACCGCTGTCTCGCCGGCTCGATACCGATCGAGTAACCACGCGTTGAGACGGAGCAACACCTGGCTCTTGTGCCGCGTCTCGCACGGAATTTCGAAGTCAGCCATCATGAAATCAAAAAGCTGGCTGACATTGACTTGTGAATTGAAGACGAATGCCGTCGCCACTCTCTGCCCGTGCAACCAATCGAGCAACCGGTTCAGCAGCGTTGTCTTGCCTGTGCCAACCTCTCCCGTAAGCAAAATGAAGCCCTTACGATTCTGAATGCCGTAGGTCAAGCCTGCTAGCGCTTCCTGAATTTGTTTCGTCAGAAAGAGATAACGAGGATCGGGGTTAACATTGAACGGGCTTTCGCGAAGCCCAAAAAATTTCTGGTACATTTCGTTTAGGCCCTCGCTCCGGCTTCTATGGAAGCATCGTCCGGTTTCTGAACAACGGAATGCTTAGACTTCGGACCCACCAATAGTTCGATCGCCGGAACCATGGCGAGCACTGGCAGCCGCAAGGCGAATTCGACGTCTCGCTCGGTTCTAAATGAGGTGTCTCGGGACTCCAGAAGAAACGCAATGGCGAGGCCCAAGGCTAAGCCTCCTCCCAATCCTCCCAGTGTGAAAGCCGGGCGATTTGGAAATGAAGGCTGATCCGGTAAATTGGCAGGGTCGAGAATCTTGAACTGTTCACCTTCCTGGTGACGTTCAAGGTCAGTCGCCATTGTCGATTGGTCTCTCTTCTTCAATAGATCGTTATAGAAATCGAGTGCCGTTTGGTAATCGCGTGTCAGCTCTTTGTATTGCTGTTCCACAGCGGGGCTCGATTGCACGCGGTCCTGATAAACTTTGATCTCCTGCTGAATCTTGGCTTGTTCCTTGGTCTTCTCAGCGATCACTTGGTCCGTAGTGTGAATTTCAGCTCGCAATTGCGCGATTTGAGCCGGTTCCGAGGTCGTTTTCGAAGGCTTACCATCATTAGAGGCTTTGGGAGGATCGCTATCGGCTAGCCTTTTTTGCAGCGCAGCGATCGCATTTTTGGTCTTTATCACATCCGGATAGTCATCGGTATATTTCGATTGGAGATTTGCGAGCTGCGTTTGCAACGCAGTCAGCTGCATATCCACTGTTTCGGGACTCGTGCCGCTTTGAGCCGCTTGCCAAGCTCCCACCTGTTGCGCCAGCATGGATTCCGCAAAACTCTTGTCTTGTTGGGCGCGTGCCAGCGCTTGTGTCGCCGCATCAAGTTGCGAAGTCAGTCCCATTAAGAGATTCAGGTTTCCTTGCTCTTCATCCGGGAGTGATCCGATATAGCGGCTCTTGAACGCCGCCAGCTTCGTGTCCTGTTCATCGAGTTTTGCTTTTGCATCTACAAGCTGTTGAGCTATGAACTGGGTGGTATCTTCCGAACGCTGTTGTCGGAGGCGAATGCTCTCTTCAATGAACATGTGCGTGACGGCCGAACAAACCTCCTGAGCCGTCCGCGGATTGTCCAAGGTCACGATAATGTGAAAACCCGGCAGCTCTTGTGAGCGTGTCTCAGCCATTGGCTCAATCGGAGTTATTTCAATATCCTTTTGAAGTCGCGCTACGAGCGCGTCGGGAGGTACTCGGTTCACATCTCCGGAATACAACCCGTATTGATGGATAATGGGCTCAAGTCGCGTTCTGCTTAGGATTTCTTCCTGCATACTCGCCAAACGTTCGTTGATTTCCGTCGTAATTACCGGCTTCACAAAGTCTGTTGGCACCGTGGGCGGCTCTACGAGCACGAGGGTTTGCGACTTGTAGCGGTTCGGCAGCATCCGCGAGACGCCGTACGCCAGCGGAGCTCCAATCAAAGCCAAAACAGTTATCAGCACCCACCGGCGCTTTAAGATAGCGATGTAGTCTGCTTGAGTTAATTCACGTTGAGCCATTCCACCCTCTTTTTCCGATTCTCGATTTAATGTCGTTATTCAATCGGGATTGGCTGTTTACGCCAACCCACACCAAATGTAATCAGATTACGAGTAAAGCTTCCTCCACATCCGGCTCCGGTACAGAAAGAAGAATTCGAATTTTGGTACTGCAATTGGTATCCCACGTTCATGTTTAAGGATCGTCCCCACGAACGCGTATAATTCACGCCGGTAAACCAATAGTCGTAGGTTTGATTTGAATTCGGGATCTGCGGCAACCCGGTAGCAGTCAATCCTGAGTTTCTGGAGTATCCGACGTTCCAGTTGCCGCTAGAAACTCGCGATAATTGCCGCGACGCGGAACCCGTCACCGTGTCAGCCAGTGAGCCGCCCAGCACACCAGATCCGCCGGCGACGCCATGGCTATAAGCTGCCGATAATGCAGTCCGTTCCATTTGATATTGCACCGACGTCGAGAGGAACCAATATAGGTTGTTTACGGAGCCCCCCGAAGGCGGCCCGATGGTGCCGACGCCAGTTCCTGGAATGATGGGGGTATTGATCGAGGCAAATTCCGGCCCGGCTCCAATACGGAATGCCAAGCGGCCCGTAATACTTCGACCGTAAGATAGCAGTAAGGTGTTCGTATTGATTGACTCGTCGAAGTTGTTATAACGGAATCCGCTAAACACATAGGAAACCCCGACGGAGTCTTTCCGAGTGACCTGGTAGTTGTATCCCGCCTCAGCGATTTCATCTCCGTAATCCAGGAGATTCTCGTCGAAAGTATGCAAGAGAGAATAACCTCCCGAAAACGTCAGAGACGAGCGCGGTGTAAGAAATACGTCAACCTCACCGAGAGAAGTATTAAAGAAGCGCTGTCCTTCGTTGGTGATAATGGTCTGGCCGGGAATAAGTCCTCCCAGCCCCGGCGCTCCACCGGGCACGGAAATCCCCGGGAATCCACCGGACCCGAAAGCAGTTTCAGGCGTGTAAGACGCTTGTTCAATAACAGTGAGCGCCCAACGCCGAAAGGTGAATCTGTCCACGAAATTTAAGTCCTGCACAACTCCATTGCTGGCACTTCCGTCGTTCGAAAAAACACCACCGCCTACATAATTCAACGTCATGTCAGACCGTCCCGACATCCAGCGCAGGTCAACGCCTCCTGTGAGGCTAGTCCAAGTGGTCCATCCTCCATCGCCGCCCGTAACGGGAGGCTCCGAATCAAGTGTGACCGACAGGTCAACGTGCGGAGTCCAATAGCTGTGGTTGCTCGAGGGCACTCCCAGAGATGGGTCCTGGGGCCCGGTTAAGGCGTGGTTGTCGGGCAAAAGCTGAGGCGGAGGAGCATTTGGATCACCGTTGTCGGCCTGCGAAGCAAGCGGTGAATGATAGGCGGGGATCGGCTGATCCTGGGTCTGCTGCTGAGCCCGGGCCGATGACGCACCTAGCGCCACAACACAAATTGCAGCTCCGAATATGTGAAGCGTTTTGCGCATTGGCTCTTCTACGGCACCACGATCGTGTCCCCGGCCTTTAGCGAAATGTCTTGCTCCGGGTGTTTCCCGCTAACTACTTCTTTATAATTCACTGGATATTTCTGCTGCTTTCCGTTTTCCATCCTCAGAACGTAGATACTCTTGGTCTTCGCGAATTGTGTAAATCCTCCCGCGCTTGAAAGACCCTGCAGCACGTTCATTCCTGGCAGCATCGGAAACGCGCCAGGGCGTGTCACTTCGCCGATGATGTAAATTCGCTGGCTGTTGATGGTCGTAACGATCACCGTTACCTGCGGGGTGGTAACAAATTTTTTCAGGCTCACGGTGATCTGCGCCGCCAATTGGGACGGCGTCATGCCGGCGGCCTGCACGTCGTTCAGCAGCGGCAGCGAAATTTTCCCGTCGGGGCGAACCGGAACCGTACGGGAAACCTCGGGCTCTTTCCACACACTGACGTCCAACACATCCTGCGCCCCAATGATGTAATTAGGATCCTGCGTAACGGCTTTCTGAGCCGCAGCGTTTGTGTCCGCCGCGCCAGACTGCGCCGCCGGCTGCTTATCGCTCGGAGCTTGCTGAGCTTGCGCGGGCATTACGACCGCGATCAGCGAAAGAATCATCCACACCTGCAATCGTCTAAGCATCTTGCTCTCCTACTTCGGCTATTCGGTTCTGGAATCCGGCAGGCCGATCTGCTTCAACTTATAGAGAAGGGACTTGTAGCTGATCTGCAATTCTTGTGCGGCTCGCTTACGATTCCAGCGGGTGCGCGCCAGTGCTTCCAATATCATTTCCCGCTCAGCCTCTCGAGACGCGGCTCGGGCAGCAGCCTTTAAGGAGTAGCTGCGCAACTCAGTAACCTCGGTCCTCACCTCGACTGGTTCGGCAACCAGCTCAGGCAGTCCGAGATTTTCCGCACCTAACGCCACAATTTTCTTCACTGCATTCTCAAGTTCACGTATATTCCCCGGCCAGGAATAATCCAGTAACATTCGGAGCGCGCGCGGGCTCAACGAAGGCCGCGGTCGGCCAAATTCCGCTGCATACTTCGTCAAAAAAGACTCCACGAGAAGAGGGATGTCTTCTTTGCGATCTCGCAGGGGAGGCAGACGCAAGCACACCCCGTTGATGCGATAGTAAAGCTCGCTGCGAAAACGTCCCGCTCTCATTTCATCATCGAGGTTCCGGTTGGTTGTAGAAATCACTCGAGCACCAAGCGATCCCCGACGAGGTTGCGCTTCGCCGTCCGGCAATGCGTAAAGGAGACTGCGCTGACAGGGTGCGTCAAGCTCACTGATCTCATCGAAGAAAACGGTCCCGGTCAGGGTTTTAAACCCTTCTCCAGATACGTCTGCTTTGTTTAATCCAAGCTCGCCTGCAAAATTCGGCAGATTCATGGAAGCGCAAGCGATCTTCATCAGCGGCTCGTCAGCATTCGCCGAAAGGTGGTGAATTCTTCGAGCGAACATTTCTTTGCCAGTGCCGCTTTCCCCTACAAGCAGAACCGGTATATTGGTCGGCGCAATCTCAGCAACCACGTTTTCCAGTGTTTGCATTGCGGCGCACATGCCGCCCACAAAGCCCCATTCCTCTTTCACAGATGCGATTCCGACCCCGTTGCTCGCCATAATTGTCCTTCTTATCCTTATTCACAGTAGCCCGCACGTATATGGAACTACCGTACGCCCAGTAATGACTGCAACGGGGTTGCCAGGGTCCAAAATTGCTTCTATTGCATCAGTATGCTGCTAACCATCAGTTGTTGTTAGACTTACAGACAATTTAATCCAGAGTAGGCTAACCGAGCGCCCTGCCGAAATCCTAGGAACTTTCCACGAATGGGTAAAATACTTTCCCTTTATGCCCGTCTGCCGAGAACATATTATCTCACAATCGTGGTAGAGACCTCCGATAGAGGTAAGGCTGTCATGGGATGATAGTAAAGTACTTGTTTTGAATTAGATAGAAAGGCAGTTAGCTGAACGGGCGCAATATGCAACGGCTAGCTGGATTGCGTTCGTTCGAAGCGATAGAATTCTACGAGCCGGTCGAAGCTAGCTACGAAAGGTCGAAATGAAATCTAGCAAGATGCTGTACCCATGGGCTGGCTTGCTTATAGCCGCCGCGCTAATAGCCGGATGCACTCGCGATCCGCAGATCCGTAAGAAGGAATATCTCGACAAAGGGCTTTCATACTTCGAGAAGGGCAAATACGAGGAAGCCGTTATCGAATATCAAAATGCTATCCAGATCGATCCGAAGTTCGCGGAAGCGCATTACGAGTTGGGGCGCTCTCTTGTCAAAAAAGGCGACTGGACCCATGGTTTTCAGGAGCTGAGCCGCGCCGTCGAACTCGATCCTTCCAACTTAAAAGCGCAGCTCGATCTTGCGGAACTGTATTTCACCGGCCGGAGGTTTCAAGACGCGCACGATCGCGCCGCGATCGTGTTGAAAAACGATCCCCGCAATGCGCAGGCGGAGGTGATTCTTTCCAATTCGGATGCGGCGCTCGGAGACGCGAAAAAAGGCTTGAGTGAGGCTCAACAAGCCGTACAGATGGATCCAAAGCGCTCCCAGTCTTATCTGAGCCTCGCATTTATGTATGAAAGATCGAATGAAATGGCTGCTGCGGAACAAAACTATTCGAAAGCGATTTCGTTTGATCCGAAATCCATGCCTTCGTTAATTGCCCTCGGAAATTTTTACCAGCGGCAAAAACGCTGGCCGGATGCGGAAAAGCAATATCAAGCGGCCATCGCTCTCGATCCACAGAGCCCGTCGCCTCGGATTGCTCTGGCTAATCTTTATCTCGCAGAGGATAAGAAGCCCGCGGCCGAACAAACGATTCAGCAAGCCAAGACCGCATTGAAAGACAATCCTGCCGGCTACCGGTTGCTCGGAGATTTCTATGCAAGCCAGGGCGAATTAGACAAAGCAGTCGCGGAGTTCGGCACGCTCTATTCTCAGCATCCGAAAGACAATGCCATCGCCGAGGCATACGCCCAACTACTGATCCAGCAAAACCAATTGGACGAAGCTGCCAAGGTCAGCGACGCCATCCTGAAAAATCTTCCTTCGGATCCTGCCGCCATGATCCTCCGCGGCGCAATTTTTAATCGCCAGCAGAAATATGCCGATGCAATCCACATGCTGGAGCCGGCGCTTAAGGACGCGCCCGACAACGCAGTCGGACATTTTCAACTTGGACTTGCTTACGCGGGCACAAAAAACTTGGGTCAAGCTGAGACCGAATGGCGAAACGCTGCCCGGCTACAGCCGTCCATGGCCGACGCCCATCGGGCGCTTGCGGCCCTCGCATTGCAAAAGCACGATTCGAAACTCTTGGCGGAAAGTGGCGCGGACCTCAAGTCTATCTCTCCTGGCGCATCCGACGGATACATCTACGAGGGCGAAGCTTTTTTCTGGCTGGGAAATCCGGGTGCTGCGGAAACCGATTTGAAGAAGGCCATCGAGGTGGCGCCACAGAATCCTGACGGATATATCAAAATGGGCAATCTGCGCATGGCGCAGAAGAAGTACGACGAAGCCGAGAAATACTTTGGTCAGGCGCTTAAACTTGCTCCGTCATCTGCCGATGCGCTCACCGGGCTCTTGGACATAGCTGTTGCACGCAACGAGCCAGCCAAAGCTTTGCGCATGGTGCAAGAGCAGATCGCGCTTGTGCCTAACAGTAGCCCTTTTTATCTTCTGCTCGGCCAAATCGAACTTCGCAGCAAAGAACAGGAGAAAGCCGAGAACGCAGCTCAGAAGGCTGTTGAGCTTGATAAGCACAACGTGCAGGCAGTTCTTTTGTTCGCAAACATTCAGGCGGCCCGGGGATCGATTGATCAGGTTATCGCCACCTACCAGCGAGCTATTCAGGACAATCCGAATGATGTGCGCCTCTACCTTGGTCTCGGTAGCGCATTAGAAGCACGCAATGATTGGCAGCAGGCGGAAGATATCTACCAGAAGGCCTTGGAGATCCAACCAGATTATCCGCTAGCAGCAAATAACCTCGCATACCTAATGCTGGAGCATGGGGGTAACGCCAACGTGGCATTTTCGTTGGCTCAAACCGCGCGCAAGGGTCTGCCCAATTTGCCGAATTCGGCAGATACTCTCGGTTGGGCCTACTATCAGCAAGGCGCTTATAACGCCGCTATCGAAGCGTTGCAGGAAGCAGTTAAAGGCAGCCCGAACAGCGCGACGTATCATTATCACCTCGGCATGGCTTATCAGAAGGCCAACAATCTCTCGATGGCCAAGAAGGAATTCGCACGTGCGCTCGAGATCAATCCGAAGATTAGTCAGGCGGATGAGATCAACAAATTGCTTGGAGCGTCTCCAGCCCCCGACAAATAAAGCCTCGACGCTCGAAAGGCCAGCGCGACATCGTTCTTTTTTCTGTTGCTGTCCTTCGTAACCGCGAAAAAAATACGGGCTGCGTTCCGCTAAGGCGAGTTCCCACCGTCATTGTCACAAAGTGTTGGTTTTGGTGCCCTCTTTTGAACCATTCTCGACGTCTATCAAATCTTTAGTTCGGCCATCCGAATGCACCGTTCCACCGGTCCGCCGAAAAAAAAATCAGTACTAGGACTAAAAGCACCGCGAATTCGTGCGAATTGTGATGAAGTTTCGAGCGATCTCCGGTACCGTTACACAACCCAGTCCTCTTATTCCAGTTATTCCCAGGCGAAAACCGATGACCCTAATTCTTTGTAGCCGTTCTCGATCATTTCTTAGCGCTTACCGACTGCGTTCTCTAGTGATTGTTCGATACGTGACTCTTGTACTTCTCGGAGCTTTGTTCACATCGATTCCAGTGTCTGCCCAGACCAGCATCCTCACACAGCATTACGATACAGCTCGCACGGGACAAAACACGACAGAGACCGTGTTGACTCCATCGAATGTCAACTCCACATCGTTCGGAAAGCTATTTTCGCTAACTGTGGATGGCTATGTGTACGCCCAACCGCTGTACGTTCCCGCCGTCGCTATTCCGGGGAATGGAACTCACAATGTTTTGTATGTTGCCACGGAGCATGACAGCCTCTATGCATTTGATGCCGACACCGGTTCTCAGCTATGGCACGTAACTTTTCTTTTAAACGGCGCAACCACGCTTACTCCCAGCAATGTGGGCGGCACGCAGGACATCAATCCTGAAATAGGAATTACCGGCACGCCTACGATTGATCCCACCACAAATACGCTTTACGTTGTTGTGAACACAGTAGAGAGCAGCGATATTATTTACCGCCTGCACGCCATAGATATCACCACGGGTGCGGAGAAACTCGGCGGCCCGGTATTGATGACTGCTTCGGCGCCGGGAACTGCTACTGACGGCAACGGTTCCAGCGTGCCCTTCAACGGGCAGTGGGAGAATCAGCGGCCTGGGCTTCTTCTGCTTAATGGATTCGTTTATATCGGTTTTGCAGCGCACGGGGACAATGGGCCCTGGCATGGCTGGATTCTCGCCTACAATAAAACTACTTTGGCCCAGAGCGGAGTCTGGTGCACTTCCCCAAATGGGAAAGGCAACGGAATATGGGAATCCGGTGCGGGAATTGCCGCTGACGCCTCGGGAAACGCTTATATCGCCACCGGCAATGGTGACGATACTGTCGCCACTCCTGCGCCTCCTCCCTCTACAACAATCGACTACGGCGACAGCCTGGTGCGACTGAGCCTGACAAATGGGGTTCCAGTTCCGACAGATTATTTCACCCCATGGAATCAAGCCTCGCTGGATAGTTCCGATACGGACCTAGCCTCTGGCGGAGTACTCGTCCTGCCGGATCAGACGACGGGCCCTTTTCCGCATATCCTGATTCAGAGCGGGAAGCAGGGAGAAGT
>PKWH01000026.1:4151-5179 GCA_003131985.1 Acidobacteriota bacterium | reverse complement strand
AAAACAAACGACCGCGACATTTTTACCCGGTTCTAGATTTGCATCCTGGGCTCACACCAATTCATCGAATATCGACAGCAAATTATCGGAGGGATGCGCATGGCTACGGCTGTAATGCCGAAGGTTTTTAAGAATTACATTAATGGGGAGTGGGTGGAGGCGCGGAGCGGGAAGGCGATCGAGAATCGCAACCCGGCGGACACCAACGAGCTGGTGGGGATGTTTCCGGCGTCGTCCGCGGAAGACGCGGATGCTGCGATTGACGCGGCGGCGAATGCGTTTGAAAAATGGCGGCTGACGCCTGCTCCGAAGCGCGGCGAAATTCTCTATCGCGCGGCGGAAATTCTGACCGAGCGCAAGGAAGACTTCGCGCAGGACATGACGCGCGAAATGGGCAAAGTGTTGGCGGAAACGCGCGGCGACGTGCAGGAAGCCATCGACATGACGTACTTGATGGCGGGGGAAGGGCGGCGGCAGTTTGGGCAGACCACTCCTTCGGAGCTGCCGAACAAATTTGCGATGTCGGTGCGCACGCCGGTGGGCGTGAACGGGTTTATTACGCCGTGGAATTTTCCCATGGCTATTCCGTCGTGGAAAATTATGCCTGCGCTGATTTGCGGCAACACGGTGGTGATCAAGCCGGCGGAAGACACTCCGCTATCGACGTACAACTTGATTCACGTGATGGCTGAAGCGGGGCTGCCGCCGGGCGTGTTGAACATCGTGTCGGGCAAGGGAACGGTGGTGGGCAAAGCGATTCTGGAAAGCAAAGGGACGCAACTGATCAGCTTTACCGGGTCAACGGAAGTGGGGCGCATCATCAGCGAGGCTTGCGCGCCGACTTTTAAGAAGTGCCATCTGGAAATGGGCGGGAAGAACATCATCATCGTGATGGACGACGCGAACCTGGACCTCGCGGTGGACGGCGCGATTTGGGGCGGGTTTGGAACCAGCGGGCAGAGGTGTACGGCGGCGAGCCGCGTCGCGGTGCAGAAGAAAGTTTACGGCGAGTTTGTGACGAAATTTGC
>PKWH01000026.1:0-4118 GCA_003131985.1 Acidobacteriota bacterium | reverse complement strand
TGGCGCGAGGGTGGTTCCACGAGCCGACCATTTTCAGCGATTGCGATGCGAAGATGCGGATTTGTCAGGAAGAAATTTTCGGGCCGGTGGTCAGCGTGATTCCGTTTGACACTCTTGACGACGCCCTGGCCATTGCGAACGGCGTGCAATACGGCTTGTCCGCTGCGATTTACACGCGCAACGTGAACAACGCGTTTCGCGCGCAACGCGACCTGCAGACGGGGATTGTGTACGTCAACGCGCCCACGATTGGNNGACTTCTACTCCGAGTGGAAGACCATCTACATCGACTACTCCGACCGCCTCCAGCGCGCCCAAATCGACAACGCCGACTAAATAAAGAGAGACACGAATGTTCGAGGAAAAGAAAGCCCGCGCGGCTGTCGCGCACGCGGAGCGCGCTGCATTGGTTGAGAGGAAGGCCCGCGTGTCTTTCGCGGACACACGATTTGGTGTGGAAAGAATCTACGTGGCTGGCGCGTCGCGCGGCAGACGGCGCAGCCAACGTCGCATCAGGTTGGTTGGAGAGAAAAAGACCGCATGCATTTTGCGGCCAACCGAATTGGTGTGGAAAGGGGTCGGCGGATGGTTGAGCGAGAGGCGATGATGAAGAATTGCAGGGGCGACGGGTTACGGCAAGGAGCCGGACGGAATGCCTTGCTTGCGAGCGGTGTCCTCGGTGGTGCTGATTTGGTCCTGGACCAGCGCTTGGTGAAGGCTGAGCTGCTTCAGGAAATCGGCGGTAAAACCTCCCCCAAACCTTGTTTCGGGGATGATCTTCGCGTTTTGCGCGGCGGCTTCTTGATGCATGGCGGCTTCGGTGTCGCGCGTCGCGGCGAGATCGGACTGCAGGTCGTTCAGAGTATCGCGGGTCGCGGCTACGCGATCTTGCGGAGTGAGCGACGAAACATTTTCGGCGGTCTGCGGATTGTCGGCGGCGCGGCGCAACACACCGGGGTCGATGGCGTTGGCTCGCGCGCGATCCTGGAGGTCGGCAAGTTGCGCGTCGAGATCGGCGCGCTGCTGCAAAAGCTGCTGGATCTGCGCGTCGGTGGTGATGCCGTCGGCGGGGGCGTAAATGTCCAGGCCTACGGTGAGGCTCGGAGTTGACGGGCCGGGCGCGGCGTCAGACGCGCGAAAATTCCGCAAGTGCTGCAGTTGCTCATCGATGTCCGCAATCTGCGAGCTGACCGAACCGTACTGCTGCGCGTACCACATCGGATCCTGGTCCGGAGAAAGCGGCGTGGTCAAGGCTTGCGGGACGAGAATTCTCGGCGCGCTGCGCGGCTGGGTGGTGGGGTTCGCAGAGACGTCAGGCGACACGTTCCCAACGGTGGAAGCACCGTAGTTTTTCCTCAGCGAATCGACGTCGTCGTTTGTGTAGACCTTCTTCGCGCGCGTCTGGCTCGGTTGCGCCGTGTCAGCGGTTGCAGCGTTGGCAGGGGCGGCCTTGTCCTTGTCCGTCCCGTCACCTGCAAACGCCGCAATTGCGAGCGCGCAAATCAGGCCCGCGGGTAACAGGATGCGGATGGTCCGGAAAAAGTGCGAAAGAATGCTCATGGATAACCTCATAAACTATTGCGGAGTATGACATGCATTGGCGGCGAGAGTAAATCGGGATTGTTCCCCAGGGGTTGTCAATTGTGTACCGGTACGGCCGAAAGGCTCAGTACGGGACTGCGGCGAATTCGCGAGTAAATCGGGCGCAGGCGCGGCATTGCGGTTGCGCTCGCCAGGCCGTCGCCGCCAGGGATTTATTCGTAGCGCAGAGCGACCATGGGGTCTACGGCGATGGCACGGCGCGCGGGGATGTAGCAGGCCGCAATGGCAACAAGAAGGAGAATTGTTGCAGCCGAGGCGAAGGTGATGGGATCGTTCGAGCCGGTGCCGAAGAGCAAGCTCGACATCAGACGCGTGAGCCCGAAAGCGGCTGCGACGCCGATGGCGATTCCGAGTGCGGCGAGTTTGACTCCGTGCCCGACGACGAGGCGAAGAACGTCGCTGCGTTGCGCACCGAGGGCCATGCGAATGCCGATTTCGTGGGTCCTTTGCTGGACGCTGTAGGCGATGACACCGTAAATTCCAATCGCTGCCAGCACAAGGGCGAGGCCGCTAAAGAGTCCGAGAAGGACAAGCGTGATGTGGCGAGTGGCTACGGAATCGTTCACAAGTTGGGTCATGGTGTTGACGTTGAATACGGGCTGGTCCTTGTCAATGGCCGCGACGGCTTCGCGAACGGCCGAAGTGAGGCTAGCGGGGTCGCTTCTAGAACGCAGCACCAGGAACATGTCGCTTGCGCGGCTCTGCTGAAGCGGCATGTAGAGCTCGAGGCGCGAGGGATTGGCCAGGCCGTAAAGTTTCGTGTCGCCGACCACGCCGATGATCTCAATCCACGGCTCCTTCGATCCCGGATGACCCCAGTGAAAGCGCTTGCCTGTGGCGTCTTCGTTGGGCCAAAAGCGGCGCGCCATGGTGGCGTTGATCAGCGCGACTGGCGGNNCGGTGAAATTCCGTCCGCGCAGCAGCGGGATGCCGAGCGCGTCGATGTAACTCGAAGACACGGTGTGGTAATCCGGATGCGGAAATTTTCCAAGCTCGGGGGTCGGCATGCCTTCCACTGTGATGTCACCACGATTGTGATTACCTGACAGAGGTAGGACAGTGCCGAGAGCCGCGGTGTCTATACCAGGCAACGCGCGAACTTTATCGAGAACCTGGCGCCAGAAATTCAGAGATGCTTCGGGCTTGGAATATTGCGCGGTGCGCAGATTTATTTCCATGGTAAGCACACGCTCGGGCCGAAAGCCCGGATCCACTTGCAGCAGGCGGTACATACTTTTCATCATCAGGCCGGCACCCACAAGAAGGACGAGTGCGAGCGCCGTCTCGGCCATCACCAGCACGCCACGCAAGCGATGCTGCGCCGCGCTGGGAGTGGAACTTCGTCCGCCGTCCTTCAATGCTTCCTGAACGCGCGGCTGCGAGGCTTGCCAGGCGGGAACGAGGCCGAAGGCGATGGCGACGAGTATAATCATCGCGCCGCTGAACAGCAGTACGTTGCGGTCGATTCCGATGACTGCGCCTTGAAGCATGCCCATCGAAATCAGATGGCGCAGACCCTCGATGCCCAGCCAGCCGACAAGAATTCCTAATCCGCCTCCGAGCGATGCCAGAAGAAAACTTTCGGTGAGCATCTGACGAACCAGCCGTTCACGAGTAGCACCGCAGGCTTGGCGGACGGCAATTTCTCTGGCTCGGGCGGCGCCACGCACAAGAAAGAGATTGGCGACGTTGACGCAAGCGATTAGGAGAACAAATACAACGGCGCCGAAAAGGACGAGGATCGCCGGGCGACTTTCGCCGACCAACTCATCTCGAAGGGTTGCCATGCTGATTCCGACGCCACCATTTGGAGCGGGATATTCCTTGCGCAGGTTTGCGGCAATCGTGTCCATTTCTGCGCGAGCCTGGGTGACGGTGGCGCCAGGCGCCAGACGACCGAGGACATCCATGTCTCCGCGGTCTCCGCGTTCGGTCATGTCGCCTGCCCAGACGCCGATTGGAGCGAGTATGTCGGTCTTGTCCAGGAGGCGAAAGTTTGGAGGGAGAATGCCGACAATAGTGAAACTCCGGCCATCGAGCGTGAGACTTTTGCCGACAGCATCGGGGGCGGCGCCTAAATGGGACTGCCACAAAGCGTAACTCAAGATGACGACCGGAGCGGTGCCCGGAGTGTCCTCCGAGGACAAGAAATCGCGGCCGAGAAAAGGCCGCACACCCAACATCGAGAGGCAATTCGGAGACACTGCATAGCCGCTGATATCTTCAGGTTGAGCGACACCGGACAAATTGAACTCCCGATTATTGATTGCAGCCATTTGCCCGAAAGTTCTGCTCTGTTTTCGCCAATCAAGGAAATCGGGATAGGAGGGAGAGTGGGCTCCCACGCTTTGCGTCGTCTCCCTGAGAACAATCAGTTGTTGAGGATTCGCATACGGCAAAGGGCGAAGCAAGACAGCGTTGACGACGGAGAAAATCGCGGTATTGGCGCCAATGCCGAGAGCGAGCGTGAGGACGGCGATTGCCGTGAAGCCGGGGTTTTTGCGGAGCATGCGGGC
>PKWH01000151.1:10148-15420 GCA_003131985.1 Acidobacteriota bacterium | reverse complement strand
GGGGCGACCCACAAAGATTGCGCGGGAAGGGTGGCCACCCTGTCTTCCTGCTGTCTAATCGCTGATATCGGATATCTCTTCCCGGCTAGTCCTTCACATGCGCCAACGGGATCTGCGAGAACAATTGGAGATCGATGATCATGTTCAGCCGGCGGTCTAACTGAAAAAACGTCGCTGCCTTCTTTCCCGGCAACACCTGGCTGACCACCGGCACGTACTTCAAGCGCAGCGCCTGCGCTTCGCCGTCCGCCTCCAGCCAGTGCCGCACATAAATCATGGCATCCTCGTCTGACATTGTTGCCCACGTCTCCGCGTACTCCTTCAACAGCGCGTACTTCTGATTGTTTACTTCCGACAAGTCCCTCACGTAATGGTTGTAGACTGGCCAGAACTTCTGCGCCTCCGCATCCGACATCGACATATTCTGCCCAATCACCTGCATTTTCATCGCACGTAGATCTTTCCGCAGCAAAGTGATGTCCTCGTCCGTCACCGTCGGGGTGATGACCTTCTGCACGGTAACTTGCTGCTGCTGCTGCGCCGCAGCTCCCAGCGTCTTCGCCCCGGCCGCAGAGATGCCCCAACCCAACGCCGTCGCGACCAGCATACCCGCGACAAACGCCGCAGCCAATCCCACCGCTCCCGTCATTTTGAGCTTCATAGTCTTTCTCCTTAGCTCCGTTCTCTTGCCGCAAAGAACCACCGAGAGCAGCAAGTCCGAGCGCATGTTAATACAATTGGCCGCCAATCGGTGGCGCGGATGATCCACAGCGCATAAGCCGAGAACTAGGACCGAAAGCTCTGCCTCAGGGGTTAAAACCCCTTCGGGTGCCCATACGTTGCGGCACGGCTAAAGCCGTGCCCTGACGAACCGGAGCCTGCGGCACGGCCGCCCTTCGCCGCTGCGAAAGGGGAGCAAGGTCCCGCACTCCATACGAACGTGCCGTCCGAATTTGGAGTGCGGCGGCTTGCCGCCGCTTTTGCCTCATAGTCAGCGGCGGCGTCACTTCCGATCTACAAAGGATCCGAACTCCTACGTAAACTGGGCGCGCGCGGGAAAACTACCGCGACTTGCTTTCAGAAGGGACTGAGCTTAGCTCCGCCCCTCGAGTGAACCTAGAATTTTGAAACGACAACGAGACGGGTTAGAGCCCGACGACGTTCTCGGCCTGCAAGCCCTTGGGGCCTTGCTTGACCTCGAACTCGACAGCTTGCCCTTCATTGAGGCTCTTGTAACCCTCGGACTGGATCGCCGAGAAGTGCACGAAGACGTCCTCACCGGACGAGCGCTGGATGAAACCATAGCCCTTTGCAGCGTTAAACCACTTGACAGTACCTTGCTCTTTGGCCACTTGGTGATACTCCTAAAGTATTGATAGGGGGCATGTTAGCCACCACGTTGGCGACCTCGAGGACGAACCCGGAAGCAACAAACGCGTCCTTATAATAGCACAGGGGGCGATGGGGGCGCAACAGGTTCGGAGGGTCCGGTAAGAGATCAGTTTCCGATAATCCCGACTAATCGGGACTCTCGCGCCAAGCTACGGGCTCTGGTCCTGAAGATGCAGTAAATCCTGACGGCGGGGTGAAACCTCAATTGGCGCTGGAGACCGCTTTCATCGCACTGTCACGCTCGATGAGCGTCCGCAGTACCGTTTCCAAACCCACCTTTCCTTTTCGAGAACCAACCTCTTTGCCTTCAAACTCGATCCATCCTTCATTGAAGCCATCGAGCATCTGAATGCGCGGCTCAGGGTTCTTCATGCCTTGTGATTTGAAAAGCGCCTCCCACGTCTCACGCGGTACTGCTTCCACTCTCACGGGACGGCCCAATAGATTAGCGAAGGTAGTAGCGACTTCCGTCGGGGTCACACGATGCGGCCCTTCCAACTCGATGACCCGGTGGCCGTTCCACGTTTCCTGAAGCAGTTCAGCAGCTAAGCGCCCGATGTCGGAAGTGGCAACCATAGGTTTTGGTTTATCCAGAGGCTGCAGGAAGCTTTGAATCGCGCCGTTCTTCGCTGGAGCAACATCCCATGCGAAGTTCTCCATGAACCATGCTGGCCGCAGAAAGGTGATTGCCACCGGCAGCTTTCGCAGCGCTTGCTCGATGATGGTGTGCTGTGCCAGCAGGTTTGAGCGCGTTGCCTGTGCCCCGATCGTCGACAAATATACGACTTTACGCGGACGCGCCGCGACCAAAACTGAACTCAACTTGGCGGCCAATGTCCGTGCTTCGCTAAAGTCAGGCGATGGATCGAAATTTGGCGGCACGAGAATGAACGCGCCATCGACATCCTTGAATGCATCTGTCAGGGCCGCAGCGTCATTAATATCCGCGCTGACTAGCTGGCAGCCACGCTCCGCCCATGCTTTGCATTTGCTGACGTCGCGGACCACTCCCCGAACGGTTCGGTGGGCGGCCAACAGGTTGCGAGCCACCTCGCCACCTACCTGACCAGTGATTCCAGTAATCGCAAACATTCCCATGTCCTCTCCTTCGAGTTTGGCCCTCCATGAGATGCGAAAGAAATAGAAAGCGTTACAGCAAACTGCTCGGTGAAAAAAAGGTCGGGGTTATTCATTCCAATTTGACTGTAACGAGCCGCATCGCGTCCGGCGAAAGCAATTTCGCCAATGGGGGCATTGTTTGTAGGAGCGAACCGTCACCACTAGCGGATTGGCGCTATTGCTTGGACCAGGGGGGGACGACGCCGGTCATGCGGGCGTAGGCGATTAGTTGGCCCATGTGCTCGTTTGCGTGAATGATGATGCGGAGGTACATGCCGTCGACGGTGGCTTCGCGCCCTTCGATTTTCACTTTGCGCTGGAGATCTTTGGGGGTTTCGGCGGCGTGGGCGGTTTTGACCGCTTCCAGAGAGCGTTTTAGCCAGGCGATTACTTCGGGTTTTGAGGTGACGGTTTTTCCCATGTCCTCGGTCAGGTCGGCGGGCATTTTGGGGCCCGTGACGCTTAACAGATAGAAATTGGCATCCACTATGTGCATATAGACTTCGCTGGTGGAACGCACTCCGGCGGCGGGGCGCCAGGAGAACTTTTCTGGAGGCGTCGCTTCGGCCAGCGCGATTAATTGTTGGGAGACGTGCTTCCACTCACCGTCGTAACCTTGCCAGATTCCNNGAATGGTTTCACGGGTCGACTCCTTTTGGTTTCTAGGTTGATTATGGCACTACGAGAGGGGCAGGCAAGACGGCTTTTCTCCTTCAGGGTAAACCGGCGCTGAGGAAAAAACGAAGCGGGCGTTCGCTGAGTTTGATGGCGAGCACAGATGGCCTGGGCGGCGCTTGAGCGGGCACAGCATGCTGTGCCCCTACGGGATCTTGCCACGGCAAGGCGCGTCTGGGAGTGGAAAGCGGGAGCAAGCTCCCGCACTCCATAGAAACGTGGCGAGGCTCCGTTTGGAGTGCGGCGGCTTGCCGCCGCTTTCGCGGGCGGATCAGAGGCTCGTTAACGACACTTGGACCTAGTGATTCGGCTAGGTGTCGTAGTAGCGGCCGTTGACTTCGTCGCCGATGACGGCGACGTCGCACTTTGACGTGTCGAGCGGGTCGGACTTCCACGAGAAGCCGATGGAGGGGACATCGACTTGCGCTTCCATCTGGCACGTGGCACGAAAGCCTGTGAAGCGGAAATGCTTGGAGGCGTCTTCGTACTTCGCGGCCTCGCCGGTGGATTTCCAAACCATTTTGAAGCTCATGCGCGCGGGCGTCGCAGAAGCGTCGAGCGCGGGCCAGTGCGGTTGGTCAACCACGGCGACGTTTTTCATTTCGAGAGTGAAGGTGTTTCCGTCCGGGCTGACGATCAGGCCGCCGTCGGGAACGGGGACGGTCCAGTAGAGTCCGGAGGGGGAAATGGGCGGGTGAAAATCGTGGATCTGATTCGCGGGGGCAAACTGTCCCCGGAAGAGCGTGAGTCATATGTGGGTGTATGTTGCGTGCTGGGTGGTGCGAGCGGCCCAGTAGTCGCCGGCCATGACGCCGTAATCGGTGGTGGGGCTGCCGAATGGGATACGATTTCCCTGATAGTCGGTGCCCATGCCGGTGAAGGTGCTGCAACGGGCTACTTTTCCTTTGAAGTGGTAAATGTGCGAGGGCTCGAGATTGGGGCCCGCAGGTTGGTTGTGGCTCCCGTTTTTGTCGAGCCACGGAATTGGGTATGGATCGGAGCTGCCGTTGGCAGCGATGGGTTCCTGGCTTAGGAGTCCATGAACTGCGGACGGAGACATGANNGTTGCTGTTCAACTTCATTGAGTTACCTCCTTGTACATTTCGAAATTCTCTTCTTTAGATCTTATTTAGCGATCTGCGACGGAGATGGATTCGCAGGGAGACTGTGCGGCGGCTGTGAAAACTGGGACGAGTTGGACGGCTGCGTCTGTGGGAATGAAATGTGAAGACTGCGGGTTGAATTCGATTTTTAGATTTAGAGGCGATTCGGGGGATATTCGGAAGAGGGCGCCGGTTATTTGCTGCGACGAGATTTGGATTTGGGACAGATCGCGATCTAACACGAGAGGCTTGATGTTGCCGTCGGAGGTGACGACGCAGTTGAAGGCGGCGCTGCCGCAGGAGTTTTGTTGGAGGACGGGGTCGGTCGTGTCCGGCTGGTTTGACGATAGGCGCAGGCGGAGTTGGCGGTAGGCGTCGGCGGGGACGGAGACACGCTCGGAGATATTTGGGGCGCATGAATCGGCGGCACGCGCGAGAAGATCGAGTTGCACGGGTTCTTTGGACAGGTTCGGCGCTAGTTCTTGCCAGTCGGGGGAATTTTCGTCGGCGGTGGCGTCCGGATTTGCTTCGATGCTTTCAACGGTGACGAAAACATGTTGGATGCGAGGCTGGCCTTCTGGCGCGGGAGGCGGGAGAGACGAAGCTATTCGCATGCTGACGGTGGTGGTGCTGAGCGAGCAATTGGGGCCGTTGCCGGAAATCGTTCCGCCACTGCCTCCAGGGTCCGAGACGATTAGAATGCAAGAGTTAGTATCGCAGCCGATTAAAGCGAGTGAGAGAAACAGAGTCGCGAAAAAGGCTTTCTGGGTGCCGGAAATGCCGCGGCGGAAAGCGAGTAGGTGGCGCATCGGACGACCTCGGTTCAGGGATTATGCGAGGCGGAACCGGGGACGTCAAGTCGACGGTGACGGTCCGCCACGGCGGGCAGCCGGCAGTGTGGTAGCTTGGAGAGCCAAGAAATCGACAACTCGCGGGATGTGAGCCGCGCTGGCCAAAACGATTTGCACGGTGAAGGGAGACGA
>PKWH01000151.1:0-10085 GCA_003131985.1 Acidobacteriota bacterium | reverse complement strand
ACCGACGCCGCAGGTCCGCACCTTCGCTCAGATTATCGGTCACGTGGTCAATGCGAACTTCTTCTTCTGCTCGCAAGTTGCAGGCGAAAAATCGCCCGCAACCGCTGACTACAAGCAAATCGCGGACAAGGCGGCGCTCGTTAAGGCGTTGAACGATTCGCTCGTGTATTGCGACCGGGTGTACGCAGCGACCACTGACGCTAACTTCGTTCAGCCGGTGCAGATTGCGAATATTGGTGGCACGGGGTCGACCAGTACCGTCCGGGGCGCCATGCTGATGTACAACATCGCCCACAATAACGAGCACTACGGCAACCTCGTCGTTTACATGCGGCTGAAGGGGCATGTTCCGCCGTCAACAGCCCGGGGCCAGCAGCAAAAGAATTAGTAACGCCTGGGTGAGTCGTATTAGCGTCCATATGAAGTCGCGCGTCACTTCTCCGGTAAGCGCGTTAATCGGGCCCTAAACCAAATCTGGCTGATTGAATGAGCCAATTAGTCTTGGTAACTGAACGCCAACTAGGAGCGGCGAAGCCGTGGGAACTATGCATCAATGGCTGACGGTGGCGTTTTACTGTGTGTTTTGGGGTAGCTGGATGTTGGCGTGGGAAACCCGCAAGAGAAGAGCGGCCAGCCTTAAACCTACTTTGCTGCCAGCGAGCCTCTTAATCTGGATTCTAGCAGGATTGAACTTTGGTCTCTTAATGGAGTTCAGATGGCAGGCACTTCGCATTCCCCTAGTATTCGTGACCGCGGGCAGTCTGGTGTGCGTCCTGGCAATCACCAGGATTACCCGCCATGAACGGAACAAAGCATTCAAACCGGCAGTGACCCGGATGAAGACTGTGTCTTTTTTCGTCTTGATGGGGGGCCTCGCATTGCTTCTCGTGCCCCACCCTCTCCCTCAAATGATTGGGTACTTTTGCCTCGTTGGGGCCGGAGCACTCTTGGCTCTCGACCACTTCCAGTCGAGCCGACAAGGCTCACGACCAATCAGCAAGTAACGAAGTCCATTTCTCGAAATTTCCGCTCGGTTACCCGGAAACTTGAAATCCACATGGACGGTTTGCGCGTTAATCAGGCGTTGAGAGGGCTTGCGATGAAACCTTCTTGTCGCAAGCGACGTCGGTATACTACGGAGCTACTTAACGTAACCAAAAAGGAAATTCCGGATGAAGATCAAGCTCGTTCTTGCCTTTCTAACTGTTGGCACAACCTTGGCGAGCACCGCCGCATTCGGACAAAAGCTTTACCCTGTTGAAGGTCCGCTGACATCGCAGACGCCGCCGCCCGTATTTTCGGCACAAGTCAAAGGGATAGGGTTTGGAGCAGGTTCAAAAGCCAAGCTGCTGAAATCCTGGACAGTCTCCGATGGAGAAGTACTCAATGGAAAGTTTGCGAAGGCGAACGCGACTTCGATGAACACGAAAACGCCGGGAGCGCCAGACAGCTACCCGCCGCAGCCTAATCTTGCATTCGCCTGGGACGCCGTCTACGGCCAGGGATACTTTGCAGCTCATATTCTTGGCAAGAAAATCTGGCAGGGAGTCTTCACCGGCGACAAGGGGACGGTTCTGCAAGTGGAACTACTGGACGATCTGCATGGCGCAGCGGTAGACAACAAGGGAAACGTATACAAAGAAGTCTGGCAGTAGTTCCTGTTGTGCCGCGCCGAGTTCGTCGGCCAAGTCTGCCCGGCCCTCTGGATTCCCCGCTCGAATCACTCTCAAGCCCTGATGAGTCGGATTACCGTCCATATGTGGTAGCACTTCACTTTTCCGGTAAGCGGCAAACGCATCCACTCGCTCTTCCCTACCAGCTCTCGCGGAAAACAACATGGGTCACGTCGAGTATTCAACGTGACCCATATTGTCCCGCACGATCTAGGGCCTTACGCTTTCGCGCGCCATATGGCTGGAATGCATGGTGCGGAAGCGCCGAAAATACCTTTTATCGTTCGGAGTGGCCGATCCCCAATTTCTGCAAAAGCTGTTTGTTAACATTCGCCGACGAATTGGCTTTCGGGTGTGTAGGTGCCACGTCTGCAATCGACTTGCCTACGGCTTCGTTTACAGGGGTCGCCAGAAAGGCGTGGATCTCGCCCTTGTGCGGCCCGCTTTGCACGATTGCCATGCCCGAGATTTGTCCGCGCTCGTTGATCTTGTTAGCCATGACCGGGAAGAGGTTGGCACTGGCGGGAAACACCGTGTCAAGGGTGGTCAGTACGTTGTTCTGCCAGATGAAGGCATGGGACCAGTTGAAGTTCGGGTCCAGCGTGCTTCCCACCACTTGGCCCTGGTCGTTGATGCCGGTGGCGAGAGCGATAGCATCTCCCTGCGGGAGCACGATACCTGTGACTGCGCCGTCTTTGCCGTTCAGCCAAACCCCACCAATGGCTGTTGAGCCATCAGCACTGCCGATTTGCCCAACAATTTGCCCGCGGTTGTTAATGCTCTGAGCGATAGCGCCATTTCCGAGGTCTTGAAGCGTGGAGACGACGCCGTTCTCCCACGATGCGCCGTGAGTCGCTACAAGGCAATTTCCCGAGTAGCCTACGGCTTGGCCTAGATCGTTGATCCACATCGCGTCTCCGTCAAAGTCGCCAGTCACCAAAGGAAGAGGCTTGACGGTGCCGTTTTCCCATTTCGCCGGCAGCGCAATCCGATTATTCGTTATGCCAGGCGTGCAGGTCGGGTCGAGGGCGCCGTTTTCCGCGAATCCTACGATTTGTCCTCGGTTATTGATCGAGCTCGCCTGCCCGTTATTTCCGCCGAGCGTCGGCAGGGCCCTCATCTTGGAGAATTCCCAGAGAAACGGGCGACACGTAAGGTGCGTGCCGAAGCCGCAAATGTCCTCGCCATTCGGGTCTGGGACAGCCGTTTCGGAATCACCCACTATCAGTCCGAAATCATTGATCTCGCCCCAGTTGCTCGAAGTGTTCGTTCCTCCGAGCGTGCCGAGGTCGAGCTTGAATCCGTCGATGTCTAGAAATAAGCGCCCGCTTAGAAGTGTCCCTCCCAAGTTATCCTGCTGCCCCGGTGGCAGGTTCTGAGCCATGACCTCCGTCCAGCCTTCATTATTGAGGGACATGGCACACCCCAGAATGTCATTCCCTTCGGTGCCCAAATCGGTAACTTTGTAGCTCGTCTGAGCGGCCGCATTACTGAAGCAACCCAGAACGATCACCGCAACCCACGGTATCCAGAAATTCCGCAACCGACTTAGTGCGCTCATAATTCTCCTTTTCGTCCGAATGAAGTCTCCGCGCCGAGATGGCTGGGCGATCGCTCGGCGCTCTGACAGTTAGTGTGAAATTGAGAGCAGCATTGGCTCACAACTTCACAAATTCCTGCTGAGTGTGAACTGAGGGAGCATGCGGTGTTCCACGTTCACAACGATTACGCGACACAACAGGCTGAACACTTCAGAGCGTGATAACGAGTGGCGGAGTAACAGAATCCGGGGACGACGCTAAAACGGCTAGAGCGACTGTTTCTCCCACTTTTCATGAACACTGGCGAAAGTTTATGAAATTCGAGAACACCGAGTAGCCAAGAGTCAGGCAGGTCGTTTCAATTGACTCCCCAATAATTAACATACATACTTGTCTGTATGTTAGATGGTCACAAGAGGAAGCGAAGGTTCCGTGATCCAGGGCGTACACGGGAACGCTTGCTGCAAGCGGCTTTTCGGGAAGTCCACAGATCAGGCTTCCGGAGTGCCGGCATCGATACAATTCTCGCCGCCACCAACGTCACCAAGGGAGCGCTCTATTACCACTTCGACAGTAAAGAGGCCTTAGGATATGCCATCGTCGAAGAGATCATCGCAAAACTTGTCCGCGACGGGTGGTTGCGTCCTCTGCTTAGCGACGGGCAACCCATCGACATTTTGATCGGCATTGTCCGGCGGATACCAGCTCGGCCCGAAGACATTCGAGCCGGTTGTCCGCTACTCAATTTGGCACAGGAGATGTCTCCACTGGACGAGCAATTCCGCAAGCGACTGGAGAGGATATTCCTTTCCTGGCAGGAAGGAGTTGCTACGCTTTTGCGGAAAGGGCAGTCCCAAGGAACAGTTCGCCGCAACCTGAATCCAGACGAGGCTGCCAGCTTTCTGATCGCGATGGTCGAGGGCTACGGTTCGTTAGCAAAGAATGCTCAAGATGCGAAGGTGTGGGAAGTGGGAATCAGAAATATCGTGGAGTGGCTGAGGTCTCTTCGGGCGCCTCGTCAATCTCGGAGAGGGGGGCGACGTGCCACGAATCGCGTTCAAGGCAAAGGGTAACATCCTACTCTTGGATTTGGCCGACATCTTGGCGGTGCAAGCCGAGGGTAATTACGTTTCGTTGCGACGCCGAACTAATCCCCATTTGGTGCACGCGTCCCTCTCGTCCATGGCGGAGAAGCTCAAACCCTACGGTTTTATTCGCATCCACCGCTCGGTGGTCGTGAATATTTCGGCCGTGGAGGAGATCCAACCTTTACCGACGGGGGAGTACAGGCTGCGTGTAAAAGGTGGGAAGCAATACTTGGTAACGCGTACATACAAACACAATCTCAGAGATCTGGCTCAACTGTGGGTCGGCTCAGAGCGGCTTTGCGGCTAACAGGCAGCAAGAGGTTTACCTCGTTATATTCCTCGTAGTATTCGGTGTTAGGCATTCCAACTGATTCCTACCTGTGTGAATCGAGTTTATCTGGTTGGTTACTTACGCGGTACTGCCCGTGGTTCCCGCCTGATCGCGGCGAGAAAAACAATTGAGCCGACCTCGGTAGATCGGCGGGCGCAGAGCGCCTGGGCGACGCTTCAGCGGGCGCAGAGTGCTGCGCCCCTACGGGATCTCGCCACGGCAATACGCGCCCGNNGCACGGCCAGAGTTCAGGTGGATGGGGTTTTGTGCCGCAAGGTCGAGAGGGCGGCGTGGAGGCTGTCGAAGATGCGGGAGGGGCCGATGGCTTCGGTTAGGTGGTGGCGGTCGAAGTCGGGCTGGAGGTCGGACTGGACGCGGGCGAAGACCAGGCCGACGCCTTGCGCGGCAAGGTCGCGCTGGAGTTCGCGGACTACGGCGGCGGCGGTGAAGTCCACGTTGGTGATTGCGCCGGCATCGACTATGAACCAGTGCAAGGGCGGGGGCGCGGAAGCAACCAGCATACGAACCTCTTCGCAAAAGCGATTCACGTTGGCGTAAAAAAGTGGGGCGCCGAAGCGATAGAGGACTATGCCGGGCTCGGTGATGTCGCCGGGAGCGACTTGATCTAGTTGCCAGATGCCGTCGCGAGTTTCTTCTAGGACGGCGGTGTGCGGGCTGTAGCTGTGATGCACGATGCGGAGGAGCGACACGGTCATTGCGAGGATAATTCCCTGCTCGACGCCGACTAAGACAACAACTGCTGCGGTGGTTAGGGCCAACGCGAATTCGCCGGGGCTTTCGCGGCGGATGGCGCGCAGGGCGCGGAGATCGATCAGGCTNNCTGATTTGTTCCACCGGAACGCTCGACCATGGCGGTTTGCGTGGGGCTGCCGTTGACGACGAACGTGCCGGTGAAAGCGGCGGAGATATTGGCGGCGGCGAGGCCGACGATGTCAGTGTTCTCGTCGAGATATTGATGATGGCGGGCGGCATAGGCCCGCGAGGTGGCGGCGCTTTGCGCGACGATCATCACGAAACAAGAGCCGGCCACGGGGATGAGGGTTTCGACGTCTCTCCAATTTAGATCGGGCAATCTGAAATGAGGCAAGCCGCCGGGCACGGCTCCGAGAATGGCGACGCCGTGTTGCGTCCAGTGAAAGATGGCGCTTGCCGCGACTGCTCCGGCGACGGCGAAGAGAGGGCCGGGCAACTTGGGAGCGAAACGGCGGAAAAGGAGAATGGATGCGACGACCGCGGAGGAAATGGCGACTGTGAAGCCATGCGCGTGGGGCAGAGCGCGCATGACTTCGTAGAACTGCAGCGGAGTGCGGCGGCTGTGGACCACGATGCCGAACATTTCACCGAGGACGGCGATGCCGACTTGGAAGCCGACTCCGGTGAGGAAGCCTACGAGAACTGTTTGCGAGAGAAAATCCGCGAGGAAGCCGAGTTTGAACAGGCGAGCAATCAGGAGGAAGAGGCCGGTCAGCAAAGCCACCAAGCTTGCAAGCGCGATGTAACGGGGGCTGCCGAGTTGAGCTATTCCGGTGAGGCTGCCTGCGAGGATCGCGGCTGTGGCGGAATCCGCGGCGACGACTAGGTAACGCGATGCGCCGAAGACGGCGAAGGCGATCAGCGGGAATAGAAGCGTGTAGAGGCCGGTGATTACGGGCATGCCTGCGATGGTCGCGTAGCCGAGAGACTGCGGAATGTTCATGGCCGCAAGCGTGAATCCGGCGAGGAGATTTTTCGAGACTTCGGCGCGCTGGAAAGGGTGCATGCCTTGGAAGAGACGGAACGGATTCACGAGAGGAAATGCGCGGGGGGGCGTCACCTTGGCAAGCCGCTAATGTCGTGCAGGAGCACGACGTCGGATTCTATGTGGGAGCGGAAGACTCCGAGAGACTTGCCGTCGGGCGAGAATCCGTAATTTTGGATTTTGTCCGACGCAAAGTTCGTGAGCAAGTGGCCCGCAGCGCCGTCCAGCGGCTGAAGCCACAAGTTTTCCGCGCCGTTTTCCTGAATGATGTAGATGATCGATCTGCTGTCCGGCGCAAACCGTGGCGCCCTCACAATTCGCGGATCCGGCTCGAGCAGCCGGGTTCGCGGCTCGGTTCCCGCGACTAAATTCACGACTGCGATCTGCATGTGCTGTACGCCACTCTTCAAGGCGATGAACGAAAGAAACTTGTCGTCTCGAGACAGGCTGATTCCCGAGAGGCCGATAAGCATGCCCGGTATCACCGCTTCCTTGACGACCTCGGAATCGCCGCCCTCGACGGGAGTCCGCATGATCCGCGCGTTCACGAGATCGCTGTAATAAATCCAACGGCCATCGGCGGAGCAATGAGGTCCTACGTCAGCGATGCCGTGCGTGAGCTGCTTGAGGTTCGCCCCATCGGCGTCGATCCGCCAGAGAACTACCTTGCTGCTCTCGGGGTGCCCCTGCCACACAAACACGACGTATTTTCCAATCGGACACCCTACTGGCCTAAATATAAGATGACCGGGGTCAGCGAGCAGCGTCCTCGTGCTGCCATCGAGAGAAACGAGCTGCAAGTCGCCATCGAAGTAGAAATCGCTGTTGCCGGCCCAATCGAAGAAATGGGAGTCCTTGCTCTGAGCGGCCGCCGGGGCCGGAGGAGTGCCGGTGAACCCCGCGGCAGGCATGAGATAAAGTGTCTGGGTAGCTTTTTGCTGGACCGCCGCTAGCGTCTTTCCATCTGCCGAGAGTGTGAGTGTCTGGTAGCTGTTTGTGTCCTTGGTGACTCGGCGAAATTCTCCACCGGGGCTCGCGACGAATCCAATTTGCAAATGGTTAGGGGGCGGACTGCTGCCAGGCATGTAGGTGGTGAGAAGGCCGCTGCCGTTCGGCAGCCACGCGAGACCGCTTAGTTCCCTGTCATTGAACTTCACAAATGGCCGCACTTTGCCGGAGACGCTATCCGCAAACTGAATCATGCTGAGCGCGCCGTTCGCGTAGAAAAGGAGCGAGGCGATTTGAGTTCCGTCTGGGGACCACGCAACCATGGCTGGCTGATCCACTGTGCTGGGTCCGTCGTAGAGTGCTTGCGGATTGGTTCCATCTGCATTCGCTGTGAATACCCGAAACTTTCCCACCTCTGGATCGTTCGCCCGCACGAACACGATGCGCTTGCCTTCAGGCGAGAAGCTTACACCGCTGGCGATGTCATGGAGCACGGGTTGAGGAGTGCCCCCCAAAACCGGCGCGCGGTAGAGATCGAAGGCGCCTCCAGTTCCATTTCGAAAGTAGATGTAATTGCCGTCGGAAGAGAAAATCAGGTCCCGGTAAGAAGCATCCGCCGGCGCGAGCACTTGGGTATCGCTATTTGTCGGGATGTGATGGAGCCATAGGCTCTGCTTGCCTTTGTCTTCAATCACGCTGAGCAGGTATTTGCCGTCGGGAGAAATGGCTGCGCCAACGGTCTTCCCGTTATTTGTGATTTGGGTGATGGTGAAATCCGCGAACGAGGCGGGGCTCGTTCGATGGAGCAGCGCGAAGACGCCGTAAGCCGCAGCGGCCAACACCACGATGGTGATCAAGACGCCTGTGGCCAAGCCAAATTTGTGTTGTTGCGCAACCGTCGTGACCACCGAGCTGCCCGATAGTGCCTCTCCAGAAGCGGCTGCAGGCGTGCCCGGAGTCGAGGGAAGTGTCGCGGAGGACTCAGAAGACTTGAGCGGGCTCGCTGCCGCGATGGGAACGCTTCTCGAACTCGTGTCGCGTTTCAGCCGGTCCAAATCCGCTCGCAGGTCAGAGGCGTGCTGGTAACGCAGCCCGCGATCCTTTTCCAGCGCCTTCTGGATGATCCGCTCGAGTTCCGAGGGCAATTGCGGATTGAGCCGCGTCGGCGGTACCGGCGACTGGTGAAGGATGGCATCGAAAATGGCGGCGGCTGTTGCGCCCCTGAACGGCGCCGTCCCCGTACCCATTTCGTAAAGCACCGCGCCAAAAGAAAAAAGATCGGTGCGCGCGTCGAGATCTTCTCCCATCGCCTGTTCCGGCGACATGTACATCACAGTACCCATGGCCGACCCGGGCGTGCTGAGCAAATCCTTTTCAAACGCGGTGGGCAGCGCAGAGGCGGTCGCTCCGGGAAACACCTGCTCCTTAGGCAGGATCTTAGCGAGGCCGAAGTCGAGTACCTTGGCTTGTCCGCTGCGGGTGCAAAAAATATTTGCAGGCTTGATGTCGCGGTGGATGATTCCCTTTGCATGGGCCGCATCCAGGGCATTCGCGACGTCGATGCCGATCTGGAGCAAATCATCCGGCGGCAATGGACCACGCGCGATCCGGTGTTTCAGCGTTTGCCCATCCAGAAACTCCATGGCGATGAAATGCCGTCCCTGATCTTCGTCAATTTCATAGATCGTGCAGATGTTGGGATGNNTTGAGCGCCGAAGCTGCGCGTGCCTCGCGTTGAAAACGCTCGAGCGCTGCCCGGTCGCGCCCCATTTCTTCGGGAAGAAACTTCAGGGCGACAGACCGGCCTAGCTTGGCGTCCTCCGCCTTGTAGACAACGCCCATGCCTCCGTCGCCGAGCTTTTCGAGGATGCGGTAGTGCGAGAAGGTCTGCCCGGCAAGTGATGGGGAATCCGGCATTAGGCGCTCATCTTAGGTTGAGCTAGAAGGCAAGTCAACGAACGCGGGCTCCGGTGATAGGGCGGGTTACGCGGAGTTCAAAGAGGAAAGTTTGAGGCGAGGGTTGGGGAGCGCGGGAGAAAGTCAAAGGAGCCGGCCCTTCGCGAAGACGCTCAGGGTGAATTCCGAAGGAATTCACGAACAGGCGAACCCGCCTTTCACTGAGCTTGATGGCGCACACAGATGGCCTGGGCAACGCTTCAGCGGGCGCAGCATGCTGCNNGTTGGGGAACGGAAGACAAATGCGACGACCATCTTGGCGTCCAGCTTCTTTTCGTTGAATGTGCCGGGATTGACGGTCCAGGTCTTTACTGCGGCGATTGCGGCGGAAGTGAGGGACGGCACGGGGCGAATCGGGGTTGGCTTTTTTACTTCGCTGTATTTGTTGATCGAGACGTCGAGCACGACGGCTCCGGTCGCGACGCTATTCGGAGGATAAACTGCGTACGAGACCGCGGCAATCTCAGGGGCTATGTATCCCGGAGGATTCGGTGGCGTGACCAGATTCCCCGGTTGCACTTTCAATTGCTGATTTTGCGGAACGCCGGGGTTGAAAACTACTTGGACATTGATCGTGGACGGGACTGGTTTGCCGTCGAGTTTGCCGGGGACGAAGGTCCAGGTATTGACGATGCTTGTCACTATCGAGGTTAGACCCGGGATGTCGCGCACGACTTGCACGTCTTGAACTTTGCCTGCGGCGGTGAGATTTACCGAGACGGACACCAGGCCGGACGAGACATTTTCGATTGGATACGGAATTTCGCTCGCGGAGGTGATGTCGGGTGG
>PKWH01000103.1:2441-3091 GCA_003131985.1 Acidobacteriota bacterium | reverse complement strand
TGCCGTCGTCGTAGATGCGAAAGTTCGCGCGAGTGAGGCCCGCGAGCGCGGCGCCGCCCGCATCGGTGATGCTGCAGGTTACCGGCACTAGCGGAGTCTCAACGCGAATCGAATGCAGCGCTGGTTCAGCTTCTTTCTCCGTGCTGCTCCCGGGAGTCTTGGACGCGACTGCTTTCAATTCGCCAGTAGCCGGATCGCGTTGCAGAGAGATGCCCTCGTCGAGCCTACGCGGACGAGGTAGCTTGGCCTTTTGCGTAGTCTGCGAGCGAAGATTCCCCGGCATGAAAATAACCGCGAGGAATCCAAGCTGCAAAGCGAATAACGCGAAAGTGCGACGGCGGGCAATTTTGGGTTCGTTCGGAGCGGAACGTGAGCGCATCAAATCCCGGATCAATCGAGGTCAAAATCGCGCAGCGGCTTTTCGATGGGGCCGTCTTTAGCTTTCTTCAATCCTTCAGCGAATTTGCGCGCCAGGACGTCTTCTTTTGATTTCTCGGCCTCGATTGAAGCGCGGAATTTTGCTTCGACGGCATCGGTCTGCGCACGCAAGAGCCTTGCGGTATCGTCTAGGTCAACCGACGACGGTGGCCTCGGCGGAGGAACGTGGGAGAGCACGGCGCCTAGCTCACGGTCAACGTTGAGCTTGGCTC
>PKWH01000103.1:2063-2344 GCA_003131985.1 Acidobacteriota bacterium | reverse complement strand
GAGGTGTACCGGGCGCGGGACGCGCGCCTGGGCCGTATTGTTGCGATCAAGATCCTTCCCGCCGAATTCGCCGCAGACAGCGACAGGTTGGGCCGCTTCGAGCGTGAAGCGCGCTCCGCATCCGCGCTCAATCATCCCAATATAGTCACGATCTACGACCTCGGGAAGGAAGGTTCCACTCATTACATTGCGATGGAGCTGATAGAAGGAAAGACACTGCGTGAGCTGCTAGCCGCCGGCTCGTTGCCAATACGAAAGGCGATTGAAATCGCAGCGCAGGT
>PKWH01000103.1:0-2003 GCA_003131985.1 Acidobacteriota bacterium | reverse complement strand
GCTGGATTTCCGGTCAGACCAGTTCTCGTTCGGCTTGGTGCTCTACGAGATGGTCAGCGGAAACCGAGCGTTTAAGAGGAACACGGTAGCGGAGACGATGGTGGCGATTCTCCGGGAAGAAGTGGAACCGATCGCAGGGCAAAATCCCGACGCACCCGCTCCGCTGTGTTGGGCCATCGAAAGGTGTCTGGAGAAAGATCCGGATAAGCGGTACATCTCTACCCGGGATCTGGCACACGAACTCGCAGCCATACGCGATCGCTTCTCAGAGAAACAAATTAAACAGGCGGAGGCCCGTCCGACCAATATTCCCGTGCAGCGGACCCGGTTTGTGGGGCGAGAGAAGGAAGTAGTTTTCGCCAAAGAACTTCTGCTGCGTGGGGATGTGCGGCTGGTTACGGTGACGGGCCCAGGCGGGATGGGCAAAACGCGTCTCGCGGTGGAGGTGGCGAACAGCCTTGTGGAACAATTTCCGGGCGGTATTCATTTTGTCCCGCTCTCGCCGGTAAGCGATCCCAGCTTGATGGCTTCCGCGATCGTGCAAACGCTGGGGATTCGAGAGGCGGGAGGACAGTCGCCGCTCGAAGTGCTGAAGAAGAATTTGCGGGATTCATCGGGCGCACCAATGCTGCTCCTGCTGGACAATTTTGAACACTTGATTCAGGCGTCGCCCGTGGTTGCAGAACTGCTGGCTACGGCTCCCAATCTTAAAATCCTGGTGACGAGCCGCGCAGCGCTGCATGTGTACGGTGAGCATGAATTTCCGGTGCCGCCGCTGGCGCTGCCGGATTCGAAGTCCATGCCGTCGCTTGAGGCGCTTTCAAAGTGCCCCGCGGTCGCGCTATTCGTACAACGTGCCGGCGCTGCCAAGCCGGATTTTGAACTTAACGCAGAGAACGCCCAGGCGGTCGCCGAGATTTGCGCTCGGTTGGACGGCCTGCCTCTCGCGATCGAGCTTGCAGCGGCGCGCGTGAAAGTTCTTTCGCTCTCTGCCATGCAAACCCGCTTGGCGAGCCGGTTGCAGCTATTGACCGGCGGGGCGCGGGATCTGCCACAGCGTCAGCAGACGCTTCGCGCCACCATCGATTGGAGCTACGACCTGCTGAGCCCTGCCGAGCAGAAACTTTTCCGAAGATTATCGGTGTTCGTGGGAGGAAGCACGCTGGAGGGTGTGGAAGCTGTGTGCGACACCAAAGGCGATCTCGATTTGGACCTGCTCGACGGTACGGCGTCCATGGTGGACAAGAGCTTGCTGCAGCAAGTGGAGCAAGCCAATGGTGAATCGCGTTTCGTGATGCTGGAAACGATTCGCGAGTACGCTCGGGAAAAACTGGAGGCAAGCAAGGAAGAGGCCTTGACCAGGCGAGCCCATGCCGCTTACTGCCTGGTGCTTGCGGAGGAGGAGGTTACCGAGCAGGGCAGCGCGGTAGGCGCGGAATCGCTNNTCGCCGAAGGCAGCGACCGGCTGGGCAAGATTTTGCATCTCAGAGGAGCGGCAGCTCCCACGAAGGCGCGATTGCGCGCTCTTTTCGCCGCGGGCGTGCTCGCGGGCGAGCAGGGAGATTATCCTGCGGCGGATGCGCTGATCAACGAAAGTCTAGGCATCGCGCATCAGTTGTATGACAAGCAGGGTGTGGCAGTTTCTTTAAATGCGCTGGCGGTCCTTGCTCGAGAGCAGGACGCCGTCGCGGTGGCGAACTCTCTGTTTGAAGAAAGCCTTGTATTATGGAGAGAATTGGGCGACCCGAGGGCTGTCGCTCGCGCCCTGAGCAATCTTGCGAATGTGGTCAAATCACAGGGCGACTATGCCCGGGCGAGTTCCCTGCACGCGGAGTGTCTTTCGATCTTCCGCGGCTTGGGAGATCGGACAGGCGTAGGCTGGTCGCTGAACTCTCAGGGGGATGTGGCTCGAGATCAGGGCGACTCCACGGCCGCGCGGGCGTTGTACGAACAAAGTTTGGCAATTTTTCGGGAAGTCGGAGACCGCTGGGGCATTGCCGGCA
>PKWH01000101.1:4094-13906 GCA_003131985.1 Acidobacteriota bacterium | reverse complement strand
GCGGCTGCGTCCAATTCGATGCGAGCGCCCGGCAACGCAACCTGCGGGCGTTGAGGAATTTCGAAATCGCCGCCGGCGATGTAAGCGTGCGAGACGCTGAGTTCAGCGATCATCTCGCCGATGACGTAGTTGAGATCGGAGCGATGAGCGACGTAGTCAACGAGCGGGCGGTACTGGTCGCGCAAGGCATCCCAATCGTAGCCGTTCATATTTTGGACGTAGAAGAAATCGCGATAACGGCGCACGACTTCGTTGAAGATTTCCACCCACTCCTGCTGCGGAACACGGTCCACCATCAGGCCGTCGGTGGAAACATTCTTGGCGCCCGATTTGCCCTCGGGCTTTAGGTCGTAGAGTTTGAAGCTGCGTCCGTCGCGCACCAAGACTTTCTTGCCATCTTGCGAGACATCGAACCCGTCAGCTTTGTCGACTAAAGTGGTTTCCTTGCGGTCTTTGAAGGCGAAGAGAACGAGAGAGGAAGGCGGGAAGGAGTCGCGGCCGTAGAACGGAGCGCCCTCACGCGCGTAGACGAGATAGTCCTTGGTGACCACCAGACCGTTGAAATTGTCGGCATCAACGGGAACGCGCGTCACGCGATCGGCGAGGCCGTCGAAATCGATGCGGATGTATTCCTTCTTTTTCTCTTCTTTTTTGTCGTCTTCCTTCTTGCCATCTTTCTTGCCTTCTTTTTTGTCTTCGTTTTTGTCGCCAGCTTTTTCGGCGGTTTTGTCTTTGTCAGACGACTCCTCGCCGGGCTTGGTGATGCTGACCTCGTCGCTTTCGGGCGGAAAGGGATTCTTGCCGTCCTTGCGCAGAGTGAGAGCAAGAAGAGAATTGCCGCGATTGGTGGCGAAGTTGAATTCGATGCGACTCAACTGCGGAGCATATTCGCGCGTCCCCACGTAATAGAGATAGTCTCCGTTGGGATCCCAGGCGGGATCGCCGGCATCGTAGAGCGGGTCGGTGACGCGATGAACTTGACCGTCGGCTACGCTCCAGACATAAACGCAGGAGAACCCACTCGGCTCACCCATGATGAACGCGATATGGCCGCCGTCCGCCGACCACGGATAGGTGGGAATGCGTCCGCGAGAATTCTGGGCGACCTGGCTGACTTTTTTATCGTCGAGAGTCAAAACGTAAAGTTTTCCGTCTTTGTCGCTGAAGGCGATGCGCTTTCCATCCGGCGCCCAACTGGGCTGATAGAGCATGGCGTGGAAGCCGTGGGTCAACTCTTCGGGCTTGCCCGAACCGTCCTGGTTGATGAGGTAAAGCTCGTCTTCGCCATCCATGTCCGAAATGAACGCGATTTTTGAGCCGTCGGGCGACCATTGCGCGAACTTGTCATGCGCATTCGAGGAATCGGTGAGATTGCGGGTGGCGCCTTTCTCGATCGGAGTGGTGAAGACGTCGCCGCGAGCGACGAACAGAGCGCGTTCACCTTTTGGACTCAATTCAGTCCACTCGATTTGATTGGCTGCCGAGATGCGCGAAGGCCGCATGGCCAGAGCGTCGGTGGGAACCTGGATAGAGATGGGCGTGGATTTACCGGAGGCGATATCAAAAATGTTCAGCTCGCCGTCCATTTCATAAACGATCCGGCTTTTATGATCGGTGCTGGGCCAGCGAACATCCCATTTCGTGCTGTGCGTAAGCTGGTCGGTGGCTTTTGTCTTGGGATCGTAGGAGTAAAGATTGAGAGTGTCGTCCTTGTCGGAGGAATAATAGATTTTTTCCCCGACCCACAACGGATCGCGATGAGCGCGGGCATCTTCGGTGATCTTTTCCTGGACGTTTGATTTGAGATCGTAAATATACAACTGCTGGGCCCAGCCCCCGGAATAGCGTTTCCAAGTGCGGAAGTCACGGAACAAAGGCGAATAGACAACTTCCGAACCGTCCGGAGAAAAATCACCAGCGCCGGATTTCGGCATGGGCAGAGCCTGCGGCAGGCTGCCATCCATCGAAACGGTGTAGAGGCGTGAGTCTCCAAGATCGAAATATTCGCGCAGAGACCGGAAGACGATGGATTTGCCGTCGGGAGTCCAGCCGTAAACCTGATTGTCGTAGCCCCAGCGCGGAGGCAGCGGTCCGCGAGCGGGATAAAACGTGAGCTGCTTCGGGACGCCGCCGGTGACGGGAATCACATAGACTTGCTCGTCGCCGTCATACTGACCGGTGAAGGCGATCCATTTGCCGTCCGGTGAAAATTTGGCAAAGAGCTCCAGACCAGGATGCGCGGTGAGCCGCGTAGCCAATCCACCGGAAGTGGAAGCGAGCCAGAGGTCGCCGGCGTAAGTGAAGACCACTTTGTCGCCATGAATATCCGGAAAGCGAAGAAGCTTGGTTTGAGCAGCGGCGGAAAAAGCGAATAATAAAGAAGCGAAGAGCAGCAAAAACGCTGAATAAGATTTTAGTCGTAGCACGGTTTTCCTTTCAGTCAGCAAATTTTCCAGTCGACGCGGTAGAAAAGTACTAATGAGGCGCCCTCTCGGCGTCAATTTGGCTCGGCCACACTTTGGTCGAACGTCCTCAATCATTGCAGCCGTGGGGTAATGTACATGCGGCAGCCTTACCATGCAATGCTCAGCATTCGGCGGACACAATCGCCCGAACTTACACGGAGGAACCACATTGCGATCAGACCTTCGTGTGTCGCCGGGCGGCAAACGCCGTTAAATTCGCTTCAAGCGGGCGTTTTTCCTTGCCTCTCGCGCCCGTCGCGAACTACTCTTGTTTCCGTGACCCAGCCCTCTCGCGGAGGGAATTTCGGATGAACAGCCCCGAACAAGAATCAACCTCGCCCTCAGAGCGATCGATCACTACCCGCTTGGAAACAGCCACTCGCGAGTTGAACGAGCTCGAAGAACTCGTAAAATCCGGGAGTTTGGACTCGCGCGTTCTCTCAGAATTCCGCGAGGCCGTGGATCACATTCGCAGCACGACTTGGGCAGTGCAGAAATGGATCGGCCTCAGCGACGAATCGGGCGGCGATCCCTTTACCGTCCTGCCGATTATGTCCGCCGAGCGCGTCAAACGCGCCATACAGATTTCGACCGATCTTTCTCTCGACCTGCAAACCATTGAAGTCGGCATCGACACTCCCGGTATCATCGACCTCTTCAACGCCGTGGACGACCTGCATCGCCGCCTGGCTAAACTCCTCAAACGTGACACTTGAAGCGCTGCTCCGGCGCGGAGCGAGGCCAACGTGACCAAGCAAGAGTTAATGGATGCACTGCTGGCGGAAGCGGTTCTGAAACTGAATGGCGGTGGGGACATCGTGTCTGTAGAGCAGGCCGTCGCTTCCGCAGAGAAAGCCGGCAACGTCGAAGAGTGGCGGGAAGCGATTCAGCAAATCGTCAAGAATGCGCTTAATGCGGAGACCAAGCCATCGGACTCTGAAATTATATTGATACGAGCGACGGCCGATGCAAAAGCGTTGAAGGAGCAGTACCTCAACGATCCGTATCGTTCGCCTGCGAAGTGTAACGTTACCTCTTATTGGTATTACAAAACTAAGACGAAAGAGATGACGGTCCCCAGCCACCAGGGCGACGTGATTGCCCCAGCGGACTTCAAACAGCGTTTTTCACAGGCACGACAATCGGCTGTCGGGCGTGGCGAAGGGTTCATTGTAGGTTTCCTGGAAGAGAATGCTCCGCAAGGCAGCGGGCAGATAACCGTAAGGATGTGGGATGCCGCGTTCAGCAGCCGTTTCGCAGAGCCCGTCCATATCTCGAAGCCGCAGCGATTCGCCGTTGATTCGCACACCGACGAGATTGCGTGGACGGAAGTCGCTGAGTAGAGGCAAAGAACCCGTCTGTTCTTTGACTCGGCGGTGCGCAGCCTTTACACTTGATTCGTGCCATCCTTTTCGCGCGGCTATGGGCATCGGTTTGACCTGAGCGGCTATTTTCCGCGTGCTATAAAGACGATCTGCATTGCCTGCATCTCCGTTTTTTTCCTGCAAACAATTTCAGGGTTGCTTTTTCACGAAGCGGGGCAGAAATTTTGGCTGGATTGGTTCGGCTTGGTGCCTTATGCCGCCGTGTACGGATTCCGGATTTGGCAGCCGTTTACCTATATTTTCCTGCATGGCGGCGTCCTTCACATTCTTTTCAACCTTCTGTATCTGGCGATGTTCGGCGCGGACCTGGAGCACACTTGGGGAGCGCGCAAGTTCTATATTTATTTTTTTGTGTGCGGNNGTGAGCCACGTTTGCCATCTGGGCGGGATGCTGGTGGGCTACATTTATCTGCGCCGCGGTTCCTACCTTTACAATTACAGGAATTTTTTTACGGATTGGAAACGCCGGCGGCTGCGCAAGAAGTTCGAAGTGTACGTCCGCGACCACAACGAGAAGCCGCCATCAAACCCCGATAACTGGGTGAACTGACGATCGGACGAAGATCATCATCCTGAGGAGCAACGCGACGAAGGATCTGCTCTTCTAAATCAAATCCGCGCCCGTTGGGCCACCCTACCCACCGATACGGATTAGGCGCATCAAGTTTGTCGAACCGGTGGTGCCGAGTGGTGTGCCGGCGATTACGCCGACGATGTCGCCTTTCTTTACCAACTTCTCTTCCGTCAGCCGCGCTTCGGCAGCTTTCGCGAGCTGGTCGATGTCGTGGACGCGCGCGATGGTGCGGGGCAGTACTCCCCAGAGCAGGCTCAAGCGGCGGCGCGCTTCCTGTACCGGCGAAAACGCAACGATCGGCGCCCGCGGACGGTATTTTGAAACGAGCCGCGCGGACGATCCCGATTCGGTGAAGACGGCGATGACTTTCATATGCAATTCTTCCGCGGCGTGGCAGATGGCTTCGGCGATGGCTTCGCTGATCAGCAAATCGCCCGAGCGCGCGGGACGCGGCTGGATGGTCATGCTGGCTTCCGCCTCGCGAATAATGCGGTCCATCATCGCCACGGATTCCAGTGGATAGCTTCCCGCGGCCGTCTCGCCGGAAAGCATCAGCGCATCGCTGCCATCGAAAATTGCATTGGCTACATCGGAAGCTTCCGCGCGAGTGGGCCGGGGATTTTTCTGCATCGAATCGAGCATTTGCGTGGCGGTGATCACGGGAACGAGCGCATCGCGCGCGCTGGAGATGATTCGCTTCTGCGCTACCGGCACTTTTTCCGGACTCATTTCCACGCCCAGATCGCCGCGCGCCACCATCACGCCGTCGGCGACGGCAAGAATTTCGTTCAGGTTGTCCATCGCTTCGGGTTTTTCGAGCTTCGCGATTATGGGTGTGTCTTTCCCGTCGCGGGCGATGGCGGCCTTCGCGGCTCGAACGTCCGCGGCGGTCCTAACGAAGCTTTGAGCAATGTAGTTCGCGCCCATTTGCAGCGCGAAGTTCAGATCGCGGCGGTCCTTAGGCGTGAGCGAAGGAATTTTCAACTTCACGCCGGGTAGGTTGATGCCCTTGTGTTCGCCCAGTTCCCCACCGTTCTCGACCTGGCAAACAACTTCTTGCCCGCGAGAGGATACGACGCGCAGGGAGATTTCGCCGTCGTTCAAGAGAATCCGGTCACCCTTGCGAACCGACTCCGGCAATGCGTGAAAAGTTGTGCTGACTCCCTGCTCGGTACCGATCAGGTTTTTCGTGGTGATCATGAAACGCTGGCCGAAGCGCAAGCGCACAGGCTTGCCCTGTTCCAGCGCGCCTGTGCGGATTTTTGGTCCCTGCAAATCGGCCAGAATCGCAACAGGTTTGCTATAGCGGGCGGAGGCGCGGCGCACGTAAATCGCCAGCCGCACTTTTTCTTCCGGCGTGCCGTGCGAAAAATTCAGCCGTGCAACATCCATGCCGGCGTGCACCAGCTCGTCAATCATTTTTTGCGAGGAGGTTGCAGGCCCCAGAGTGCAGACGATTTTGGCCCTTCGGAGGTTGGGCACGATTATTTGGTCACGGCAAAGGCGTTGACAACCGCGTCGAGGAATTGAATTCCCTTGCGGAAGGAATCGATCGGAATGCGTTCGTCGTCCGCGTGCATGCGCATCAAGTCGTCTTCCGTGAGCGGAAAAGGATCCAGGCCATAAGCTTGCACGCTGCGCATGCGCAGGCGCGCCGAGTCGGTGGCGCCTGTGGACATATAAGGAACCACGGGAGCGCCGGCAAATTCCTGGGCGCTCACGGCCTTGATCGTAGAGTACAAATCAGATTCCAGCGATGAGGACGGCGCGGCTTCCCCGCCATTCGGTTGTGTTTCAAAGCGAATCTGCGGATCGTTCACGAGCTGCTTTAGCTTGTTGATGAGTGGATCGAGCTGGTTGCCGGGAAGCAGGCGCACGTTAAGGACGCCGCGCGCTTCCGAGGGCACCACATTTTGGCGTATGCCGGCTTGAAGCATTGTGGGAGTCGCCGTGTCGCGCAGCATCGCGTTCCAGATAGGATTGTTGTTGGAAATCCATCGAGCTGCATGATCGGCGCGATCCGGACTCTCAAGTGCCTGCAGCCACTTGCCGGTTTCTTCGTCCTCCAGCGGAGCGATCCCTTCAAAATAGCCGTGCGTGACGGAATTGAACTGCACCGGCGCTTCATACGCTCCGATCTTGCCAATCGCGGTGGCGAGATGCGCCACCGGATTATCCTTGCGCGGGATCGAGGCGTGGCCGGAAGTTCCCGTCGCGATTACATCCACGTTTACGGCTACTTTCTCCGTGGCTTGCACGCCGACGTATTGAACTTTTCCGTCTTTCAAAACAGTATGGCCGCCTTCGTTGAGCGCGAAACCCGCGGCAATTTTATCCCAATGCTTTTCGACGGCAAATTTCATCCCGAACTCGCCGCCGGCTTCTTCATCGCCTTCGGCCAGGAAAATAACGTCTCGATTTAGCCGCGCGCTGGAGCGTTTCAACGAGATAAAAACAGCGAGATTGGCGATCACCATACCCTTGTCGTCAATCGTGCCGCGGCCGTAAAGGTAGCCGTCTTTCATCACCGCAGCGAATGGATCGACAGACCATTTGCTCTTGTCCACGCCAACCACATCGAGATGGGCCATCAGCAGCAGGGCGCGCGAAGGATCCGGAACGGCGGTGGCGGAAAGACGGGCGACCAAAAAACCCCGGCCCGGCGTGCTTTCGAAAATTTCGGAAGGAATTCCTTCGCGCTTTAGGATGTCGGCAATATATTTTGCAGCTACGATTTCGTTGCCCGGCGGATTCGTTGTGTTTATGCGGATTAAATCCTGGAGCCAGACGATAGCTTCGCCTTGAAGTTTCACGACGTCTGCGCTTGGCGTCGCTATTTGCGGCGACTGCGCCGTAAAGCCCTGTGCGCCGGTGTAAGAGGCGCAGCAGAGAGTACAGAGTGTCAAGACAAAAACTCGAAGGTTCGGACCCGCCATTCTTCTGTCTCCGAGTAACTTGTGAATTACATGGTCAACCGGAAAAGCGATTTATACTATCATGGCGTCGCGATGTAACTGGGCGCTTGGGGCGCGGGGTTTTCTGGATGGCAATAGACCATCCACAAAGTGCCCTGCCAGCATCAAAGCGTGGAGAGGAAATTTATGAATTTGAAGATGTGGATTCGCGCGGTTCTGCTGGGAGTGCTCGTGGCAGCTTTGGGCATACCTCCTGGCGCCTTGACTGCTCGAGCGAAACAACAGGAGGGGCCGCAAAAGCCTGCGCCCACGCAGCAACCAGCTCCGCCCAATCCGCCAACGGGGCAGCAACAGCCGCCGCAAGCGGGGCAGGTTCCGACTCCGGCGCCGCAAGTGTCCATCGCCGTGGAGTCGAACGTCGTGAATATCGACGCGGTGGTGACGGATCAGGACGGGGACTTGCTCACGAATCTGAAGAAAGAAAATTTTCGAGTTCTCGATAATAACCAGCCGCAGCAGATTTCCAACTTTGCTCCCAGCGAGGCTCCGATCACGATCGTCATCTTGCTGGAATTCAGCCAACTGGGGGGCGAGTGGTATGCCTATGAAGCAAAGAGTTGGGGCTACAATTTCCTCGGCCACCTAACAGATAAAGATTACGTCGCACTGAAAACCTTTGACCTCCATACACACGTTTTGGTGGACTTCACACGGAACAAACAGGAAGTAGCACAGGCCGTGGCGAGCCTGTACTTTCCAACTTTCCACGAAGCAAATTTGTTCGATGCATTGCTCGAAACGCTGGACGAGCTTCGCGACGTAAAAGGAAAGAAATCTATTCTTCTGCTGGCGAGCGGCTTCGATACTTTCAGCAAACACACCCTGGACCAAACGCTCCGGCGCGTAAAGGAAACCGACGTGCCGATTTTCAGCGTCGGCATGGCTGAAGAGAGGGATGTGAGAAACCCCAGAGGCGGAGACAGCATCGGTTACCTCCAGGCGAAAAATCAGCTCACCACGTTCGCAGAGATGACGGGCGGGTACGCGTGGTTCCCGCGGTTCCAGGGCGAGATGAACGGAATCTTCAACACGGTTGCCGAATTTCTGAGGAGCCAGTACACGCTGGGCTTTACACCTTCTACTTCTCCCGACGGGAAATATCACAAACTCAAGCTGGAGATTGTGGACGAGCAAGGCAATCCGATGATGCAGCCGGACAAAAAAGGGAAGATGAAGAAAGTGATCGTCATCGCCCGGCAAGGTTACGCTTCGCCAAAACCCGCGGCCGGCGACTGATTCCTGGCGTCCTCGCGGAACAACCCTCGGTAACGGGGCTGTTGTTTGTAGAAAGCCGCCCTTATTTCCATCTGCTAATAACCTCGCTCGAGATCGACGCGATTCAATAATTCGCGGCCACTGAACCAGCGCTCGAGATTTTCCATCAGCAAATCTGTTTGGCGTTCCCACAAATGCCCGCTCACAGCGCTGACGTGCGGCGTGATGAAGGCGTTGTCGAGCTTCCACAACGGACTCTCCGGCGGCAGCGGTTCTTGCGAGGCTACGTCGAGCGCGGCGCCTGCAATTTTATTTTGTTGTAGCGCGGCGATCAGGGCGGGCTCGTCCACAAGCGCTCCGCGAGCTACGTTGATGAAATACGCGGATGGCTTCATCAGCGCGAACTCGCGCGCGCCCATCATCGCGCGCGTTTCGGAAGTTTCAGGTGCGGCGAGTATCACGAAATCAGCCTCTGGAAGCGCTTCTTGCAACTTGGTGGATGGGAGAAACTTTTCCGCCAGGTCAGCATCGCCACGGCCCGAACGAGTAACGGTCCACACGCGGATTCCCAGCGGGCGGGCGAGTTTTGCAACTTCGCGGCCGATGGCGCCGAAGCCGATGAACAGAACGACTTGGCCGCGAAGCTCGCGCGGGCGGACAGGGGCGTCCCACAATTCCTGCTGCGCCCACAGAGATTGCTGCTGATAACGAAGATAGTCCGGGAAACGGTGCGCGAGTGCGATGAGCGTGCCGAGGATATGTTCCGCCATGGGAATTTTGTGTACGCCGCTGGCGTTGGTGACTTCGATGCCGCTGCTGCGCAGTTCGGGGTACATCAGTTGCCCGATGCCCGCGGCAGTGGAATGAAGCCACAGGAGCTTGCGCGCCCAGGCGAATTGTTCGGGACGCAGCGAGAAGCCGACGAAGATGTTCGTATCCGGAAGCTCGGTCTGCAGGCCGTCGTAGGTGGGCAGATGCGCGACGCGCATTTCGGGCCAGCGCTCGCGAACGCGTTCGGCCATGCGTGCAGGAGGATTCCAGAGCGAGAAGCGGTGCCAGACGCAGATGAGCAATTTTGTTTCGGCGGGAATAGTCCGGGTCATGGCTGTTTTTTCCGAAAGAAAAAACCGAGGACGGTTGCGGCGATCAGCAAGCCGAGCAGGATGAAGGCGGCGCTAAGAGACCAAAAAGCCCAGGT
>PKWH01000101.1:0-4068 GCA_003131985.1 Acidobacteriota bacterium | reverse complement strand
CGCGAAGTTTTGATTTATTTTGCGGGCGCGCGCAAATCGCGTCCGGTCATTTCACCGGGCTCGGCGACACCGAGAACACCGAGCATGGTGGGGGCAATATCGCGCAGCGAGCCACCCGGGGCTAATTTTATTTGGCCGTCGTCGGTGAGCAAAATGAATGGGACGGGGTTGGTGGTGTGATAGGTGTGTGGGCCGCCGGTGACGGGATCGATCATGGTTTCGGCGTTGCCGTGATCGGCGGTGATGATCCAGGCTCCGCCGCGGGGACGTAGGGCTTGAAAAATTTGACCGAGGCAGGCATCCACGGTTTCGACCGCTTTGATGGTGGCTTCGAGATTTCCTGAATGGCCGACCATGTCCGCATTTGCAAAATTCATGATGATGGCGTCGAATTCGCCTTTCTCGATTGCGTGGACCACGGTTTCGGCGATGCCGGCTGCGGACATTTCCGGTTTCAAGTCGTAGGTAGGCACTTTGGGTGATGGAACGAGAATGCGCTCTTCACCGGGGAAAGGTTTTTCGACGCCGCCATTAAAGAAGTAGGTGACGTGAGCGTATTTTTCGGTTTCGGCGACGCGCAGGTTCCTGAATTGCTGCTCGGCAAAAACGTTGGCGACAATTTGCTCCAACTTTTCGGGAGCGAGGAGGTAGCGCAGCCAGGGCCAGGATTTGTCGTACTGGGTCAAGGCGACGAACGTGAGATTTTTCGGCCGGTCGGGATCGACGATTTTGTCGAAGGCGGGCTTCGTTTGTTGCATTTCGCGCAAACGCACGCGCAAGAGGTCTGTGGCCTTGGCGCGATTTCTGATCTGCGATTGTTCTCCCTGTTCCGAAATGACGATGCCGCTGGGAATGTGCGTGATGCATACGCCAGGATATTGGCCGGCGGAGCCAGCGGGAGAAAAAGTGTCGATGCGCAAGTCCTTTACATCAATTTGTATGTCGATCTCTCCCGCTACGCGAGGCTCGGCGAGGGCACGCGTCATCTGGCGGGCGCGGTCGGCGCGGAAGTTGAAGAAGATCACGGAGTCGTCATCGCGTATGACAGCGCGAGGCACGGCCGACTTTCCGGGCGCTGGCTCGGTGGTTATAACGGCGGGAATGATGAATTCGTCGGTGACACCTTTTTCGTAACTTGCGCGGACTGCCGCGATGGGATCTGTAAATTTTGCTTCTGAGTCGCCGTGAACGATTGCGCGGTAGGCTTTTTCGATGCGTTCCCAGCGATTGTCGCGATCCATGGCGTAATAGCGGCCGCTGACGGTGGCGATTTGGCCTACGCCAAGTTCGCGCATTTTTTGTTCGAGCCGGCGGAGAAAGTCTATTCCGCTGTTCGGGGGAGTGTCGCGCCCGTCCATAAAGCAGTGGACGAAAACATTTTTGACTTTATTTTCCCGGGCCATCTGGAGGAGCGCGAAGAGATGATTGATGTGCGAATGAACTCCGCCGTCGCTCACGAGGCCGAGAAGATGGAGTTGGCGCGCGCGGCCGCGTTCCATGGCTTCGAGAAGCAGAGGCTGCCGAGAAAATTCGCCGGCGGCGATGAGCTGATCGATTCGCGTGCTGTCCATGTGAACGATGCGGCCGGCACCGATATTCAGGTGCCCGACTTCGCTATTGCCCATTTGTCCGACGGGAAGGCCGACGGCGGGACCGGAGGTTTGGATGAGCGTGTTGGGAAAATCCTTCAGGATGCGGTCGTAGTTGGGCTTGCGCGCGAGAGCGATGGCGTTGCCTTTGGTTTCGGCGCGGTAGCCCCAGCCATCGAGGACAGTGAGGATGATCGGTTTTGGGCGCTTGGTCATGGTCGATTCTGGGCCTGGTTAGACGGGAGTGCGACTTTTTGTTTTGAGCCGGGGTTGCGCATATCGGCGCCAAACAGGCTAGCACGGCGGTCAAATCTTGATTGGTGCGGAGAACGGAAAAACGAGATGGTCGAAAGTTCTCGATTAGAACGGGGTGCATTTGTTTGTTTTGTGTAAGTTAGGAGGGGTTCTAATAACTCGAGTTCTCGATTAGAAATTGGAGGTTTGTCTTCGGAGGGCCGCGGAGTGGCCGTCAAAGGCCGAGCCGCGGGAGCGGTCATTTAGGCCGTCCCGGAATGACGTAAGTATCGTATTTTGAGTGTATTATCATGATAATTTACCATTATATCATAGATGTCAAATCAGGTCGGGTGCGGACGCCGTTGGCAGGGGTATGGCCCGGCTAAAAAATCGGTCTTAAACTAGAAAAGTGGCTTTATGTTTCCATTTTGCTTCCCTGCACCTCTGACTCCAGGCCGCTACCCGTTTACAGGGTGGTGCGTCTACATGGTACGAGGTAGGGAGCACATCGGTGGGGCGGACAAATTAGGTATGATGTGCGCACCTGATTCAGCGGTTCTGAGGTGTAAACATGCAAACACTTTTGCAGGATTTGAAGTACGGACTCCGGATGCTGGCGAAGTCGCCGGGATTCACGGCGGTTGCGGTGCTGACGCTGGCGCTGGGGATTGGCGCAAACACTGCGATTTTCAGCTTGGTCGACGCGGTGATGCTACGGTCGTTGCCGGTGGAGAATCCGTCCGGGTTGGTGGTGCTGAAGTGGAGCGCGCGCAAAGCGCCGGAGATTCGCGGATATATGTCAGCGGGTGACTGCCCGACCGATCTGAAGTACGGGGAAGCGAATCCGTCTGGGTGCTCGTTGTCCGAGCCCATGTTTCGCGAGATGGAGCAAGCGAAAGTGTTTTCGGGAGTGGCTGCGTTTGCCAACGCAGGGCGGCTGGATCTGGCGGGCAATGGTCCCGCGACCGTAATCAGCGGACAAGTGGTCTCCGGAGATTTCTTTCGCACGCTCGGCGTGAAGGCATCCGCGGGACGCGTATTGCAGCCGAGCGACGATTCGCCGTCGGCGGCTTCGGTTGCGGTGCTGAATTACGGCTACTGGCAAAGCGCGTTTGGCGGCGCTCGCGATGCGATCGGACGGACGATTCAGATGAACGGCATCCCGGTGACGATCGTGGGAGTGGCTGAACAGCGATTCACCGGTATCTCGCCGGGAAGCGACTACGACGTTTGGTTGCCGCTGGCTGTGGCGCCGCGAATCAGCAATCCTGCGCGCTGGCGGAATCGGCAGGACGACGTGACGTTTTGGTGGCTGACGGTTGTCGGGCGACCGAAAGCAGAAATGCCGCTGGGGCAAGCGCAAGCAACCATCAGTGGAATTTTCCGCAACGAGATGCTGCACGGCTCGGTGCCGATGTTCGAGGCGGGAGGGCCGATGCCTGGACCTCATGGGGCTGGGCCCGGAGGCGCGCTGGTCCGGAGAGAAATGGTACTCGGCGGGGGGCCGACGCCTGGGGGTAAGCAGCCTGTGAACGTTCCCACGACGGCAGCTCCGCCTCCGTCAACAAACGTCGCGCTAGGGCAGGCTCCGAGCGCGACGCCTAACGAACCGAAAACATTTTCCAAACCGGCGGATGAGCCCGCGGTGACTTTGGTGTCGGCGCAAACGGGGCTGAGCGGCTCGCGCAGGCAGTATGCCAACCCGTTGTACGTTTTGATGCTCGCGGTTGGAATTATTTTGATGATCGCGTGCGCGAATGTGGCAGGGCTGATGCTGGCGCGTTCGGCGGCGCGACGAAAGGAAATGGCGGTGCGGCTGGCGCTGGGGGCGGGGCGGACGCGGATCGTGCGACAACTATTGACGGAAAGCGTGATGCTGTCCGTGGTTGGCGGAGTGCTGGGGATCTTTTTCGCATATTGGGGAGCGCACGCGATCGTGTCGTTCGTGTCGAGCAATCAAACGCGGTCGCTGGGATTCGCCGCGGGCGTGGACCTGCGGGTACTGGGATTCACAGTGGCGGTTTCGCTGCTCACAGGAATTCTTTTCGGCATTGCGCCGGCTTTTCGCAGCGCACGAGTTGATTTGACTCCTGCGCTGAAGGAGGGCTTTGGCGTCTCGCCGAGCATCGCGCATGTGGGAGGAAGATGGATCAGCGCCGGCAACGCGCTGGTGGTGGCGCAAGTGGCGCTGGCGATTGTGGTGCTGGTGGGCGCGGGACTGCTGGTGCGCACGCTGGAAAAT
>PKWH01000170.1 GCA_003131985.1 Acidobacteriota bacterium | reverse complement strand
ACCGTGAATTTCGACGGGCAGTGGACGCGGCGCGTGATCGAGCGGCTCGGATTCGGCACGGCGCAGGGAAGCTCGACGCGCGGAGCCATCGAAGGGCTGACCATCATGGCCAGTAGGCTGGAAGAAGGAAAGCATGTGGCGCTGACGATCGATGGCCCGCGAGGGCCGCGGTACGTCGCTAAACCGGGGGCCGTGATTCTCGCGCGGCGAACGGGAAAACCGGTCTCGGTTTTTCACCTCGCGGCGCAAAGCGCGTACACGTTTAAGAAATCCTGGGATTTGTTTCAGCTCCCGTTTCCGTTTTCGCGAGTGGTGATGTTTGTGGCGCCGCCAATTCGCGTGCCGACAGACGCGGATAGCGAAGTCATTCATCAAAAGCAAAAAGAAATTCAGGCCGCGCTGGAACGCGTGCGCGATGTCGCCGAATCATGGTTTGGGTTGAGCGAAGACGAGCGCGAACGCCTACGCGAAGAATGGAGCGACCGCGCGACGGAAACATCACCTATAGCGCGCACGGAAAGTGAACCAGGATAGCCGGAGGTTTGCTTCCAAAGCTCAATTAGGTCTTGTGGCCGCGAGCAATTCGGACGGGCGGGAAAATCCAAAAGATGCGCCCGGAAACGCGAGCATCCGCGATCCCATTTTTCTTCAGGTCTTCCTCGTACTGCCCCACGTGTTTGAAATCCATCAGCGTGATTTGCCCGCCTGGTTTCAGCACGCGCACAATTTCAGAAATAGCTTCGCGGCGTCCTTCGCGGTCCGAGATGTTGTGGATCGCAAGGTTGGCTACCACGGCATCCACCGAGCCATCCGGGAAAGGCAGCTTTCGCATATCGCCATCGCGGACTTCCACGCGATCAGCCACGCCTTCGAGGTTCGCGTTTTCCAGCGTAGCTTCGCGAGAATTGTTTCCCTGGTCCACCTGAGACCACAGGTCAATCCCGATGCTGCGCCCGCGCGGAAGCCGCTTGGCCGCGGCGATGAGCAGCAGCCCGTGGCCGCACCCGACGTCGAGAACCGTTTCATCTCCGCGAAGCTGCAAACTATCGAGGAGTTTGTCGCGGGCGCGAAACTTTCCGTAATAACTGCTGCCCATGAGCAGGAAGGATTCGAGGAAGAAAACGATCCCGGTATAAAACGCTGCATAGCCAAACCCGATTAAAGGCAGAAAGTGTGCCTTGGACCACGGGATAAAGAAATACCCAGCCGCAAACAGCGCAGGGCCGCCAAAAAGAAACCCGCGTACAAGGCCGGGGGCATCGAGACCGTAGTTAGGTTTTTTCATTGCACCCAGATAAGCCGAAAATCAAATCGCCGAAAGATTAGTCTCCGCCAAGTTTTACAGGCAGGTTGATTTTTTTGCCATCGCGCACGATTGTGGCGGTCACGGTGTCGCCGGGCTGGGAACGGTTCAGCAGAAGGCTCAAGTCGGATTGGCTGTTGATCTGTTTTGCGTCGATGGCAATCAGAACGTCGCCGCCCACGCGCAGTTCCTGCATTCTGCTATCAGTGAGCGATTTGGTTCCGCCACGAATTCCGGCTTGAGCTGCGGGGCCGCCCGGTTCGACATGCTCAATCAAAATTCCTTGTTGTACAGCAAGGTTTAGCGCTTCAGCGAGCCGGGGCCAGAGCACCCGGCCTTCGGCGCCAAGAGTGGCATGGCGCACGCGGCCGCGCGTGATTAGGTCGGTGGCAACCCGCTTTGCCGTGTCGATCGGAATGGCGAAACCGATGCCGATGCCGGCAGTTGTGCCGGGAGGCGTGTAGATGGCGCTATTGATTCCGATCACTTCGCCGTGGGAATTCAGCAACGGTCCGCCGGAATTTCCCTGGTTGATGGATGCGTCGGTTTGAATCGCTTCGTCGATAAAGGTGTTTTCGCGCGTCTGGACCGTGCGGCCGAGCGAGCTAACGACGCCGGTGGTGAGCGTGCTCTGAAACCCAAACGGATTGCCGATGGCGAGCACACGCTGGCCGACCAGCAGGTTCTTGGAATCGCCGAGAGTCAACGGCGTGATTTTGCGTCCGGCGAGATCAATTTGAATCAGAGCGATGTCATTGTTCGGATCGGAACCGACTAATTTTCCTTTGTAGCGCGATTGATCTCCAAGAGTGACTTCGATGTTTTGGGCGCCCTGGACCACGTGGAAGTTCGTCAGGATGTGGCCATCATTGTCCATCAGAAAGCCCGAGCCAGCGCCTTCAACCGGCACCGGATTAAAGAAAAAATCGTATTCGACCGTGCGTGTGACGATATTGGCGACGGCGGGCGCGGCCAGTTTGTAGATGCGGACGTTTTCGGCTTCCGTGGGATCCAGCCCAGCCTCGCTCGAAGCTGAGGGTGAACGCAGAGCATTTACGACTGAGGGAACATGTTGGCCCCAACGCGAGCCGGCCCAATAGGCACCCAGGCCGATGATTAATCCGATGGCCAGCAGACGGATTGCGCGTCCTTTGTTTCTGGAGCGATGCATGGCAAAGATCCTTTTCTTATCTTAGCGATTTCCAAAACATCTTGGGGCGCGCGGTTCTGTGCATCCCTGCCTATAAATACGCCGCCAGGTCAGGGAATGTTTCTCGGAGATGCCGCTCATTTGAGTTTTTCGACAACCAGGTCCACCTGCCGCTGGGTTTCTTCGATGGAGCCCGAGCAATCGATCACTTCGTCAGCCAGTTTGCTCTTGTCATCCAACGGCATTTGCGCCGCGACGCGCTGCTTCGCTTCCTCCACCGAAAGTCCGCGTAGCGTTAGACGTTCCAGTTGCTGCTCCGGCCGGCACCAACAAACGATGATCTTGTCGAGATCCCTGTTGTACCTGGCCTCGAAAATGAGCGCGGCCTCAACGACCGCGAATGGCGGGCCGTCCGGCCCATCCAGCGCCGCAAACCACTTTTGCACGACCTCAAGAATCCTTGGATGAAGAATTTGATTGAGCCGCGCGCGCTTTTGCGCATCAGCGAATATGACGCCGCCAAGCTTTGCGCGGTTCACTTTGCCGTTCGCGTCCAGGATGTCTTCGTCAAAAACGGCGACGATTTCGTCGTAGGCGGCTTGGCCGGGTTCCAGCAGCTCGTGGCCCAGCGGGTCGGCGTCCAGCACGGGAACATCGCGGTCGCGGAGCATGGAGGCGACCGTTGTCTTGCCCGTCCCGATTCCGCCTGTGAGGCCGACTTTAAGCATAAAAGGGCATTAATGCCGCACGGCCGCGGCGGCCGGTAAGCG
>PKWH01000290.1:1861-5240 GCA_003131985.1 Acidobacteriota bacterium | reverse complement strand
ACCTTTGCAACCTCACGCTTGATCGGAATTGGCTTTACTGGTTGGACCGGCTGCGGCTTCCAGGCGACCACAGGAGGCGCTTCGATCGGCATGGTCCAGTATCGCCGAACGACGTCCAGCTTTTGGGGCATCAGCATCGGGATTATTACCAATGCCGCGACCGCAAGGCATTGCAGCCCGAACCCAGCGCTGAACAAATCCCAGCGAGGTTGAGCGTCCGGGAGCAACGATTCGTTGAAGACAGCTCGACTTCTAATCCGCGCCATAGCTTTTCACCAAGTATCCCAGTTCCTCATCTGTACCGCATCGAGACAGAAGTACGGCTAACACTACTTAGTACTAGGCCGGGGAGTTGGCGTGAATAGGACTCAAGTACTATTCTATCCCGAGTCGTGTTGAAAGCGATAACCTGATGCAACCCTGTTGCCAAGAGGTGAAGTTCCATTGTTTCGGACCCAAGAATGATCCACGCACAGTTCGCCGCACTTCATGAATCTAACCCGGCTGGGAAGGTTAGTTGCGGAAATTCTAATCTTAGTTTCGAAGATGAAGGCACGCCGGTGAGAACCGGCGTGCCCCCTGATGCGACTGGTTTCGGATTTAGCGCCTATTGATCCACCATTTAGCGCGGTTCGACCACGACGTATCCTGTGACGCCGCCGTGATTCAAAAGGATCAGTACCGGCTGCTTCTCAGCGCCCGATAATGCTTGCTGGTAGTCAGACGTACTGCCGATCGGTTTATGGTTGATTTCCTGGATCACGTCTCCGCGTCTGAGAGGCGGTTGTGCCGCCGCTGCCGGGCTTGACGGATCGACCGAAGTTACAACCACACCGCGAGTTCCAGGGGCTAGATTGAGCTCCTGGCCGACGTCGGAGGTCAGGTCTTGGACCTGCACTCCTTCGAGGGCAGCGCCAGTGGTTTCACCGGAAACCTGCTTGTCATCGTGCTCGCTTAGTTCAGCGAGCTTGAGAGAGACATTCTGTGAAGCGCCGTTGTGCCAGAGCTGTAATTTAATAGGAGTTCCCGGCGCGAACTGCGAGATTTGAACCTGCAGCTGATTCGGCGCGTTTACGGGCTGGCCGTTCACCTGAAGGATCACGTCTCCTTTCTTCAATCCTGCTTGAGCTGCTGGAGTATCGGGGGAAACATCTCCGATTAGCACTCCGCCGCCGTCCTTCAGTCCAAAAGCTCTTGCAAGGTCCGGCGTCAATTCCTGAATATGGACTCCCAGATAGCCGCGAACCACTTTGCCGTGGGTCAGAATCTGATCCATGATCGGCTTGGCCATGCTCATCGGAATCGCGAATCCCACTCCTTCGTTGCCGCCTTCACCGCCGTTCCCACCGTGAGAAAGAATGGCGGTATTGATACCGACGAGGTTGCCGTGAATGTCAATCATCGCACCGCCGGAATTGCCCGGGTTGATGGCCGCGTCCGTCTGGATAAAGTTTTCGTAGTTTTCGATACCGAACCCACCGCGTCCCGTTGCGCTCACGATTCCCATGGTGGCTGTTTCGCCGACTCCAAACGGATCGCCAATAGCGAAAATCAGATCACCGACCTGCAATTGGTTTGAATCGCCCAGCGACAGAGTCGGCAAGTTGGTAGCGTCAATCTTTAGCACCGCGATGTCCGTCTTCGGATCGGTTCCAATCACCTTGGCTTGAAACTCGCGCTTGTCACTGAGGGCGACCCGAATGTCGGTGGCTCCCTCGACCACGTGATTGTTCGTGAGAATTGTTCCATCGGAAGTGACGATGACTCCCGAACCTAGACTCTGCTCTCGCATCGGATGAGGTTGGCCCTGTCCAAACTGATCACCAAAAAACTGGCGAAACATTGGGTCGTTAAATATCTGAGACTGCTGATTCCGTTCGGGCTTTACAACTTTTGAAGAGCTGATGTTTACGACAGCAGGAAGCGCCGGCTTTAGAACTGCGGAAAAACCATTTGCGAAATTTCCCAAACTTACGGGCAATGCATTCTGCGACATCGCAATCGGAGCGCCCGGAGCGCCGAATACAGTATGACCTGTCCAATTTTTGTACCCTTGCGAAAGGACCGCGCCTCCCGCAAGCGCCACGAGGACCACGACGGTAGCCACCCAATGACGGATTTTCAACACTTTGCTTTCCATGACTGTCTCTCTCCTATGTCTTGCTGATCTCGTCTGGCGCATAAAGTCGCGATCCGCGAGTTACTATATTGGACGTATCACGGCTCGATTGGTGTTCAGCGCTCCTGGGGTTATCCGAACCGGATACCCCTGTCCTATGTAGATGCAAGAATTATACTTGAGGTCACCCATTATAATTTGCTGGAACGAATCAAAAAACCCGGTACTGGATGCCCCCGGCCAATCGCGCATGTAAAGGTTGCTAGCGAACCCGTTGGGGGGCGTCTAACAATTGCACCGAAGGAAGTTTGGCCCGCCATTCCCTAGGGTTCGGGTACAATCCACATCTGAAAGGGGTCTTGCAGAAATGACACGAAAAATATTTGCGCTGGCTTGCGCGGCGGCTCTTGTTTTTGTGATAGCGCGGTCCACGGCCTCCGCGCCTGGGCAGTCCACAACCGGCGGTTCTACCCAAATCGATGACGGAACCCTAAAATCGTTGGCGGACGTCGCGGGCGCCGGAATGATGGAGACCGATACTTATGAGAGTCTCCGCGAGCTGAGCGACGATATCGGCGCTCGCGTGACCGGCTCGCCTGAAGCGGCTAAAGCCATAGCCTGGGGCGTTGAAAAAATGAAGAGTATCGGCCTGGAGAATGTCCACGCGGAATCCTGGCAGCTTTCGCGCGGCTGGACGCGGATTTCCGCCGATGCCGAGATGATCTCTCCGATTCATCGCCGGCTGATGATCGATGCTATGGGCTGGGTGGGCTCGACGCCTGCCGGCGGTGCGGAAGCTGATGTGATTGCGGTTAATGCCTATCAGCTCGAAGACGAAATGAAAGACTCTGCAAAATGGAGCGGAAAGGTTCTGCTCATTGTTCACGAAGGTGAAGCGCCAAAAGATCGCATGGCCAGCTTTGCAAAGTTTGGAAGCTTTCTGATCGCCGCTCACAAGGCTGGAGCAATTGCGATCATCGGCGGCCAGGGCGGCAGCGTCGCGCAAGGCATGCACCTCACTCACACCGGAGCTCTTGGGTTTAACACTTACTACGACATCCCCGTTGTCAGCATGGCCGCGGAAGATCAAGAACAGCTTGAACGCTATTTAGAACACGGAAAAACGGTGCGTTTGAAGATCAACGTGCAAAATCGCGCAACGGCTGGCGCGGTGGAAAGTGCGAATGTCGTCGGCGATATTCGCGGCACGGAACATCCGGAGCAAATCGTCGTAGTCGGAGGCCATCTTGATTCCTGGGA
>PKWH01000290.1:0-1834 GCA_003131985.1 Acidobacteriota bacterium | reverse complement strand
GGCAATCACATCGCAGCGGTGATTCTCGATAACGGGCAGGGGCCGGTCGTCGGCTTCCAGCTCGGTGGGCGCGCGGATCTGATTCCCGAGGTTCAGAAATTCGCCGCGTCGCTCCAGGCTTTCGGCGACCTGAAAGTAGATGACGACGTAGAATTCGGTACCGATACAGGCCCGTTCATCCTTGCGGGACTGCCGGGAATCAACCTCGATCAGGATTCGCCGGATTATAAATACACACACCATTCGCCCGTGGATACGTTCGATAAAGTGCAGGCCGATATTCTGGACCGCGATGCCACGGTGATGGCGCTAACCGCGTTTTGGATTGCGGATCGTCCGCAGCGGCTGGCCAGCCCGTGGCCGCAGGAAAAGACGGCGCAGATGCTCGTAGACAAGCACCAGGATACAGTGCTGAAGCTCTTTGGATTGTGGCCGTTTGGAAACTTGGGCAGCGCACCGCAGTAGAAATAAAAATCGGCTCGCGAAGCAAAATTAATTCATCTGGTGATCAGACGCGCGATGCCGAACGCAGCGGCTGCGGCAAGGCCCCCGACAAACACGGTCTGCAATCCGCCGCGTAATGGCTTCACTCCGGTGTAATGCCCTTTAATCGCGCCGAAAAAGAAAAGGGCAAGCAATGTGACTCCGATCGAAACCCACAGCGCATCCATGATGTTCTTCATGAGTATGTAGGGCGCCAGCGGAACGAGCCCGCCTACGATATACGAGGCTGCAATCGTTCCTGCGCTGCGGCCCGCACGCGTGGGATCCGGCGTTTCCAAGCCAAGTTCGAAGCGCATCATAAAATCCACCCACTTCTTCTGGTTCGAAGTGATCGCGCTCACGATGGGCTCCATTTGCTGTTGCGAAAGCCCGTAGTCGCGGAAAACCTTGGCGACTTCTTCCGTTTCAATTTCCGGCAGCTCAACTGTTTCTCGATACTCGCGGTCGAGTTCAGACGCATAGTGTTCGGTGTCCGTTTGCGCAGCGAGGTAACCGCCCAAGCCCATGGCGATGGAGCCTGCTGCAATTTCCGCAAGTCCCGCGGTCACCACGATTCCGGTAGACGCAATTGCCCCCGTCAGACCCGCTGCAAGCGCGAACGGCACAGTCAAACCATCCGCCATTCCGATCACAATGTCGCGCACCGCTGCCGTCGCGGTGAAGTGCTTTTCCACGTGTTCGACAGATGGCATCTTCGGCTCCTCCAAAACATCTAAATATTGACTGCCCGTACCGCTGTTCCCCAGCAAGCGCGTATAATTATGGGGCAGGAACTGAATATTCGGGAGGTACATAATGACCCAAACTGGACAAGGAGCCGCTCCCCAGATGACTTTTACATTGCCGCCATTGCCTTACGCTTTCGACGCACTCGAACCATACATTGATGCGAAGACGATGGAGATTCATCACGACAAGCACCACGCCGCATACGTTACCAATCTCAACAAAGCCCTCGAAGGAAATGCCGAGCTTCAAAAACTTTCCGTCGAAGAGCTGTTGGCGCAGATTAACAAAGTACCCGAAACCATCCGCACCGCTGTTCGCAATAACGGCGGCGGCCACATGAACCATTCCATGTTCTGGAAGATTATGAAGAAGGGCGGCGGTGGCGAACCCGGCGGAGATCTTGCCGGGGCCATCAAGTCCTCCTTCGGAAGCTTTGCCGATTTCAAAACGAAGTTTAACGACGCAGCCACGAAGCGTTTTGGTTCCGGCTGGGCTTGGCTGCTCATTCGCGACGGCAAAGTGACAATCGAATCCTCGGCCAATCAGGACAATCCGATCATGGACGGCGGCAAGGCGTTCTTTGGACTGGACGTCTGGGAGC
>PKWH01000308.1 GCA_003131985.1 Acidobacteriota bacterium | reverse complement strand
GGCGTCGATTCAACAACTTCGTAAGGAATGGAGTGATCGTACTTGTCGAATTCGCGCCACGACGGTTTGCCGTTTACCGGAGGCAGCGCTTCCACGCCCTTTACGCTCTTGCGCCATTCGGGAAACTTCGAGTAATCGGTAATGGCGCTCCAGATTGCCTCCGGCGGCTGATGAAATCGCGCCGCGCGCGTAGCGGTGTGCTCCTTCGGCAGCAAAGAACCAATGATTGCGACGATCCCAACCAGCGCCACGAGAACGCAAAGCACTAGAACAAAACGCTTCATCGTATGAGGCTCCTTGCAGCCAATCGCGGCGAATCATACACCTATTTACCTACCGGGCATGCTGACACATAATGCGCTTTCAAGCAGCGGATCCGATTACGCGAGGAGGTACCGCTCTATGCTTCCGGGTCTAAAAGCAGCGCTGAACTACCATCCAATCTTCGTCCACTTTCCGATCGTATTTTGGTTCGCCGCGCTGTTGTTTGAGCTGCTCGCTGTTTGGCGCGCGAGTGACGAAATGCAGCGCATCGCGTCGAGGATGCTCTATCTCGGCACGCTGGCTGCGGTTGTGGCGGCGTTGACGGGCCTCGCTGCGGAAAACTCCGTTCCTCCGGGGGTTGCCCAGCGCGTTGTGGGAATCCACCAGGCATTGATGCTCGTATCGACGAGCCTCGGACTCGCCCTTTGCATTTTTGCTTTTTCGGTGCGGCAGAACTTTACCGCTCAATTGAGAAAATTTATGCTGCTCGGCCTCAGCATCCTCGCAGTATTAGTTATTTTCGGAGCCGACCGCGGGGCACAGCTCGTGTATGAATACGGCTCCGCCGTGAATTGGTCCACGGCACAGCAGCAAAAATAGAATCAGGCTCTGTACCTATGTTTTTTGAGGACTTGCGAGAAAATTGAGAAGGAGGATCGTGCGATGAGAAAACCACGGGAATCAAAACGGATGAGCGATGAAGCGGTGAAGGAGAGAACTGGGAAAACTTGGGCGGAGTGGTTCAAAATCCTCGACCACGCCGGCGCGAAAAAGTGGCAACACAAGGAAATTTCCGCTTACCTTCGCGACGAGCAAAAAGTGGGGCCTTGGTGGTGCCAGATGGTCGCTGTCGATTACGAGCACGCGCGCGGCATCCGCGAGAAGTTTCAAAAGTGCGACGGTGAATTTGCAGCATCCGGAAGCCGCACGTTAAGCGTGCCCATGACCAAGCTCTACGAAGCCTGGACCGACGAAAAACTCCGGCGGCTGTGGCTGCCCGGCACAAGAATGGAAATCACAACCGCGACGCCGAATAAATCCCTTCGCGCAAAATGGAACGACGGTAAAAGCCGGTTGAGCGTAAATTTCTATGCCAAGGGATCAGGAAAGAGCCAAGCCGCCGTCGATCACATGAAGCTAGCCAGCTCGACGGAATCCGCGAAGATGAAGTCCTACTGGTTCAATGCGCTGGATCGCCTGCAGAAAATCCTCGAAGGCTAACCCATACCCGAAGGCGGGTTCAGACCCGCCCTCGAGCAAAACGGGAAATACATGAGAATTAATAATCGTTCGCGGAGCCTTCCAGGAACGCCCGCAACTTGCGTGAGCGAGACGGGTGCCGTAACTTGCGCAGAGCTTTCGCTTCGATCTGGCGAATGCGTTCGCGAGTGACGGCGAATGACTGCCCCACTTCTTCGAGCGTGTGCTCGCTGCCGTCATCCAAACCGAAACGCATCTTGATCACTTTTTCTTCGCGCGGCGTAAGTGTCTTCAGCACGGACGAGGTCTGTTCCTTCAAGCTCAGATTTATCACCGCATCCGAGGGCGAGACCACAGCCTTGTCCTCGATGAAATCGCCGAGGTGCGAATCTTCCTCTTCGCCGATCGGGGTTTCGAGCGAAATGGGTTCCTGCGCGATCTTCAAAATTTTGCGCACTTTCGCGACAGGAATATCCATCCGCTTCGCGATTTCTTCCGAGGTAGGCTCCCGGCCGAGTTCCTGTACCAGCTGCCGCTGCGTGCGGACCAGCTTGTTGATCGTTTCGATCATGTGCACGGGAATGCGGATGGTCCGCGCCTGGTCGGCGATCGCGCGAGTGATGGCCTGGCGGATCCACCANNTGCCTTCCTGAATCAGGTCGAGAAACTGCAAGCCGCGGTTCGTGTATTTTTTCGCGATGGAAACGACCAAGCGCAGGTTGGCTTCGATTAATTCTTTTTTCGCTTGCTCCGCTTCCGCTTCGCCCCGAAGAATCACCTGGAGCGCCCGCTTCAGTTCGGTAGGACTCACTTCGCTAGCGAGTTCGATTTCGCTGAGTTCCTGGCGCCGATTTCGCAGGTCCTTGCGTGCTTCCGCCTGCACGTCGCCTTTGGAAGCCTCCACGCGGCGCTCGAGCTTGACGGTATCGCGCTCGAGAAAATGAACGCGCTCGACCGTCTGCCGAATTTTTTCGATCAGGCGTTTCTTCTCCAGCGGATTGAAGTCCAGCTCGCGGAAGCGATTCGACATCTCTACACGCGTCCGAGCCAGCGTATAGCGCGCTCGAAGGTACGGACGCTTTTTCGACCGCGGAATTTTATCCAGCTTGGCCGCCTGCTTGATCGCCACCAGGTAAAGTTTGGCAACCTTGTCGATCTGCTTAAGCGTCTCTTTTGTCTTCTGCTCGATTTTTTCTTCCGTCAATTCTTCGTCGTCGAATTGAACGATTTCCTTGATCGAGCGCGATCCGTTGCGCACGTCTTCGCC
>PKWH01000091.1:16249-25354 GCA_003131985.1 Acidobacteriota bacterium | reverse complement strand
CCGATGGTGCACATCTCCCAATCGAGCACGCCCGCAATTTTCGTGATGTCGCTCGAATCGAGCACGACATTGTCGTATTTGTAGTCATTGTGGATCAAAGAAACGGCGCTCGTGACCGGCATGTGTTGCTGCATCCACGCGGAAATTTTCTCCACTTCAGGATAATCGTGCGTCTTCGAGCCGTAGTAGCGCTCGGTCCAGCCGCGGACCTGCCGTTCCAGATATCCGTCCGGCTTACCCAGATCGGAAAGACCCGCGGCGGCGTAATTCACACGGTGCAGGCGTATGAGATTTTCAATGAAGGATTCGCTGAGCCGCCGCGCCGTTTCTGGGCGAAAATCCAAACCGGGCGGCAGCGTTCTGCGAAGGATGATGCCGTGAATCGGTTGCATCACATAGAACGGCGCGCCGATGATGGAAGCGTCGTCACAATAGAGGAGCACTTCGGGAGCTGGGGCATAGACGGAGTGGAGCTTTGACAGCACGCGAAATTCGCGACTCATGTCGTGGGCGGATTTGACTTTGCTTCCGAAGGGCGGCCGCCGAAGAACTAGCTCTTTAGCGCCGAGATGCAGCGAGTAAGTCAAATTTGAATGGCCGCTGGGGAATTGACGAATTTTGAGCGCACCTGCTTCGTTGGAGAAGTTGCCGCGCAAAAAGGGTTCGAGCTTGGCTACATCCAACTCTTCGCCAGATCGAATGGGCGCCGGATGGTCCAGAAAATCGCTCACAGCAAGCCTCCTAGCGGTACGTCATCATCGCGGGATCATCGAGATGCCCGTGGACATTGAAAGAGCTGAGTGTAAACAGCTCGGCGGAGTAGAGAAATTCACTCCAACCGGAGTTCCGCGACATCCAGCTCACTTGCAAGGCCCTTTCCGAAGAAAGATGCAAAGCGCGCTGCATGGCTACCGCGATGGGCCCTCCCGAACTAAAAATAGCGACACGTTCACCGCGCACCCCTGCAGATAAAAACTTTACGAGACCGGAGTTAACTCTGGAGCAAAACTCCAGCCACGTCTCCACACCCTGAGGAGCAATCTCGCCGCGCACCCACTGGCCAATCACGACTTCAAATAGCTTTTGAAAGGTCGCGCGTTGTTCGGCAGTGCCGGTCGAGGACTGAAACGCCGCGTAGAGATCTCGGATTCGCTGATCGTTTTCGAGCAATCCGGGCAGGCTGCGCTTGAGGACTGCCTCTCCTTGGTATTCATCGAACTCCGGCAGCATAAGAGGCTCGGGGAACTTGAGACCGGCCTTTTCATAGGCGGCGCTCACTAGCTTGAGAGTGTCTTTCTGGCGGACACATGGACCGACGCAGGTGCGGTCGAAAACAATGTTGCGTCTCGCCCAGTATTCGCCGAGCAGACGAGCTTGAGTTTCTCCGAGCGTCGACAACTTGTCATAATTCTGCTCGAGAAAGGAGGCTTGCCCGTGACGGACAAGGTAGAGGGTTCCCATTGTTAGCTCAACATGGCGTCAATGGTTATACCGCAAGACCTATCGGGCAGGATGAAATTCCGGCAGGTTCAGATTTCGATGGACGAACGCTGATTCTCAATTGGCGCGCTCGAACAAAGCCGCCGCGCCTTGTCCTCCCCCGATGCACATGGTGACCACACCATAGCGCGCTTTGCGGCGGGCCATTTCGTTGGCGATGGTGCCGACCATTCTCGAACCTGTCATTCCGAAGGGATGGCCGATGGCAATCGAGCCGCCGTTTACGTTGAGTTTCTCAGGGTCGATGCCCAGGCGGTCGCGGCAATAGATCACTTGGACGGCGAAAGCTTCGTTCAACTCCCAAAGATCGACATCGTTCGCGCGCACGCCACAACGGCTTAGGAGCTTCGGAACGGCGAAGACCGGGCCGATGCCCATTTCGTCCGGTTCGCAACCCGCGACTTGGAATCCCCGGAAAATTAGCTTGTAAGGAATGCCCAACTGATCGGCACGCTGGCGAGACATTAATAGCGTGGCTGATGCGCCGTCAGAAAGTTGCGACGAGTTGCCGGCTGTTACCGTTCCCTGGCCGCTCTCCGGATCGAAATGTGGTTTCAGGTTCACCAAGCCTTGCAGCGTGGTATCGGGCCGGTTGCATTCATCGCGGTTGGCGGTAGCATTCTCTTTGCCAACGAGTTCTCCTGACTTCTTGTCCAGAATGCCGCGAGTAACGCTCATCGGCGCGATTTCCCCATCGAAAAAACCCTCCTGCTGAGCGCGAGCAGTGCGCTGCTGGCTCAGAAGCGAATATTCGTCCTGAGACTCGCGANNCCGGGATGCGGGTTGTAGTCTCGCGTGATCATGCTGATGCTTTCCACGCCACCGCCAACCGCGGCATCCACACCCTCACTGATAATCTGATGAGCGGCTATAGTGATCGCTTGCAAACCAGAGGAGCAGAAACGGTTGATGGTGGTGCCCGCAACCGATGCGGGAAGTCCGGCGAGCATGGCGGAAGTGCGCGCTATGTTCTGGCCTTGCGCGCCATGAGGCTGCGCGCAGCCGAGAACCACGTCTTCAATCTCTTTGACGTCCAACTTCGGAGTCTTGGCTAGCACGTCCTTGATGCAATGTGCCGCGAGGTCTTCGGGCCGCGTTAGGTTAAAAGATCCGCGAAAGGATTTGGCCAGGGCCGTCCGCGAACTGGCAACTACTACTGCTTCTCTCATGTTTTCTCCGGCTGTCGAAACGAAGTTACAGATCCCGAATGTATTACGGCAATACTTTGTGATTGCACCCGCGAGAACGGAAGACTAAGTTGCCACGCCTTCTTCCTTGCCGAACTGGGCGAAGGTCTTGCCTTGCTCTGCAAGCCGCTTCAGCAGCGGGGCGGGCTGCCAGATATCACCATGCTGACGTTGGAATTCGGAGATGCGCTCGTAAACCTTTTTGAGGCCCACGGTGTCGGCATACCACATCGGGCCGCCGCGATACGCGGGAAACCCGTAGCCGTTCAGATAGATGATGTCGATGTCCGAAGCACGTAGCGCGTAGCCTTCCTCCAGAATGCGCGCGCCTTCATTGACCAGGGCATAGATGCAGCGATCTATGATTTCCTCGGCGGAGATTTTACGTTGCGGAATTCCCGCCTCGGCGACCCACTTGCGAATGAGCTCATCTACAACAGGGTCCGAACTCGCGCGCCGCTGGTCATCATATTTGTACCAACCTGCCCCGGTTTTCTGTCCGAAACGGCCGAGCTCGCACAGATTATCTTCGGTGAACGGTTGGCGAATGCCGGGCACTTCCAGGTGGCGATATTCCTTGCGGATGCGCCAGCCAACGTCGAGGCCTGCGAGGTCGCCAACGGCCAGAGGTCCCATGGCATTGCCGAAGTCGACCAGCGCCTGGTCCACGGCTTCAATACTTGCGCCTTCTTCGACGAGGAACTGCGCTTCGCGGCGATAGGGACCAAACATGCGGTTGCCGACGAATCCTCTGCAGTTGCCGACGAGCACGCCCACTTTGCCTAGCGTTTTTGAAAGCTGCATGCAAGTAGCGATAACTTCCTTTGAAGTAGCTTTGCCGCGGACGATCTCCAGCAGGCGCATAACATTCGCGGGGCTGAAGAAATGCGTGCCGATCACAAACGCGGGACGCGAAGTAGAGGCAGCGATCTCGTCGATGCTCAGCGTCGAAGTATTGCTGGCAAGGATGGTGCCAGGTTTGCACACCCGATCGAGTTCCTTAAAAACTTCCTTCTTGAGCGCCATGCCTTCGAACACGGCTTCGATAACTAAATCCACGGTTGAAAAACCGTCGTAGCTAAGAGTGGGCGTGATCCGGTTCAGGCGCTCATCGGCATCTTGCTGAGTGAAACGGCCGCGCTTAACGGAGGTTGCGTAATTCGATTTGATCGTCGCTAGTCCGCGGTCGAGCGCCGCTTGGTCCGTTTCTTTCAGGAGGACGGGAATGCCTGCATTCGCCAGAACCATGGCGATGCCGCCGCCCATGGTACCTGCGCCGACAACCGCGGCAGTCTTTATGGGAATTAGAGGAGTATCTTTCGGAATGTCTGGAATTTTCGTTACTTCGCGCTCGCTGAAGAAAACGTGGATGAGTGATTTGGATTGGTCGGAGAAGAGGCAGTCGATGAAGAGTCTCTGCTCGACCTTGCAGCCTTCTTCAAACGGCATTTTTGTGGCGGCTTCGATGGCTTCGACGGCAGCAACCGGAGCGAGAAGACCGCGCTGCTTCTTGGCAGCCGTTTCACGCGCGGAGGAAAAGATCACCGCATTGTCCGCGGCATTGCCGAGTTTTTCGTTACGCTCACGCGTCTTGGGAGCGGGCTTGCCGGCGACTTCGCGTGCAAACTTAACTGCTCCGGCGAGGAGATCGCCATCGATGATGCGGTCGATGATGCCGAACTTCAGCGCTTCATCCGCTTTGACCGGATTGCCGGTCATGCACATTTCGACTGCTTTCGCCACGCCGGCAAGCCTCGGAAGCCGCTGGGTACCCGCCGCGCCGGGGATAAGACCGAGCTTCACTTCAGGCTGGCCGACTTGTGCGCTCGAAACAGCAACGCGATAGTGGCCGGCCATGGCCAGCTCCAGTCCGCCGCCGAAAGCTGTTCCATGAATCGCTACGATTACCGGCTTGCTGCTGTCTTCCATTTTCAAGAGGAACGGAGTGAGCCCTGCGCCGCGCGATTTGCCCGAGGAGGTCATCTTGCCGAATTCCTTGATGTCCGCGCCGGCGACGAAAGTGCGACCTCCGCCGATCAGCACCGCGGCTTTGACGCTGTCATCCTGAGCGATGCGATCCAGGGCTTCTGAAATTCCTTCGGGGACACCCGGGCTTAGGGCGTTGACCGGAGGATTGTTGATGGTGATGATGGCGATGTCGTTGTCTTTTGTAAGTTGGACTAGATCAGTCATTGAAGGAGCCTCTGGTTTGGTAGTTTACGCGGTTTTCGCGGAGATGTTGCCGGCGTCGATCACCGCGGAGGCGATACGCTCGCGATGGAATGTGGCGTCTCCGAATGCCGTTTCCGATGCCTTCGCTCGACGGTAATACAGATGAACATCGTTTTCCCAAGTGAAACCCATACCGCCGTGAATCTGGATGCCACGGTTGCCGACGGTGCGGCCTGCATCGCTGGCGTACATCTTGGCAATAGAAACGGCCGTCGCTGCATCTGGGGCTTTTTCTTCCAGCGCCCAGCCGGCATAGTACACGGCGGAACGGGAACTCTCGGTTTCCAGATACATGTCCGCGCATTGGTGCTGGACGGCCTGGAACGATCCAATGGGTTTGCCGAACTGTTTTCGAGTCTTGGCGTACTCCACGGTAATCTCGAGGGTTCGCTGCATACCGCCGACCAATTCTGCAGCCAGCGCGGCGGTGGCAATGTCAAAAGCTCGCGGGAGCTGCGCGACGGATCCCAATTCTTCCGCCGGAGTGTTGCTGAATTCGACGACGTAGAGTTTTCGCGTAAGGTCCATGCCGGACATGGGAGATATTTTTAGACCGGGAGCTTTGGAGTCCACTAGGAACACGCCGTTGCGCACGACGACGATAATAAAATTGGCAACTGCGGCGTCCGGGACAAAGAATTTTTCTCCTGTGAGCTTTCCGTTCGTAGCGCTCAGTTGGACATCCCGCGGGTTCCAACTCGCGCTGGCTTCCAGAATGGCGACGGTAGCGCGGACTTCTCCCCGGCAGATCGGCGCTAGATATTTGTTTTTGAGAGCAGGCGTGCACACGGCATCCAGGACAGAGCCAGCCAGCACGACGGTCGAAAAAAACGGGCCGGGCAAGAGCGCGCGTCCAGCCTCTTCCATCAGCAGCATGAGTTCCACCTGCCCGAGGCCGACTCCGCCATACTCTTCCGGGAAAATAATGCCGGTGTAACCCTGGTGCGTGAGTTTCGACCAGAGCGCGGCGTCGTATGCTGTGTCCGTTTCCATCAGGCGCCGCATTTCCGCGCTGGGGCATTCACCGGCGAAGAACTTGCGCGCGCTGTCTTTTAGAAATTCCTGGCTCTCACTCAAACCAAATTGCATGGCGTATCCCCTTAGTAGCTTCTGGGCAGTCCGAGAACAAAATGCCCAATGATGTTTCTTTGCACCTCGGAAGTGCCGGCTTCGATGGTGTTTCCGCGCGTGCGCAGGTAGGCGTAGGACCAAATTCCTTCTTCCATGGCGCGCGGGTCGCCGGCCATCAGTTGGCCATAAGAACCGAGAATCTCTTGAGCGATTTGCTGGAGGCGCTGGTTGAGCTCGCTCCAGAAAATTTTCTGGATGGAGCCCTCGGGACCCGGCACACCTGTAGCGGTGATGCGGCTGAAGGCCCGCATCTGGTTGAAACGCATGATTTCGATTTCCGCGCTGCACTGCGCGAGCTTCTGACGGACGATTGGGTCCTGGGAAGCAGGCTTGCCGTTGCGTTGTATCTTTCGAGAGAGCTCAATCAGGCGCGTGATGTAACTCTTGAATATGAGATGCAGGCGAGCGCCGTACGAACCTCGCTCGTACATCAGCGTACTCATCGCCACGTTCCANNCCGTCATTCACTTTGCCGAGAATATTTTCAGTCGGAACGCGGACATCGCGAAAGAAAATCTCGTTGAATTCGGATTCCCCGGTCATCTGACGCAGGGGACGAACCTCGACGCCGGTCGATTTCATATCGACGAGGAGCACGGAAAGCCCCTTGTGTTTCGCGAGGCTCGCATCGGTGCGAACGACGAGCTCGCACCAGTTGCCAACCCAGCCGTAGCTAGTCCAGACTTTCTGACCGTTGACGACGTAGTGGTCGCCGTCGAGCCGCGCCTCCATTTGCAAACCGGCGAGATCGGAACCGGCGTTAGGCTCGGAAAAGCCCTGGCACCAGATTTCTTCCGCGCTCAGGATCTTCGGAATAAAGCGCTTTTTCTGGGCTTCCGTTCCGTAAGCGATGATCGTGGGGCCGATGAGACCTAAACCGAGCGAGTTAGCCATTGGCGGCGCTTCGACGCGCGCCATCTCTTCCCAAAATATGGCTTGCTGCATCAGAGAAGCGCTGCGACCCCCGTATTCCTTGGGCCACGAAACCGCTGCCCAGCGGCCCTCCTGAAGCTTTCGTTGCCAGGTGCGCAGATAGGGGAACGATTCCTCCATGGGCTTTTCGCGCCATTCTTTCCAATCTTTCGGGACGTTGGAAGCGAGCCAGGCGCGAAGTTCGTCGCGGAACTTCAACTCCTCGTCGGTTAAGTTTAAATCCATGAACAGGACTCCTTCGTGTTGGAGGGCACAAACTGCGCTCCGCGAGTTTTTGTCAACCGTGAAACAAATTTCAGCGAATCAACCCCGCTCAAACGTTGGATTTCGTTTTGGACGCGGGTGTGGCAAAGTCCGGGCGAATCGTATCTTTGCCCTGCCAATATTTTTTTCGAAGATCCTTCTTCAGAATTTTTCCGGTCCCGGTCTTGGGCAAACTATCGACAAATTCGATCGAGCGCGGACACTTGTAATGTGACAGCCGCGAGCGGCAGAACTCGATAAGTTCGGATTCCGTGACGGCGGCATTCGGCTTCAAGACTACGAGAGCCTTGGGAACTTCGCCCCACTTTGCGTCTGGAACGGGAATGACGCCAGCCTCCAGGACGGCCGGATGGGCGAGGATGGTCTTTTCAAGTTCGAGGGAGGAGATATTTTCTCCACCGCTTACGATGATGTCCTTCTTGCGATCAACGATGAGCAGGTAGCCTTCTTCGTTGAACGTGGCCATGTCCCCAGTGTGGAACCAACCGCCGCGGAGCGCTTCGGCGGAAGCCTCCGGCTGGCGCCAGTAACCCTCCATCACACCATCGCTACGCGCGACGATTTCGCCGATGGCTTGCCCATCGCGCGGCACGTCGCGGTCGTCAGGATCTACTACTCGTATTTCCGTGCCGGGAAACGCGTAGCCGGTCATCGCTTGTCCCACATAGCGTTGCTCGCCTTCCCAGCCCAGACCCGTCTTCATGGGGGAAATCGTAAGCGATGGGGACGTTTCCGTCAGTCCGTAGCCCGAAAAGCACTCGCAGCCAAGAGCTTGTTCGACCTCGCGAATGAGTGTTGGCGACGAAGCAGCGCCGCCGATGACAACCCGTCGCAGGGTACTCAAATCGTAGTTATGGCGCTCCGGGCAGTTCACCAGAGCAGTGGCCATGATGGGAACCAGACTGCAGGAGTGAACCTTTTCCGTTTCAACGAGTCGGAACACTTCTTTGGTCTCGAAACGCTGGATCATGACGTGCTTTCCCCCCAGTAAGGTGAGGAAATGCGCGACACCCCAGCCATTCGCGTGGAAGAGAGGGATGGTATGAAGCTCGACGGCTCCGTTGTCGATCTGGAAGCCCAGGCAGACGTTCAGCGCGTGGAGGTAGATATTTCGGTGCGTCAGCATCACACCTTTTGGATTCGCGCTTGTGCCGCTGGTATAGAAAAGCTCGGCCAGGGAGTTTTCGTCGACGGATCTGATGTCGGCGCGATAGGGCGTGGCCGCCTTGAGAAGGGCGTCGTAGTTGCGCGGATCGAGCCAAGGTCCCTCGGGCGGGCCATCAAGCTGCACGAACATTTTTACCGTGCGAAGATTTTTACGAAAAGATTCGACCAAGCCAAGAAATTGCTTCTCCACGAAGAGGATTGACGCGCCGGAATCGTTCAGAATGTAGGCCAGCTCTTCCGGCGCAAGCCGGATATTCAGCGGGAGCAGAACAGCGCCTGCCTCCGGAACGCCGTAGTAGGCTTCCAGCAAGCGGTGACAATTGGCGCCGAGGAACGCGACGCGATCGCCGGCTTGGATGCCAGCCTGGCGCAGGGCTCCTGCCAGGCAGCCAACGCGCTCGGCGAATTGTGCGTATGTAAAGCGATCCCGGTTGCAGACGACAGCTGTTCTGCCGGGGTATTGCTGCTCCGCATAGCGAAGAAAACGAAGAGGTGTCAGTGGAATATTCATATCGTGCCTCGCCTAGATCAGGCCGACTGGCCTCCATCGACCACCAAGATGTTTCCGGTCACAAAATCTGATGCATCGGAAGCGAGAAAAATGGCGGCGCCCTTTAAATCTTGCGGCCCGCCAAAGCGGCCCAAAGGTACATCCGCCAAAAGCGCTTCTTTGTTTCGTTCGATGAGTTTC
>PKWH01000091.1:0-16219 GCA_003131985.1 Acidobacteriota bacterium | reverse complement strand
ATGATCTTTCCGCGGCGTTGCGCGATCATGGTCTTTCCCACCGCCTGCGAAAACAGAAAAGTCCCCGTCAGGTTGGTTTCGATCACTTTATTCCACTGCTCGAGCGTCATAGACTCAACCGGCGCGCCCCAGGAAGTCCCGGCATTGTTGACCAGGATGTCGATGCGCCCAAATTGTTTAACGGCGGCGTCGGCAACCTCTTGAATGCTGCCGGGCTCTTTCACATCGCAGCCGAGCGCGAGAACTTCCACGCCCAACTTCTGCAATTCCTCGGCGGTTCGCACGCAGCGCTCTTTCTTGCGCGCACAGAGAACCAGATTCGCGCCCATTTCTGCCAGGCCTTCGGCCATTTGTCTGCCGAGGCCGACAGAGCCACCGGTAACGATCGCGACGCGGCCGGTAAGATCGAAGATTTGTCGGGTATTCACTTTATTGCCGTACTACTGAGAAAATTCCTTCTTAGTGACAAACGTTTGTTTATAACACATGTTAGTAACTAACGCTAGTTCCAGACGTACCGCGAACGGCAGTTCGCTTAGTACGTGCTCTGCTGCTCGAAAATCCTTCTTGGATTTTCTACCAGCATCGTCCGCAACTGGTTTTCTCTGACTCCCTTCCGCCGCAGCGCAGGCAACACGTCATTGTGGATGTGCAGGTAGTGCCAGTTGGGAAGGGCGGTCGGAATGACGCTTTCCGGCAGCCAATGCCAAAAGCACATGGCGTCGTGAGAGAGCACCATTCTGTTTGCATGCCCTCGCTCGCACATGGTGGCAACGGTGTTGACGCGGGACTCGAAATCCAAAATGACGTCGACACCGAACCTGTCCATCCCGATATACGAACCGTTGCGAATCAATTCCTCCAGATAGTCGAGGTCGGTGGTGTCTCCAGAATGCCCAATCACCACGCGCGACAGATCCACGCCCTCTTCACGAAAAATGCGCTGCTGATCAAGTCCCCTGCGAAGGCCGGCATGCGTGTGCGTCGAGATCGGCACGCCTGTTTGCCTATGGGCATGCGCAATGGCACGCAGAACTCGCTCGACATCGGGAGTAAGCCCGGGCTCGTCGGTGCAACACTTCAGGATTCCCGCTTTGACGCCGGTATCCGCAATGCCGTCGCGGATGTCCCGAACGAACATTTCCGTGATTGGCTCAGGTCCGCCCGTCCCCTCAGGCCTGCGCAGATGAAAATAAAAAGGCAGGTCTCGATACGTGTAGATACCGGTTGCGACGATGATGTGGAGTTCCGTCTGTTTCGCAACACGCAATATTCGAGGGATGAATCGACCTAGACCCAGCACTGTGAGGTCGACAATGGTATCCACTCCACGGGATTTCAGTTCGTTTAAGCGCGTAACGGCGTCGGCAACACGTTTTTCTTCGCTACCCCATTCCTCCGGGTAGTTCTGTTGGATTTCAGTATCCAGGACGAAAATGTGCTCGTGCATCAGTGTGGTGCCTAGCTTCGACGAATCCACGGGGCCTCGAGCGGTCTGAACTGTTGCCAAGCGCGGCGCTCCTTGCTGACGCTATCCAAGTGTTGCTTCACGGCAGCTAACGGCAGGCGCGCGACCCGCGTCGCTCGAGTACTTGCTAGCCCGTCTCAATTACTTTCGCGGATAGCCTAGATGTGCAAAAGGCGTATGGCGAAACCGGCTAGCGCGCCACCCGCTAGCGTGCCAATCAGCGAAATAGGAGCGTAGCCCCAATCGGAGCTGCCTTTGCCCGCGATCGGAAGAACCGCGTGGGCGATCCGCGATCCGAGGTCACGCGCCGGGTTCATGCTGGTGCCTGTTGGCCCGGCTAGCGCGAGTATGAGTCCCCACACCAGCGCGGCTATCAGAACCGGGCCAAAGCCCGCAGGCAAATTGGCGCGCGTCAGAATGCAAACTGCAACGAACACCAGCAACGTCGTGGGAATAATTTCGCTGACGAGATTGGTTACTTTGTTGGGAATGGATGGATGGCTGCAGAAGCAGCTCAGCTTTAAGATAGGGTTCGGCGTGGCAGCCCAATGTGGCAGGAAATGAAGCCAGACGAGAACCGACCCGACAAATGCTCCCAACATTTGGGCGCTGATGTACGGTACTAGCTTGGAAAAATTCCCACTAGCGATTGCCACGCCCAGCGTTACGGCAGGATTGATGTGGGCGTCACTGCTTCCACACGCTAGAGCAGTGAAGATACCCGCCATGGCTGCGATGGCCCATCCGGTCGACACCGAAATCCATCCACCGCCTTCTGCTTTGGAACGCGACAGAACCACGTCGGCGATTACACCGTTCCCGAGCAGCACCAGAACCATGGTGCCCATAAACTCGCCGAACATGGGTGACAGCATTCGTTTCCTTTAAACAAGCGTTCACTAAATCGTGCGTAGGCACGCGTCAGAACGCGAATTGGAGCCCGAGGCTGAGCTGGCGCGGCGGGTTCGCGGAGCGAAATGCCAGCGGCCCTGCCAGCTGATCGGCGGAGGTCGGCACGAAGCCCTTAAACCTGTACGGCCCGTTCAGGAGATTTACGATTCCCTCAGGTGTCGAGACTTCAGCTGAGGTTGTGAGACCGGTGACCGGATCAACGACGGCGGTATTCGGGAAAATATTGTTCACGGCGCTGAAGTTTGTGTGGTTGAGCAGGTTAGTCGCCTGTGCAATCACGTCAAGCCGCATCCCCGATTCTCGTTTAATGTAGAACGCTTTCGATATCCGCATATCCCAGCTTACGAATCCCGGCCCAATCCCGGTGTTGCGCCCTTCGTTAAACGGCCGAGCTTCGCTAATGTGGTTTCCCGCGCCGTTGGACTCGATTCCAGGTACGAGTAGCGTGAAGGGAAGACCGCTTCGCGCGTAAACGATCGGCGAAACCGAAACATTCGCGAAGGCTTTAGCCAAGAAGCTTCCGCTGTCGGTGTGGAAAGGAGTGGTGTACACGGCGTTGGCCACGAAATTATTGGTGATGTTGAAGTCAGAAAGGGAGCGGTCTGCGGCGACCAGATCGGGCCGGAAGGGAGTGCTGAGCGAACTGTAATCGCTGGTATTGTCCATGGCTTTGCTGAAGGTGTAGTTCGCCTGAAATTGCAAGCCGTGCGAGAAGCGTTTGGTAAGGGACGCGGTCAGGCCGTTATAGGTACCGCTCCCAATAGACGCAAATTGATTGTTTTGCAAGATTTGAGTGTTCGGTTCGCCCGCCGTCGAACCTGGCTTGGGCATGTAGAAAGGTCCAACGAAGGGATCGACAGGGAGCGCGGGGTCCTGAACGTAGTTGGCTTCCTGGTTCTGTTGGATATGCACGTTGCGATAGTATTGGTACCCAACTTCGACCGACAGATCGCGAGCTATTTCCCTGGCAACGCTGAGACTGCTTTGAATGGAATATTGGGGCTTGAAGTTGTTTGAGATTGTGTAGAAGACACCGTTCTCCTGATTCGGTCCCGGCGGCTGGATGACGATGCCAGCCGCAGCAAGCTGCGCCGCGTTCAACGCTGGATTGGGATTTTGGAGTGTCGCCAAGCCTTGCTCGATTGCTGTTGCAGTCAGCAGTTGAATCGGCTGACCGGTGATGGTTTGCAAGCCCAAGCTGGTGTGCAGCCCGTTGGTACCCAGTTCGTTGAGGTAGAAAGGCACGAGAAAAATTACCGGAGCAACGAACAAACCGCCTCCCGCGCGCACAACCGTCTTTCCGTCACCCTTGGGATCCCAGGCAAATCCTAAGCGTGGAGAGACGTACGCGCTGCTCGGAACCGGGTTTGCGGAATGATCGTAGTCGAAGCGCAATCCGTAATTCATGGTGAGGTTATGAGTTACCTTCCACGAATCTTGGGCAAAAATCCCCAGATATTGATTCCAGATATTTACCTGACCGTTGCCATTCGCTTGCAGCAAACTCCCAGGTATACCGGCAACGTAGGACTCCGTGGCGGTCAGGTTAGTGGAGGGCGGTCCGCCCAGCGGGTATCCCTGCGCAAAATTGTAGGCTTCCAGTCCAGCTTGGAACGGGGCTGGCACTATATCGATGAGAGGAATGGCTCCATCAAGAAAGTTATACTGGCCACCGAACCATAGTTGTTGGAATACTTTGTACTGGTCGGGCCGGTAGGACCCGCCAAACTTAAAATCGTGTTTGCCTTTGACCCACGAAAGGTTTTCGTCGAATTGAAAGCGATTCTGAGTCGCGTCGTACGGATAGGCGAACGGAGTTCCCACGGGGCCAAGGCTGCCCAGGCCTATTTCAGCTCGGCCTGGAAGTGGCGCAGTGTTGTCGGCAGTGTCGTGAGGTACGGCTTGCACGCGTACCGTGTTGACTAAGTTCGGATTGATAATGTGGGTCCAGGAGCCGGTGAGTGTGTAGTCTCGAAACTGCAGGGTGGTTGAGTAGGGGCGCTGCTCACCGCCCGGTCCGGTGACAGTATATTGTTCGTGGGCCAGAGAAAATCGCAACGAAAGGGAATTTTTCTGATCAGGCTGAAAATCTACCCTGCTTACCCAATTGTTGAGTCGGCCATTTTGATTTGGCGCCGCTTGCACAACGCTCGTATTGCCGTCGAACGTGCCGCTATTCGGAGCGATCAAGGCGTTCAAGATCGGATCTTCCAGCGGATTGAATACTGGCGAGGCAATCAAGCCGGCGCCCAGGGGCGCCAGGGGGCCGCCTACGGTGGCCAGCTGCGATAAATAGCAGGCTTGCGTGACCAGCTGAGCTTGCCCTGCCGGCGGAATTTGATTCGGACACAGGCCGGTTCCAGGGTTGAATCCGTTTGGTTGCGCCGAAATTCCCTGCGCTTCGGCGGTGCCCAGCAGGTTCGTCAACACCGGATTGTCGAGCTTCTGCTTCTCAAAAGAGGTAAAAAAGAAAAGTTTATCTTTCTTGATAGGACCGCCGAAGGTACCGCCAAAAATTGCATTCTGCTCGAACGGTTTGCTGGACGGATCCGGACCGAAACCGTTGAAAAAGTTTGCGGCATCCGTGCTCTGGTCGTGGAAGTAACCGTAGGCGCTTCCGTGATAATTGTTCGTCCCGCTCTTGGTGATGATGTTGATGGCTGTGCCAGAAGTAAATCCAAACTCCGCTCCGAACGAATTGCGATTGACCTGGAGCTCCTGTATTGAGTCTATTGGTACGTTGACGACGCGCAGAGCGCCTGAGCCGTAGTCGTCCTCGCCACCATCAATCGTAAATAAATTTGAACGTCCGGTGCTTCCACCGATGGAAAACCCGGAAGAAAGATAGCCGGTTCCGACGTTGGGATCCTGAATCGCGGGAGCGTTTGAATTGGTTACGCCCGGCAACGTATAAATCGATGCGGTAAAACTCCGACTCACATTGGGGAGGTTCTCAACCTGCTGTGTATTGATGGTATTGGCCTGCTGAGATTGTTCGACCTCGATAAGCGGTGCGGAATTATAGGTTACCTCCACCGAGACGGTTGTCGAACCAACTTTTAGGTGTGGGTCATACACTACGACCTGGCCGACGGTAATAACCAAGCCCTTCGCTACCGACTTCTCAAATCCCTGCGCAACTACCTGCAGATCGTAGGTGCCTGGGTTGAGTGCGAGAAATTGGTAAGTTCCTTCCGCCGAGGATGTCGCCGTTGCGACCACGGCAGTGGCCGTGTTTGTCACCGTCAAGGCGGCATTAGCGATACTTGCCCCCTGTGGGTCCAGCACCGTCCCTCGTAAGGTCCCGGTAGAATAGGAAGTTTGTCCGAAACTGGCTGGCACTGCCAGTCCGATTAGCGCCGCAACTAACAATAATCTGCAGGAACCGCGGCCCACGCGCGAAGACATTAAACGACACACCGACAGGGTCCAGGAACTCATAGAGCCTCACTTTGGTTTCAAGATTGATTCATTTTCCCGCCGGCCTCGCGGTACCCGGAACGATTCAATCCCCATCAGAATTTAACGTTCACAATCGATTAAAAGGCGAATCGAATTCCCAGCTGAACTTCACGTTTTGGAAGCGCAGAAGTAAAGCCCAAGGGCGTGCTCGACGTCGCAATGCTACCGTCGGGAAGAACAGTTCCGGGCTTGATACCATGAACGTTGAACGTGGTGTTCCCGCCTCCGCCGACGTTCGTGGGAAGGCCGAACAGTGGGCTTACTTCATTGTTGACGCTGGCAAAATTCGTGCGGTTCGCGATGTTGAATCCCTCCGCGGTGAGTATCATGTTGACCCTCTCGCCCAGTTTGTGTTGCCAGGTCAAGCGCATGTCGAAGTCAATGTAGTTTGGACCAAGGCCGGTATCGCGATTAGCCCCGATCGGCCGCTCGTTAGTCGTGTGACCGTCACCGTTGACTTCCGTTCCTGCCAGCAGGTTGAAAGGATGCCCGCTGTGGTACTGGAAAATCGGAGAGAGTTGGAAGCCTGAAAGGACCGCTCGTTTCCACGGACTGTCGAAGATTCCGGCCACTACCACCTTGTTCCGCTCGTCGAACTCAGAAAGAGCTCGATCCAGACCTAGGTTCGTTGGATCCTGCGGGCCGTAGTCCGTGTTGAAATCAGTAGAGGTGTCAAACCCTTTACTGTATGTGTAGTTTCCGAACATGGTGAAGTGATCGCTGAAGCGCTTCTTGACCTCCAAAATCAGGCCTTCGTAAAGGGCCGACGCAGCCGCAGTGTACTGGTTATTCTGGGCCACGAGCACATTCGCGAAGCAGGACGAAACGGGCTGGCCAAGGCCATTTAAAGTTACCGCGCATGGGTAAACGCCGCCAGCGCCCGGGCCTGAGGTTTGCAAGCCTGCGGCTGGGTCGGTAACGGCACTCGTGTTCCAGTTGCGGTAGGTAGCTATCTGCCCATTGGCCAATGGTATGGTGCTGAACGGCGCGTCGAGAAGATTCGTATCGATGGCAACTGGCAGCCTGAGCGTGTGGGAGTAGATTCCGCTAACTGCGATGGAGAAGCCGGGCGTGATTTCCCGCTCGATTCCAAGCGACGCCTGTTGCGAATACGGCGGCTTGTAGTTGGGCGGATTGCTGAAGAACGCCTGCACCGGTGCAACTTGTCCGCTGTTGGCGACGAAGATTCCGAACGGGGCCACGTCCGCCGGCGTGATGCAGGCATTGTTGCCTGGCGTCGCAGTGGTGCATTGAATTAATCCCTGCGCGAAGAGCCCCTGAAAAACGGCGGCAGAATTGCCAATCGGAAGACCCGTAGCGTTGATCGGATCCGCATAGATGGAGATGAATCGGGTGCACGGGCTGGTGCTGCTGGGGTTCGCGGGGAAGATGGGAACGCCGGGGAATCCAAGACCGCAAGTATTGATCAGGTTGTTGACCTGATCGGGGACTTGCGACTTGTTGTGCTGGTTCTCGACCGTGCTGCGATTCTTGTTCAGGACGCCAAGGCTCAAATCGACCTGTGAGATCTGCGCGTCGATGGGTCCGTAGAATATACCCCAGCCGCCGCGAATTACGGTTTTGTGATCCTTGAATGGATCCCACGCGAACGATATTCGGGGAGCGAAGTCTTTGTAGTAGGTACTTTGCGGGAGATATTGCGAGTCGATTTCATAGCGCAGACCGTAGTTCAAGGTGAAATTGGACGTTACTTTCCAGGAGTCTTGCAGATACAGGCCCGTCAGCGGCCGGGTGTACGCTGGGTAATCGGGGTTGCCGAAGCCCTGCTGATAAAGGACGGGCTGCCCAAGCGAGGCCGCCTGTAGCGAGTCAATGTCGGCCCCGCCAGTGGTGACTCCGCAGGCATTCTCGGCTGTAGGCAGGAAGCAAGGGCTCACGGCGACTCCTGGAAGTGATCCAAACACAAACCTGCCCGGCAGAAACGTGTGTGACTCGGTGTGGTTTCCGCGGAGGAGTTCGGAGCCGCCGAACCTAATGGTGTGGCGACCGCGTACCATTGTTACGTTGTCAGCGAATTCATAACGCCGGAGAATTGTTAGGTTCGGGAGGAAGACGTTGGTTCCCAGGTTGTTTGCGAATCCGGCAATTTGGATTCCCACTTGACCGGGTTCGTTCGGGATTACGTCGAAGCTATCGTAGTTCCACTGAACCCGGAACTCATTTTGGGTTCTCGGGCTGAATTCGTGGAACCAGGATACCTGGAGATTATCGTCATAGTTGTGGATCGAGCTGCCTGCGGAAAATCCGGTCAGGGATTGCACGTCCGGATTCTGCTCAAGGTCATGCGAATACCGAAAAGAGACGGAGAGTTGGTCGGCTTCGCCGATCCGGTGGTCCAACCGCGCTGACGCCAGATACTGCCGCGTGTTGTAATCGAAAAGGCCGCCGTTGGTCTCGAACGTGTTTACAAGGTAGCTGTTGAGGGCCGTTTGGCCCGGCGTCAAGCCCGTGGATTGGCTCACGGTCAACAAGCTCCCGAGCGCTTGAGCGCAAGTGGCAGCGGGTAAGAATGTCGGAGGCGCGGGAGCGGTATTGGTGAAACATGGCACCGATACCCCGTTCCCTTGCGCGGTCAGCTGGGCAAGAATCGGATCTTGGTCTGAGGTCGTCCGGAAAATATTCGTATTCGTCAGCAGCGGAACGGCGTTCTGCGCATCCTGGCGCAGACCCTCGAAGGCAACGAACAAGAAAGTCTTGTCCTTCTGCACGGGCAGTCCTACGTTGCCTCCATACTGATAGCGTCCCAATGAGTTCTTGGTGGGCGAACCCAACGAGTCGGGCAGGGTGGGATCGAACACCTGGCCTGGCTGAAGCGCTTGGCTGAAGGCAAAAGGATCACGCGCGTCGAGGGCATCGTTGCGGAAAAAACCAAAAAGGTTCCCGTGGACATCGTTGGTGCCTGACTTCGACACGATGTTGATTGTGGCGCCACTCGCACCGCCGTACTCGGCCGCATAGTTACTTCGATTCACTTGGAACTCTTGGACGGCGTCTTGGCTAATCGTTGGTCGAACGCCACCGGCATCGTCCTGAGCCTCGCCGCCGTCAACTGTGACGCTGTTTCCCCGGCCATTGCTTCCGTAGAAAGAAAGTCCGCTTTGAGGGGTTTGCTTCACCCGAAAATCCTGGTCATCCGCCAGCCGCGTAGAATCCGAGACGCCGGGCAACAATAGGGTATAGGTGAGGTAATCCCGCCGGTCGATGGGCAAATCCTCGATGTACTGTTCCGTGATCGTGTTCGCCTGGCTCCCTCTTTCGGTTTCCACCACGGGAGGCACGGCGGTGACCTCAACCGTCTGTGCGGTTGAGGCAAGTTTCAGGTGGAAATCAAGGATGACAGTTTGTCCGACGTTGACGACAACGCTCGTCATAGCCTGCGTCTCAAACCTGTCGAGCTGGGTTGTAACTCTGTAGGTACCCGGCAGAAGGCCTGTCAGCCGATACTGGCCGGTCTCGTCGCTGACGGCCGAGGATTGGGTTCCTCGCGCTGTTTCTGTGGCGACGATATTCGCCTTCGGGAGAACGCCACCCTGCGGATCCGTCACGGTTCCGCTGATGCTTCCGGATGTGCCGACGCCCTGCCCGTAAGCCGCCGGATTGAGGAACAGCAAGCAAACCAAGAACACGAAAACACCGGCGAGTAGTTTTGACTTCATAGAGCCTCCTGACAGCACCCAAGACGTACGCGAGCGGGTGCAAATCTTTCTTGCACCCAAATCCGAAACCTATCCTCGAAACCATCAAAGCCCCGACCCGCGCGTCGGACATCCAAAATTTTGATAGTCCATATCACATTTTAGAAACTAACGTCAAGGCGAGATTGTCGAATCGGGGAAGCTAGTTAACGTGTACTACTCTAGCAACAGCCGGGCACCGGCTTAATGAACTCTGGCGGAATGGCATTCCCAAATAAGGGGCTCTAGGGGCAGGTGAGCACGACGCGGCCGGGGACCCTCCCATGGCGCAGTTCATCCAAAACCTGGTTTGCTTGCGCGAGTGGGCGCGTAGCGGTTAAGCAGCGAACTTCTCCGGCTGCTGCCATAGCCAGAATCTCGGTTAGGTCTTGCCGGGTACCTACCGCACTCGCCTGGATGCGGACTTCACCGGCGGCCATCATGATTGGCGGAAAGCAAATATCTCTTGCCGGCAAGCCCACCGCCAGTAGGGTTCCGGTTGGCCGCAAGCAATAAAATGCTTGATCGTAGGCCGCGGTAGCCGCCGAAGCCACAAGCGCCACGTGGACTCCACCTTTGCCGCGCAGCGCCTTTACCACGTCGGTGGAGGCGGCATTAAGGGTGTTCGAAGCACCGAGCGATTTAGCGAGAGCTAACTTTTCATCCGAAATATCGATCGCAGTAATTTCCGCTCCCAAAGCGCGCCCGATCTGGACAGCGATGTGTCCCAAGCCTCCTATGCCGAACACTGCAAGGCGTTGGCCGCGCGAAATCTTCGCATGCTTTATCGCGCGATAGACCGTGACCCCAGCGCAGAACAGTGGCGCCGCCTCGACAAAGGAGAGATTCTCCGGAATCTTCGTTGCATGACTCGCCGGGGCCTTCACAAATTCCGCGAAGCCTCCGTCCACCGTGACGCCGGTAATCTTCTGCTTCACACACAGATTTTCGTTTCCCTCGCGGCAGAATTCACATTCACCGCACGACCAGTGGAGCCAGGGGACGCCCACTCGATCGCCGATTTGAAGGTTTTTCACCGCCGCACCCTTTTCAACGACGCTCCCGGCGATTTCGTGCCCGAGTATCACAGGCTTTTTCACGATGCCTGCCAGTTGGGTCCAGTCGCCATCCGCTACATGCAAGTCGGAATGGCACACGCCGCAGGCTTCCACCTTGATGAGCACGTCATCGTCGTGGAGTTTCGGGCGCTCGACTTCCTCTATCGTCAGTGGTTGCTTGAAATCATGCAGGACAGCAGCCTTCATTGGTTGAACCTCAGAGTGCAGTAAGGAAAGTTACGGCAAGTGATTTTGTGTCACTGCATAAAGCGATTGCCTCGGAACGATAGACTCCTGTTCGGCCTCGGGAGAAGTGGTGCGCTATGATTTTGCGCCGCGGAGAAAGAATTCGACGGCGCTGTTCACGCGGTCGGCCAACGTGTGTGGTCCGTGAAGATCCACTGCCCATTGGCGGACAACTGTGTTGAAAAGCCCTTCCATGAACTCGGCGAGGTGAATCACGGGGAAAGCGCGCGTGATTTCGCCGCGCTTCTGCCCCTGAGCGATGATCTCGCGAAGCAGGCTCACTGTAGCCTCTTCGGGACCACGCAATTCCGGCGAGCGAATCGGATCCATCGCGCCCTCGACAATCACCGCTTGCCATAGCGGACGACCCTCTTCCGTTACCTTGGCCAGAGTTTCATAAAAACGCCGCAGGCGTTCAGCCGTGGTGGCTTTGCTGGATAACTCGGATTTGAGGCGCTCGGCCTGGCGGGCAAAAGCGCGGCGTCCCACTTCGCGCAAGACCGCATCCTTGCTGGGGAAGTAACGGAAAAAAGTTGGCTGGCTGATGTCCAGGGCTTGAACGATGTCGTCGATTCTGGTGCTGTCGTAACCGCGCTCCCGAAACATTCGCAGAGAAGTCTCGATAATTTGTTGGCGCAGCCGCGCTTTCTTGCGCTCCCGAAGGCCAATCACCGGCGCGTTCCGATTTGGAGGATGGTCACGCAGTGTCCTAGCCGCTTCGGCTTCGCCGCCGCTGACTGGTCCTTGTCGAAGTGACGGCGCTGCGGAGGTCTTTGCGGAACGCATGATGCGTTTCCTCCTGCTATGCTGCTTGGATTGCTTGGCCCACTTTCGATAGTCGCCCTAACATTATAGCGACTAACAAAAAGTTGCAAGCCCAGCGATAGGCCGTCATCGTAACTCGCGAGGAGGTGTTTCAGTGACTTAGCAGCGCAGAGCGTTGCCAAACGACCGGCAACGCTAAAGGCGAATTAGCAATAGATGACGGCATCGAGGCGCTCGCGGGGATCTGTGATGTCGAATTCGGCGGAGAGGGGGGGATTCGAACCCCCGATCCCGGTTTTGCCAGGATAACTGCTTAGCAGGCAGCCCTGTTCGGCCACTCCAGCACCTCTCCGTGGTGATTCCAGTGGTTATTCGGCAGACGGCCTGCGGCGCTAGTATAGCATCAAGATTTCTATGGGTCCGACTTGAATGTCGCGGAATCTCTGTCGGGGTCTCAAGCTGCCGTCACAAACAGATGGAAGCAACTATTTCTCAGAAGGTATTGCGCGAAAACGCAGAAAAGTGAGAACTCCCATCGGGTGGGATCCGTAAACCGAGTCGAGTGACGGAGGCGCCGTGTACAGAGTGTACTGGCCGCCAAAGGCAGTCGAGACGTGGCGAATAAAATTCCATTCGTGATCGTAGCCGAATGTGTATGCCTGTATGCGCGCCAGAAAATGTTCTTGAAATCCGGGCGGAATGGGGTTTTCGCCGAGTAGCAACTCATTCGTGCGATCCACGTTTTCGATCCGCGTCCAAGCGTAATTGTGATTCGCAAATCGAGCCGTGCTCTCCGCCAGGTAGCTATTAAAGATTTCTGCGTCCGGTGAATTTCGATTGCGGCCCCACACGAGCGTAGTGGCCCAGTTGCCCCAAGTGCCATCACGAAGCGGCCTGTTGTACGTGACCGACGCGGTCATTCGCAGCGTGTCTTCGCTTGGGAACAATTGTTCCGGACTCGTGAGATGTGTGATGGAGTACTGGCCACTCCAGTTTTTCGTGGGATTCAGCGTGAATCGCGCAGACCAGGAATCGATTGCGCCGGCCTGGATTTCCCAGCGATGCTCGTTGGGCTCGCGGCCGTGGAATCCGGAAACTTCGATGCGCGCAATTTTGTAGGCCAGGCCCAACGTCACTACGTCGTCGGCAATGTGCGTGGAATCCTGCAGGTGGTGACCGAGCGGCGCCAACGTGTCCTCGCTGGCGGAAACGCGGTGGGGAAATGCTTCGGGGCCAATGGCCGGATCGCCAACCGGCGCCGCGTAAAAAGACAGCAGCGTATCCTTAGCCAGCTTCCAGTCATAGAGCAGCGCGAGTTCCATGAAAAAGTTGTGTGGATGCTGGCCATCCACGATGGGTTTGCCGAATGCCGTTTCGCCGACTTGAAAAAGCTCCGGATACTGCCGGTCGGTGATCGTCGCCGGATCCAGACTAAACATGCCGCGAACGGTGAGAGTTCCGTTGCCCAGATCGCGCTGAGCCATGGGCATAAACCAGCTCGTTCCGAAAACTTTATCCGCACCTCGCGGGCCGGTTTGCTGCTGCGAATTAAGGAACCCGACACCGTGAAACATAAATGTCCATGCGCCCTTCTGCGCCATGAGCATGTCATGCGGAGTTGAATTGGGTGCGGCGGTCGTTCCTGCAGTTGAGTGAGCAAGAATCTCTTCGATGAAAGTTGCGGGGGCTGCCATATTCATATTCGGCATGGACATGGTCATTTGTCCGGCGTTTTGACCCATGCCCTGCATACTGCTTTGCTGCACGGAAATAGAAGTAGTCGCAACATCCGAGCACGGACACAAACTCAAAGATGTGCAGGATGAAGCGCCGATTTCGCCGGCAAACACAGGAGCCGCGAGCAGCGCGGCGGTCAGAAGAATCGAATATTTGCGTCTAGCGATACATTTCTCCATCACCATTGATTTTACTTCAAGGCTGCCACGCGGCGAAGTACATCAGGAAGGTCTTACATCTCCGGCTTGATCGGAGGATCTTGCACCGTCGCAGCGCGATTCTCGCTCGTGCCCCGAATTATTCCGCTCTCATCCGTATAAAAATTCATGTAGCCGAAATTTCCCGCGCGCGCGGTCAGCGTGTAGCTCTTCAGGTGGCCGCTCGCATCGGGCTTGCCCGGAGTGTATTGCACAATGTAGTGCGCGGATTGCGCTCTTTCTGCTTCGAACCTCACACGATCTCCCAGACCTTCCAGAGATGATGGGAAACCATCTTCGCTGTTCTGATATCCAGCCAGCGTTTGTTGAATAGCTCCGAGCGCCTGGCGCGCTCGTCCTTCGGCCTCGGGCTGGGTTCCCGAAATTTTCCAGGGCAAAGCAAACCACGCGGTGGCCGCCAGGATGGCGAGAAATACGCCGAGAAGAATCACAACACGGGCAGGTGTTATTTTTTTGTTCTGTGCCCCGACATTAGCGAATTCGCTGCCGTCGGGCGCGTTGGTCACGTCTGCACCGCAATAGGGGCAGACTGCGCTGGCCTGGTTTATAGCTTGCTCGCATTCCGGGCAGCTGAACATTCCGCGAAGATATTAGCAGGTTCTGCGAGGTCCTGAAGTGCGCGCGGGTCTTCAGCCCGAGAAATACAAGGCGGCCGAGCCGTCGCTAATATCAGGACGCGAGCTACGAGCCTCAGGCAACTCAAACACGCGGTTCGGGTATCATCTTTCTCTGTTGCCGGCAGAACAACTCATTTCTTACGTCCACGGATTTGTGCATTAGATTTGTGCATTTGCGCGGCCCATTATTAATGAAAATACTCGAGTTCCACACAGAGGAGACAGTCCATGCGCACACGCGGTTTTGAAATATCAGTTGCACGCGCTCTCGCAGCGTTGTTTTTGTTTTTTTCGGCTGGAAGTTTTACGAGGGTCCATGCCACACCTCAAGAACCCGCCGATGCTCCTGCGACGGCTGAGCACGCGGCGCCGGTCGAAGTTTCAACCACCACCCAAAAGGACCAGGTCGATCTAAACGTAACGGTGTACAACTCGAACATCGCGTTGATCCGCGACGTCCGGCAATTACACCTGGCATCTGGCACTTTCCCGCTGCGTTTCGAGGATGTCGCGGCTTCGATCATGCCCGCTACGGTCCATTTCCGCTCGCTCACTGACCCGGCAAAGCTGAATGTAGTCGAACAAAACTACGAATATGACCTTCTCGATGCTCAGAAACTCCTGCAAAAGTACGTCGGACGCGAGATCACGCTCGTGCGCGGCGAGGAGGAAGCCAACTCGACCAAGTGGGTGGAGACGAAAGCTCTGCTGCTAGCCGACAATAACAACGAACCTGTTTGGAAGATTGGAAATGAAATCGTTACGGGGATGCCCACAAGTTGGTACCGGTTTTCCGAGTTGCCCGGGAATCTTTACAGCCGGCCGACGCTCGTATGGACGCTTGATAATGCCGGCGCCGGATCTCAAAAGGTTGAGGCGTCCTATCTCACAAACAACATGAATTGGAATGCAGACTACGTGCTCACAGTTGCGCGCGACGAAAAAACCGGCGATCTTGATGGCTGGGTGACGCTAACGAACAACAGCGGTGCATCGTTCGTGAATGCAAAACTTCAACTCGTGGCGGGCGAAATTCATCAAGTGAGGCCAGTCACGATCGAATCTATGGGTGCAGCGGCGAAAGTGGACCGAGCGATGGCGGCGCCGCCTCAATTCCAGCAGGAAGGCATGTCTGAATATCACCTTTATACGCTCGGACGGCGCACCAGCATTCAGAACAACGAATCGAAGCAAATCAGCCTGCTTTCCGGAACGAACGTGCCAGTGGAGAAATTTCTCCTTGTCGAGGGCCAATCGTACTACTACCACAATCAACAAGGGATCGGGAACGCCATTCCTGAGCCGGTAAAGCTGTACTACCGTTTTAAAAACGACGAGAAAGGCGGATTGGGCATGCCTCTGCCCGCGGGAACGGTGCGTGTTTATCAGGCGGATTCAAAAGGCGGCATCCAATTCGTCGGCGAAGACCGAATAGATCACACACCCAAAGATGAAACGCTGAAGATCTACGTGGGCAACGCCTTCGACATCGTTTGCGAGCGCAAGCAACTGGACTATAAGAAGCTGGCGAATAATTTGTATGAAATGGAATACCAGATTACCTTGCGCAATCACAAGGACGTGCCTGTAACCGTCGAGGCTCGCGAGCCGATTGGCGGCGATTGGGAGGTGGTGAATTCGAATCTCAAGTGGACGAAGCTGGATGCCACAACCATCAGCTTCGAGATTCCCGTCGAAAAGAACGGCACTGCGACGCTGGACTATCGCGTTCGCGTGAAGTGGTAGAAACAGCGATACGTTATTTCTTGGCGGAGAGCGCCATCTCGCGGGCAAAAACAGGATTGGCAGGGAATTGAATGGCGAGCTGAGAGAGAAGATCATGCGCGCGATCCATCTGATGTTCGCGCTCATAGGCAAGCGCCAGCATCACTTTGGCGAAAGGTTGAAGGTAGTGTCCGTGCTCGGCAGCGGAGGCCATTAGTTGCATACCTCGAACGCGATCGCCATGAATCCCGCCGAACCAAACCAGCGCTCGTTTGAATCCAGGCAGGCAGCCGATGACGTAGTTGCTCATACCCAG